>DASVIS010000022.1:0-6813 GCA_036381995.1 Vicinamibacterales bacterium | reverse complement strand
TCTGCTCGCTGAAGCCCGGGAACTCGACGTCGAACGCGCGCATCCCGTAGCCCACGGCTCTCAGGTAGAGCTTCTTGGCGCGGGCTCGCATCGCGAGGGCCTTCTGCAGGTCCTGCGCTTCGACGTAGTCGGCGTCCTGTTGGACGAACGCGTAGGAGTACTGCGTGAACCCGCTGCAGGCGGCAAACAGCAGCCTCTTGTGCCTGGGCGACTGCGCCAGCAGTCCCTCGATCGTCTTCAGGCCGAACGGGATGGCGGCCGCAATCAACTCGGGGTCGTCATCGCTGGCAAAGTTCGACCCGGACTCTGCCAGGGCGTTCCCGACGGTGTTGATCGCCATGGTCTTGATGGAGCAACCCGACAGCGAGCCCGCCAGCAGGACCAGCACGAGCGCACGGACACAGGTGTTTGATGCCATAACCATTGAAAGGGGGCGAGTTATTGTAGCCCATTTCGGGCGGGCGTTTCCCGCTAAACCCTTGCGGAACGTCCCCTTGGCTAGGTATGACGAGAGAGCGCCGCGAGGTTACGGCTGCCATCTCAGCCGGTCCATCCTCGCGGCCCCCGCTCACCGGCCGCCGGCGTACAGTATCGAGTTGAACACGACGCGGAAGGTCCCGAACGACTGATCGCGCCACTGCGGGCGGAATCCGAGCAGGAGCACATGCCCCTGGCCGATCTCGACATCGAGCGCGGCCGCCTTCCCCTGGAGGTACTTCTCGCCAATCAGGTAGCCCGACAGGAGCGGCGAGCCGGTCTCCGCGTACCGCGCGAGCACCTTGCCTTTGAAGCCGTCCAGCGTCTCGAACACCGGGCTGCCGTCGACGAACACCGCCGCGCGATCGGGCATGCCAGCCATCACCGGATGCGCCAGATCCGGCTTCACCTCGACGATGGAACCCCGCAGGAAGAACTCCTCGGGTTTGAGACCGTCCACGGCGTTTCTCACCGGCAGTTTGAGCTGCTGGATGGCGAATCGCGTCGCGCTGTTGAAGCAGACGATGGTGCCGCCGCCGCGGGCAAACGCCTCGAATGCCTGCAGATCCGACGGCGTCAGCGCGTAGGCGTACTCCGGTCGGACGGCGCGGCCCGCGCCGCCGCGCGCTCCTCCGGCCTGCGCGCCGCTTTGTGCCGCTCCCTCCATCGGAATCCTGGCGTCGTCAGCCAGGACCAGGACGTCCACGCGGTCGCGAAGCGGCGTTCGGAAGTCCTCCGGGTGGACGACGACAAATTCGAAGCCGTACTGTTCGAGCAGCCACCGCGTCCAGCCTTCGTCCATGCTGCCGCTCCACGGCTGGAACAGCCCGATGCGCGGCTTCTTCAGCGGCACGCCGCTCGCATTCGAGCGTTCGGCAACCAGTGCGAAGTCCTTCACCAATTCTGCCTGAGCCGCTTCCGTCAACTCGGTGATGGCAAATCGTGCCCCGGCGCCCAGGGCCCCGGGCACGAAACTGACCGTGCCTCCCTGCTTCCAGGCACGATTCACGGCTCGGTAGGCGTTGTTCTGCGCCGGGTCCACCAGCAGCGCGGGCCCGTTGCCGCTCACGATCCCCGGAAGGGGAACGATGGCCGCAGCCGCGGCACTCGAATTGAAGCCGATGCCAGGCACGCTGTCGAACGGCGCCGGGTCCTTCGTCTCGGTCAGGTTGTACGCCGTCGCTCTCCCCTTCGTGACGCTCGGCGGTCCGAGCGGCGCCAGCTTCGCGCGGACGTCATCGCCGAGCGGTGTGGACGCGTAGGCCACATGGACGCCCATCTGCAGCGGGAGCGTCCAGCCGGCCGCGTCGTAGGGACGAAGCGGCGGCCCGCCGGGATACTGCCGCAGGTCGGGGTACTTCTGCACGTCGAGCACTTCGCGCGCCATGGCCGCGAACTCCTGGTCGGTTGGGATGATCCACGTGCCCGCGGGATAGCTCACGCCGTCGATTGTTGCCGGCGCCGTCAATTGCGACACGCGCACGCCCCCGAAGGCCAGGCGTCGGAGCATCTCCACCGGCGCCACCGGGTCGGGCTGCCTCTGAGGAATCACGTAGGCGAAAGGTGCCGTCGTCTTTCCGCTGGCGATCTGATCGCGACCTGCCTGATAGCGATTGTAAAGCAGCGAGTTCTTGTACTTCGCCGCGTATTCGAGGGTCGACAGCGCGGCCGTCTCGTCGTAGCTCACGGCATCGGCCAGCCGCCACCAACCAGCTGGCCACGGGCTCGAATAGAGGCTCTGCGGTCGGAGATCCCGGAAGTTCTGCGGCAGATCGTTCAGCGTGTATTCGCGGGGAGCCGCCATGTTCCCGGCCGTTTCGGTCCAGAACGCGGGAATGTTCTTGAACGCCGGCGCGTAGTCCACGTAGCCCGGGTACCAGGCGTCGAACGATGTGCCCATGTGGGTCGCGCCCACCTGCCCGCGCTGCTCCAGCCCCTGCGCAATCGCCATGCCGATCATGTTGATCTCGCGCGAGATGATGTCGGGCGCGTGCAGGCCCACGGGCTCGGAAAACGGCGGGAGCCAGATGCGCGTCGGGAACGGCGCGGTCTGGTGGAACACGTAGATGATGTGCGGCTCCCACTGCCGCCAGAAGTGTTCGAGCACCCGCGATTCGATCATGTTGATCATGTAGCCGTCGCGGTTGTTGTCATGGCCGACGTACTCCTGATAGAGGCGCGGCAACCCGGACTGCTCGTACGGCGTCCCGGCGTTCTTCGCGAGCCACTCACCCACCATCTGCTGCCCGTCGGGATTCATCGTCGGCCACAGCATGACGACGTCGTTGGCGAGGATCTCCCTGATCGTCGGGTCGTTGACGCGGGTGAGAAGGTCGTACGCCAGTTGTGGCGCCATCTGCGGCCCCGCCACCTCGGTCGCGTGGCAGCCGCCGTCGAGATGCACGAATGCCCTTCCCTCGCGCGCGAGCAACCGCGCCTCGGCGTCGGTCAGGTTCTGTGGGTGCGCCAGACGCTGCGCGATCTCGCGGAGCCGGTCGATCTTCGCGAGGTTGGCCGGGTCCGAAATCAGCGCGAAGTACATCATCCGCCCCTGCGTGGTCCTTCCCGCCTCGACGAGTCTGAGCGACGGGCTCGCCGCCGCCAGCTTCTTCAGGTAGGCGATCGTCTGGTCGTAGGTGGCCAGTTTGTTGTCAGCTCCCGGCTTGAAGCCGAAGACGGACTCGGGCGTCGGAATGGCCCGAGCGGCGGCCAACAGCATGATCTGGCTCGCAAGGACCAGGACGAGGATCGCGGTCGCCATCTTGCGCATCTGGAACTCCTCCGGCGTGTCCGGCACCGGCGCACGGACACAGGGATACGGGACAGTCTGCGTACTATATCCCCACACGCACCCGACGATGCCTACCGGGGAGGCAACAGAGGTGCACCGAGGTCGCGCACGCAGAGGCATCGACCGGCCGGCGGCGTCGTGAATCGGTTACCATGAGCGCCTATGAACCTGACATTCGAGGTCTGCGTGGATTCGGCCGAGGCAGCGATGGCCGCGGAGGAAGGTGGCGCGCACCGCGTAGAGCTGTGCAGTAGTCTGCTGGAGGGGGGCCTGACGCCCAGTCACGGCACACTTCGGGTCGCGCGGGAGCGGCTGCGCATCGGGATCATGGCCATGGTAAGGCCTCGTGGTGGCGACTTCTGCTACACCGACACCGAGTTCGCCGTGATGCGCGAGGACCTGCTGGCCGCGAAGAGCCTCGGTGTCAACGGAGTGGTGTTCGGACTCCTGAATCCGGAAGGCACGATCGACCGTGACCGCACCGGGGAACTGATCGCGCTCGCGCGGCCGCTGCCGGTCACGTTCCACCGCGCGTTCGACATGACCCGCGACCCCTTCGAGGCACTCGAGACGCTCATCGGTCTTGGCGTCGAACGCGTGTTGACGTCGGGGCAAGAGCCGACTGTGCTCGAAGGCCTCGACCTGATCGTCGAGCTGGTGACACGGGCGGCGGGGCGAATCATCGTCATGCCCGGCGGCGGCATCACCGAGCGGACGGCCGCTCGGATTGCCCCGGTTTGCGGCGCGAGCGAGTTGCACTTCGCCAGCCTGGAGCCGCGCGAGGGACGAATGTTGTATCGGAACCCCCGGGTCTTCATGGGCGGCACGCTGCGGCCGCCGGAATACGCCAGGGACGTGACGCGGCCCGCGTCGGTCGCCGCGGTGATCGCGGCGGCGGGGGGCGGCGCGGGGGTCAGTGGGCAGCGCGGATCGCCTATCTCAGACCGGCAATCGCCCGCTCCATCCGCTCCAGTGCCTCGGCCAGTGTCTTCCTCGGGCAGGCCAGGTTGATCCGCTCAAAGCCCTCGGCTTCCTCCCCGAACCACGAACCGCTGTCGAAGTACACCCCCGCGGTCCGCAGGAAGAAGGCGTCAACTTCTTTCTGCCGCATCCCGAGCCGTCGGCAGTCGATCAGCGCGAGGTACGTGCCTTCGGGTCGGATGAACTGCAGTTCGGGAATCCGCTCCCGGATGAAGCGTTCCGTGTACTCCACGTTCGCCGTCAGGTAGTCGAGCAACTGGTCGAGCCACTCGGCCCCGTGCCGGTAGGCCGCCTCGAGCGCGACGGTTCCGAACAGGCTCGGGATGCCGAGGCCCGACGCCTCGAACTGCGCGGCATAGCGCGCGAGCAAGTCGGGGTTACTGGCGATAGTGAGCGACATGGACAGCCCGGCCACGTTGAAGGTCTTGCTTGGCGCGACGCAGGTGATCGTCCGCTCCGCAAGGGCCTCCGAGACCGTCGCCAGCGGCACATGACGGTGGCCTGACAGCGTCAGGTCCATGTGGATTTCGTCGGACAGGACCAGCAGATCGCGCCGCACGCAGATCTCGCCCAATCGCTCGAGTTCCTCGCGCGTCCACACGCGCCCGACCGGATTGTGCGGGCTGCACAGGATCAACAACCGCGTGCTGGCGTCGATTCGCCGCTCGAGGTCGGCCAGGTCCATCCGGTAGGTTCCGCCGTCGGCGACCAGCGGGTTGCAGACCAGGCGGCGCCCATTGCGCTCGACCGCGCGGAAGAAGGGATAGTAGACAGGCGTCTGGACGATGACGCTGTCTCCAGGCCGGGTGAACGCGTTGACGCACAGGCTCAAGGCTGGCACGACACCCGGCGCCCTGGCGAGCCAGCGGCGGTCCACCTCCCATCCGTGGCGGCGGCGCAGCCAGTCGATGGCCGAGTCCCAGAACGACTCGGGCACCGACACGTACCCATAGGCTCCGTGCCCCGCGCGCCGTTCGACCGCGCCCACCACCGCAGGCGGCGCCGCGAAATCCATGTCGGCCACCCACATCGGGATCACATCGTCGAGGCCGAACTCCGTGCGGCAGTGATCCCACTTCAGCGAGTGCGTGTTCCGGCGATCCAGGACCGTGTCGAAGTCATAGCGCATTCCCCGGATTATACGAGGAACGGCGGCCCTTCGGCAGGATGGCGAACGCCCGTCTACCCAATCGCTATCAGCGCCGGATCGTAGTCATCCGGCTTCTGGTAGCCCAGCAGCGCCAGCAGTGTGGCGGCCACGTGACTCAGGCCTGGCGACGCGACATTGGTGAGAGAGAGGCGGTTGGCGCCCGAGAAATCCTTGATGATGAATGGCACGGGATTGAGCGTGTGGGCGACCATGGCCTCCCGCTTGCCCTTCTTCTCGGTGAACATGCAGTCCGCGTTGCCGTGATCGGCAGTGACCACGAGCACGCCCCCGGCCGCGCGGACGACCGGCAGCAGGCGCTGCAGGCCCAGGTCCACGCATTCCACCGCAATGCGGATGGCGCTGACGATACCGGTGTGGCCGACCATGTCGCCGTTGGGGTAGTTCAGGCGTATGAACTTGTCTCGTCCCGACCGCACGGACTCGATCACGGCATCGGTAATCTCCGCGGACTTCATCCACGGTCGCTGGTCGAACCTCACCTTGTCGGACGGGATTTCCACGTAAGTCTCCAGGTGCTCGTCGATGTACCCGGAGTTGTTCCCGTTCCAGAAGTACGTGACGTGTCCGAACTTCTGTGTCTCCGAGACCGCATAGGACGTGACGCCCGCCGCACACAGATACTGCGACACCGTGGAGTCGATCGCCGGCGGCTCCACGAGAAACTGCTTCGGGATCTGCGCGTCGCCGTCGTACTGCATCATCCCCGCGTAGAAGACGGCCGGCACGCGAACGCGATCGAATTCGTGGAAGTCCCTGTCCTCGAACGCCCGTGAGATCTCGATCGCACGGTCGCCGCGGAAGTTGAAGAACACCACGGCGTCTCCGTCCTCAATTCTTCCGACGGGCTCGCCCCCCGACGCGATCACGAAGCTGTCGAGATACTGGTCGGTGCTGGTCGGGTCTTCGCGATAGAAGGTCTCCACCGCCTCGCGGGCCGACGCGAACTGGCGGCCCACTCCCAGCACGTGCGCCTTCCAGCCGCGCTCGACCACCGCCCAGTTGGCGTTGTAGCGGTCCATCGTGGTCACCATGCGGCCGCCGCCCGAGGCGATCCGGTAGTCGCGCCCAGCGGAGGCGTTCAACCGCGACAAGTGTTCTTCGAGCGCGTCGAGGTACGTCAGCGCGCTGCGCTCGCCCACATCGCGACCGTCGAGCAGTGGGTGCACGCGGACGCGGCCCACACCTTCCTCGGCGCACCGGTCGAGCAGCGCGAAGAGATGCTTGATGTGGCTGTGCACGTTGCCGTCCGAGAGCAGGCCGATGAAGTGGACCGTGCCGCCCGCCTTGCCCCTGGCCGTGGCCGACTGCCACGCGGCACCGCGGAAGATCGACCCGGACTCGATCGCGGCGTTGACCAGTTGAGCACCCTGGGCGAAGACCCGGCCCGCTCCAA
>DASVIS010000021.1:0-19181 GCA_036381995.1 Vicinamibacterales bacterium | reverse complement strand
GACCGGATTCGCCGCCCTCGTGCCGGCCAAGGAGATGATCACGCTGAACGGGAATCAAGTGAACGCGTACGGGTGGGGGCTGAACGGGGTGCTCACCGGCGCGGGGGTGGTCTTCTTCGCCTACATCGGGTTCGACGCGGTGTCCACCACGGCGCAGGAGGCCAAGAACCCGAAGCGGGACCTGCCCATCGGTATCCTGGGCTCCCTCGTCATCTGTACCATCCTGTACATCCTGGTGGCCGTCACGCTCACCGGCGTCGTGAACTTCAAGGAACTGGGCGTGCCCGACCCGATCGCAGTGGGCATTGACAGGATCGTCGCCTTGCGCGGCTGGTCCCCCATGGCTCAGAAGGTCTTCACCTTCTTCATCAAGCTGGGCGCGCTGTGCGGGCTCACCTCCGTCATCCTCGTCATGATGATGGGGCAGACGCGCATCTTCTATGCGATGAGCAAGGACGGGCTGCTGCCCTGGTTCGGCGCCGTCCACAAGGAGCACGGGACCCCGTATATTGCGACGACACTGACCGGCCTGTTCGTGGCGGCCTGCGGCGGCGTGATGCCCATGAGCCTGGTGGGGGAACTGGTTTCGATCGGGACGCTGCTGGCCTTCGTCCTGGTGTGCATCGGCGTGCCCCTCTTGCGGGTCGCGAGCCCCGAGATTGAGCGGCACTTCAAGGTGCCGGGCGGAATGGCGGGCGCCTGGATTGTCGGCATCACGGGAGCCGCTTCGTGCCTCTATGTCATGTGGGGCCTGCCCAAGGACACGTGGCTGCGGCTCATCATCTGGATGGAGGTCGGACTGTTGATCTACGGCGGATTCGGCTGGCGCAAGAGCCGGCTGGCCAACCCGGCCGAGACTCCGGCCCGTGCGCGAGCCCACGTTCCGATCCTGGCGGTCGCGATCATCGCTTTCATCCCGACGATCATCTTCGCCTTCAGGGTCTTCGGGAAAGGTCAGTAACGAACCCCTGGCTGTGGCCCCCGGGTTCCCCTGTGCGGTGGGGGAGCCCGGGCTATCCTTCCGTCTCGTCGGAGTCCTTGGCCGCCGCGATCCGTTCTTCGACAAACGAGTTCCACTCGTGACAGTGCGGGCAGTGCCACAGCAGTTCGGTGCTGCGGTAGCGGCAGTGCACGCACACGTGTGGATCGAGGTAGAAGACCGCGTCGACGGCCAGTTCCACGTAGCGATCGACAAGAGTCGAATCGAGGTTGAGCCGGCGAAGCGTGCGCCAGATGGCCTGGTGCACGGCCAGCGCATGGGGATTGTGGACCAACGCCTCGAAGAGCAGGTCCAGGGCGTCGGCCGGTCTTCCGCGCGCGGTCAGGTGCCTGGCGAGTGCCACGCGGCCGCGCCAGTCCTGCGGGGCAGCGGCGATGAGCTGGCGGCAGAGGGCCGGGAACCGGTCGGGCGTGCCGAGCATGGCATAGACGGATTCGAGCCGCTCGAATGCCAGATAGGCCCGGTCCGCCGCGACGGCCACGCCACGCTCCCAGGTTGCGGCCGCGTCGGCCGGGTGTCCCTGTCGCAAGAGGACGTCACCCAGGTGAAGGTAGGCCGGAACGGTGCCGGCGTCGAGTTCGATCGCGGCGGTGAACCGCGCCGCGGCCGTCTTGTAATCCTCCTGATTCAACGCCTCGAGGCCCAGTTCGTTCTCGAGGAACGCCAGTGTCTCGTTGTGCCGCGCCTCGGTCGACGCGCCGCCGGTTCGCGCCAGTCGGCGCCGGATCTCGTAGGCCTCCCGCCACTGATGCTGCTCCTCGTGCAGTTTTTCCAGGTTGACGAGTGCGTACTCGTTTTCGCTATCGAGGCGGAGCACTTCGTTGAACGCCTCGACGGCGCGGTCGACGAATCCTCCGCTCTTGTAATCGAGCCCGAGGCAGAGCAGTGAGTAGGCGTGCTCCAGTCGCTTGAGTTTCGGGCGCTGGAGCAGGCCCTGGTGCACCTGAATGGCCTTGCCGACCCGTCCCTTCTCCCGATACAGGTTTCCCAGGATCAAATCGATCTCGAGCGCGTCGGAATCAACTGTAGCCGCCTTGCTCAGTTCCTCGATCGCCAAGTCGGGCTGGTTGGACACCAGGAAGTTGAGCCCGAGCATGTAGTGGGGCGTTTCGCGGGCCTTGCGGCGATCGAACCAGCGGCCGTCGCGCAACTTGTAGCGCTCCCAGGCCTTCCCAATCGTCAGCCCGGCCAGGAGGGCGAGAAGAGCCGCGAGCAGTGGCGCATGGTTGCCCATCACCGTACGTCCTCGGCCAGGTATCCATGGAGCACGGCGTCCCACTTGCCTTGAGCCCGCAGCAACAACTCAATCAGCTCCCGCGCGGCGCCGTCACCTCCCGTTCGACTGCTGACCCAGTCCACGCGCGTCAGGACATCGGACGCCGCATCAGCCGGGGCGGCCGAGAATCCGACGCGCGAGAGCACCGGAAGGTCGAGGAGGTCATCGCCCATGAAGGCGACAGCGTCGTCTTGCAGGCGTTCCTGGTCGAGAAGTTCGCGGTACATCTGTAGCTTGTCGCCGGCCTTCTGACGGACGATCCTGATGCCGAGCTGCGATGCCCGTGCCGTCGTCGCCGGCGAATGGCGAGCCGACAGCAGTCCGGTAGCGATTCCCGCGCGCTGCGCCCAGACGATGCCCGTGCCGTCGCGGATGCCGAACTGCTTGGATTCCGACCCGTCCGGATGGAGCAGGATTCGGCCGTCCGTCAGCACGCCGTCCACGTCGAACAACAGCAAGCGGATGCCGAACGCCTTCCGAGCGAGGTTCAGGGGATCGCAGGGCATCAGAACATCTCGGTTCGCCACAGGTCGTGGATATGGACCACGCCCTCGACCCGCTCGTCGGGCGAGACGACCACGAGCGAGGTGATCTTCCGGCGCTCCATCATGTTCAACGCCTCGACGGCGAGCATGGTCCGGCCGACGGTGACCGGGCCTCGCGTCATCACCATGCCTGCATTCTGCTCGAGGACCCGGGTACTGGTCATGTGACGGCGGAGGTCGCCGTCGGTGATGAGGCCCGCCAGCCGGCCCTGATCGTCGATCACGCACGTCATCCCCAGCCCCTTCCTGGACATCTCGTAGATGACGTCGCGCATCGACGTGTTCTCGAGAACGGACGGCAGCTCGTCGCCGGTGTGCATCAACTGTTCGAGCCGCATCAGCCGCTTGCCCAGTTTCCCGCCCGGGTGGAGGTTCGCGAAGTCCTCCTGTTTGAACCCCTTCCGCACCAGCAGCGCCATGGCGAGGGCGTCGCCCAGCGCAAGGGCCGCTGTCGTGCTGGCGGTTGGGGCGAGATTGAGGGGACACGCCTCCTCGTCGACACGGCAGTCGAGCGTCACGTCTGCGGCCTGACCGAGCGTGGAGCCCGGGAAGCCGGTGATGGCGATCATCTTCGCGCCGACGCGTCGGATGGTCTCGAGCAATCTCAGGATCTCCTCGGTTTCCCCGCCGTACGACACGGCGACGATGACATCGTCGGCCTGGAGCGCGCCGACGTCGCCGTGGATGGCGTCCGCCGGGTGCAAGAAGAACGCCGAGGTGCCGGTGCTCGACAAGGTCGCGGCAATCTTGCGGCCGATGATCCCCGATTTGCCCATGCCGGTGAGCAGCACGCGGCCGCGGCATGCCAGAAGCAGGTCGACGGCGGCCGTGAAGGCGAGATCGACGCGATCGACAAGGGCCAGAATGGCGTCGGCCTCGATGCGCAGTACCTTCCGGGCCAGGTCGAGATCGGTCATGGAATCGGTGGTGACCACTGACACCTCAATTGCCGCGATCGCTCATCGCGGTTCCTTCACGATCGCGTCGAGACGCATGAGGCGATCGAGGAGGGCATCGAGCCTGTCCAGCCGGAGGGTGTTCTGCGCGTCACTCTTGGCCTTCGACGGGTCGTCGTGGACCTCGACGAAGACGCCGTCGACGCCCGCGGCGACCCCGGCCGACCCGAGCGGCTCGATGTACTCGGCGAGGCCCGCTGTCATCCCGTCGCCGCCCCCCGGGAGCTGGAGGCTGTGAGTGATGTCGAAGATGACCGGGTAGCCCAGTTCCCGCATCATCGGAAACGCACGCATGTCGACGATGAGGTTGTTGTAGCCGAACGACGTGCCCCGCTCGGTGACGAGCACCCGCTCGTTGCCGGCTCCGGTGACCTTGGCGATGGCGTGCCGCATGTCTCGCGGCGCGAGAAACTGCCCCTTCTTGATGTTGACGGCGCGCCCGGTGGAGGCGGCGGCCACCAGCAGGTCGGTCTGTCGGCAGAGGAACGCGGGAATCTGTAGCACGTCCGCCACGTCCGCGGCCGGGTCGGCGTGAGCCGCCTCGTGAATGTCGGTGAGGATTGGCACGCCCACGGTCGCTTTGATGCGGCCCAGGATCCGAAGGCCTTCGGCGAGTCCAGGGCCCCGGTACGACGACCCGGACGTCCGGTTGGCCTTGTCGTAGGAGGCCTTGAAGATGAAGGGGATGCCGCGCTCCCCGGCAATATCCCGAATGGCCCGCGCCATGTCGGCGGCATGCGTCGCGCTTTCGATGACGCACGGGCCGGCAATCAGCACGAGCGGACTGCCGCCGCCCAGGCGGACAGACCCAATCTCAAGGGTGTTCACGCGGGACATTATACAGGCACCGGGCGGCTGGCACGCAGGCAGGGGACACACTCGGCGGTCAGCGGACAGCCGACGGCGGGTGTCCGAGGGCGTCCTGCTGCCGGCAGCCTGCTGGCCGCCGCCGGCTAGGCGGTCGTACCCGCTTCGGCCTTCGCCTTCAGCCGCTCCAGTTTGTGCCGGTAGCTCGCTCCGACGAATCCGGTGAACAGCGGATGCGGACGAAGCGGCTTCGACTTGAACTCGGGGTGGAACTGCACGGCGATGAACCAGGGATGACCGGGCAGTTCGGCGATCTCCACGAACTTGCCGTCGGGCGACTTGCCGGAAATGCGCAGCCCGTGGGCCGTCAGGATCGGTTCGTACGCTCTGTTGAACTCGTAGCGATGCCGATGACGTTCGACGATCGTGTCGCAGCCGTACACCTCGTGCGCGAGCGAGCCGGGTGCGAGGTCGCAGGCATACTGTCCGAGGCGCATCGTGCCGCCGAGGTCATCGATACCCAGCAGCTCGCGCAGTTTATAGATCACCTTGTGCGGCGTGTTCTCGTTGCACTCGGTCGAATCGGCGTCGTGCAGGCCGGCGACGTTGCGGGCGAACTCGACCATCGCCCACTGGAAGCCATAGCAGATGCCGAAGAACGGGATCCCGCGGAGCCGCGCGACTTCCGCGGCGCGCATCATCCCGCGCGTTCCGCGATTACCGAAGCCGCCGGGCACCAGGATGCCGTCGGCCCCGTCGAGGAGCCCTGCGCCGTCGGGTTCCTCGAGCGCCTCGGCCTCGACCCACCGGAAGTTCACCTTCAGGCGGTGCGGGAAACCGCCGTGCGTCATCGCTTCGTTCAGGCTCTTGTACGAATCCTCGTACTCGACGTACTTCCCGACGACGTGAATCGTGAGCTCGTCCAGGGGGTGGCGGATGCCGTCGACCAGGCGCTGCCACGTCTCGAGGTGAGGCTTGGTGGCGGGCAGGTGCAGGTACTTCAGGATGATGGCGTCCACGGCCTCTGCGGCGAACATGAGCGGGACCTCGTAGATCGACGGGACGTCCAAGGCCGTGATGACCGCCTCTTCGTTGACGTCGCAGAAGAGCGCGATCTTCCGCTTGATGTCCTGCGACAGGAACCGGTCCGTGCGGCAGAGGATGATGTCAGGCTGGATGCCGATCGACCGCAGGTCTCGGACACTGTGCTGCGTCGGCTTGGTCTTGAGTTCTCCGGCCGTCCCGATGAACGGCACGAGGGTCAGATGGATGTAGAGCGTGTTCTCGCGGCCGACATCCTGCCGGAACTGGCGGATCGCCTCGAGGAACGGCTGGCTCTCGATGTCCCCGACGGTCCCGCCGATTTCCACTAGCACGAAGTCGACATCAGCGACCGCGGCGCGCAAGCACTCCTTGATCTCGTTGGTGATGTGCGGGATGACCTGAACCGTGCGTCCCAGGTAGTCGCCCCGCCGTTCCTTCTGGATGACCGACAGGTAGATCTTGCCCGTCGTCCAGTTGTGGGCGCGCGTGGTCACCGTGTTGGTGAACCGCTCGTAGTGGCCGAGGTCCAGGTCCGTCTCGGTCCCGTCGTCGGTGACGTAGACCTCGCCGTGCTGATAGGGACTCATCGTCCCCGGGTCGACGTTGATGTACGGGTCGAACTTCTGGAGCGTGACCCGGTAGCCGTGGCCCTCGAGGAGGGCGCCAATCGACGCCGCGGCGAGCCCCTTGCCCAGCGACGAGACCACCCCGCCCGTCACGAAGATGAACTTGACCGGTCGGCCGTCCTTGTTCTGCATAGCTGCTCAGGTGTGGAGCCGGGGCGCCATCACACGACGGACCCGCTCGAGGTCGGCAGGGGTGTCGACCCCGACCGAGTCATATTTGGTTTCCACGGCCCGGATGCGGAAGCCGTGTTCGAGTGCGCGCAGTTGCTCGAGTGATTCGACCTGTTCGAGCGGCGTTGGCTCGAGTTGGGCGAATTGGAGCAGGAAGCGACGCTGGTAGACATAGAGCCCGATGTGCTTGAACGCGTGTCGCGGGTCGATCCCTCCGGCTGAGGCCCGGGTATGCGGAATCGGCGCACGGGAGAAATACAGCGCAAACCCGTTCCGATCGGTGACCACCTTGACGACGTTGGGGTTCTCGAGATCGGCCGGGTCCTCGATGCGCCGGCACAGCGTGCTCATGACAATCGAGGGGTCGTCGGCGAGGGGGGCCACCGCCTCGGCGATCATCTCGGTGGCCAGCAGCGGTTCGTCGCCCTGCACGTTGACGATCAGCTCACAAGACAACGAGGCAGCCACCTCGGCCAGCCGGTCGCTGCCGCTTCGGTGATCGACGCGCGTCATCACGGCCACGCCACCGAACGACTCGACGGCGTCGCGCACGCGTTCGTCGTCGGTCGCCACCACGACGGCGTCCACGGCCGGTGAGGCCGCCGCGCGGCGATAGACGTGCTCGATCATCGGCCGACCGCCGATATCGGCGAGGGGCTTGCCCGGGAGGCGCGAGGAGTGATATCGCGCGGGGATGATGGCAACGTGGCGTGCGCCAGCCAGCGAACTGATGTGCCTGCGGTCCCGTTCAGGGTGCACGGCGAATCATAGCACACGTCCGGGAGGCCGGCTGAACGAGGCAGAGCCCAAATGGAGGACGTCGAACGGAGAATGGAAGATGGGACCGTGTAAACGCTGAGATCGCAGCGGCGACGCATGTAGAATGACGGGGTGACGCGGACGCAGGCCGAACTCGTTTTGCTCGTCGCGCTCCTGATCGCAGCATGGCTGGTCGTGGGTACAGGCGGCCGCATGCCATCCTCCAGCACCGGGCAGGGGCGCGCGCACGTGGCGATCCGCGACGAACCGGTTGGTCAGGGTCTCTCGGAACGCAGGGCCGCCCTGCGCGCGTATCTCACCACCCCGCAACCCCGCGCTTCCGTGCGGCGAGACCCTTTCAGTTTTCGCGAGTCCTCCCAGTCTGCCGGGCGCGGTGCACGCGTGTCGGCCGCGGCCATTGCCGCACCGGACACGGGAGAACCGCGGCCGGAGATGGTGCTGTCGGGCATCGCGGAGGAAACGAGCAACGGTCACCCCGTGAGGACAGCCGTGATCTCGGCGCGCGGACAGCTGGTGTTCGCCAGGGAGGGGGACCGCGTCCTCTCGCGATTCCTGGTCGTGCGGATCGCGGCGGACGCGGTTCAGCTGAAGGACGGCGAGGGGGGCGAGGTGTTCACCCTCGCCCTCAAATAGTGCGCGGCGGCGCCTCGGGGATTCCGTCCCGTCGCTTGAGGCCGGCCGGCGGCTTGGCCGTCGACGCCGGGCGCGGCTGCTTCCAGAGCTTCAAGTAATCGAAGACGAGCTGACGCTTCATCAACTGGATCGCCCGAGCCGGGTCCACGCCTTTCGGGCACACGCGCGAGCACTCGCCTGCGAAGTGGCACCGCCAGGGACCGCGTTCGCCGGACAGTAGCTGCTTTCGTGAGGCGAACCCACCGTCCCGGCTGTCCGAGTTGTACCTATGCGCCTGGCCCAGCGGCATTGGCCCGACGTAGTGCGGGTCGGTGGCGTAGGTTGGACACCCGGCCATGCAGCATCCGCACTTGATGCAGTAGGAGAACTGCAGGTACTGCTCCAGTTGGTGGGCCGACTGCCAGAACTCGCCGGTCGGCTGCTGCTGCTCGGCCGTGTCTGCCCGGATCAGATACGGCTGCGTCTCGGCGTGGGCCTGGAACATCGGGACGAGATCGGGCACGAGGTCCCGGATGATGTTGAAGTTGGGGAGCGGAGCGACGGTGACGAGGCCGCTCGCCAGTTCGGAGACCTGCGTGTTGCACGCGAGACGCGGTCGGCCGTTGATGAACATGCCGCACGATCCGCACACGCCCATCCGGCACGACGAGCGCCACGCCAATGTCGGAGACAGTGTTTCCTTGATCTGCTTCAAGCCTTCGAGCACCGTCATGCCGGGCGGGTACGGGATCCGGTAATCCTCCCAGTGCGGCTCGGCATCGGTCGTCGGGTCGAAGCGGCGGATGCGAAAGACGACCTCGGTCGGGACAGTGTTGTCAGCCATGTCATTCCCCCCGGCTAGGCGCCGCGCGCCACCGTGAATCCCGCCCATGCCGCCCAGGTTCCGACGGCGAACAGGACGAAGCCCGCCGCCAGGAACAGGCCGTTCAGCGTCTTCTTCGTGCCGGCCCCGGGGTTCAGCTCGAAGAGGATGTTCCGAAGGCCGTAGAAGCCGTGGAACAGCGCCGCGCCGAGCAGCAGCACGTAGGTCACCAGGAAGAACACGTCCTTCCCGCGTTCCACGACGTTCAACCAGTCGATGGGCTTGCCGCCTTGCGGCGTCGAGATCGCCAGGGGCAGGATCGTGTCCAGGTGCATGATCGTCATGTGCAGCCCGAGGAGCACGAGGATGACGGCTCCCGCGCCGATATGCCACGTCCACAAGTGTTGATCGCGCACGTCTCCTCCTACTTCAGGAAGCCGATGCCGCCGACGATCGCGAGGATCGCGGCGAATATCATCACGCCGATGGCCAGCGGCCTCTGTTCGTCCACCGAGGTCCGATACGGGTACACCGGCTCAATCGGATTTCCGATCGCAAACCCCAGTTCCACCAGCGCAAGCCGGATCCCGTTGAGCGCGTGAAACGCGAACGCGGCGAACACGAGGTATTCGCCGACCCTGAACACCGGGCCGGTCACACTGCCCATCGCGCGGGCCCAGGCGTGCTCGCCAAGTGCGCGCGACGAGGTGATGACGATGTGCAGGACGAAGTAGGCCAGCAGCCCGAGGCCGGTCAGCCGGTGCAGGGTATACAGGTAACGCTCGAACCCCCATCGCCCGCCACCCAGCCAGCCTTTCAGGCCGAGGCGGTTCGGACGTCCTTTGTTCTCGATCATGGTGTCCTCCCCGAGGCGTTAGTACTTCCGTTCCACCGGCTTCCACTGATCGATCACCACGGGCTTGTAGTCGAGCCGTGGCGCGCCGCCCGTGTACCAGGCCAGCGTGTGCTTCAGCCACCGTTCGTCGTCGCGGGTCTGGAAATCGCGGCGGGCGTGGGCGCCGCGCGATTCCTCGCGCGCGATGGCGCCGACAATCGTGACCTCGGCAAGGTCGAGAAGGTTCTCGAGTTCGAGCGCGTGGAACAGGTTCGAGTTGTAGAGTGTGCCCTTGTCGTTGACCGGCGCGTGTTTCGATCGCTCGCGGATATCCCGGACGACCGAGAGTCCATGGCTCAGTTCCTGGCCGGTGCGGAACACGCCCACGTCGTGGTCCATCATCGTGCGCAGCTCGCGACGCAGGGCGTAGAGGTTCTCGGAGCCCTGGCGCGCCAGGAGGTCCTTGATGTGCGCCTGGCGATCGGCGACGAGCGCTTCGGGGACCGCCGCGGGCTTACCGAGCGAGGGAAGCGCCTTGACGATCTCCGCTCCGGTGATGCCGCCCCACACAAGGCACTCGCCAGTGGAGTTCGCCCCGAGGCGATTGGCGCCGTGCAGCGAGACTGCCGCCGCCTCGCCCGCCGCCCACACGCCGGGGATTCGCGTGAGGCCGTCGATGGTGGTCTCGATACCGCCCATCGAATAGTGCGCGACCGGGCGAATCGGGATCGGCTTCTCGATCGGATCGAGGCCGATGAACTTGATGCACACCTCGCGGATGAGCGGGAGGCGCGAGTTGATGCGCGCGGCGCCGAGGTGGGTGAGATCGAGATGGAGACAGGGGAGCCCGTCGGACCCTGGAATGCCGCGGCCCGCCTCGATCTCGGTCTGCTCGGCGCGCGAGACCATGTCGCGCGGCGCCAGCTCCATCTTGCTCGGCGCGTACTGCTGCATGAACCGCTCGCCCTTGCCGTTCTTCAGATACCCGCCCTCGCCGCGGCAGGCCTCGGTCATCAGGATGCCGTTCGGCACGAGCCCCGTCGGGTGGAACTGCAGGAACTCCATGTCCTCGAGCGGCAGGCCGGCACGATAGGCCATCGCCATTCCGTCGCCGGTGACCGTTTCCGAGTACGTGGTGAAGCCGTAGAGCGTGCCGCCCCCGCCGGTCGCGATCAGGAGCGCCTTGGCGCGCAGCACCGCGGGTTCGCCGCTCGGCGCGTGGATGCCCAGGAGGCCGGCGAAGCGCCCGCCCTCGACGAGCAGGTCGGTGACGAAGAATTCGTCGTAGCGCGTGAAGCTCTTATAGCGCAGCAGTTGGTCGTACAGCGTCTGCAACTCGAAGAAGCCGGTCTTGTCGGCGGCCAGCGTCGCGCGCGGGAACGAGTGACCGCCGAACGGACGCTGCGCGATGCGGCCGTGCTCATCGCGCGTCCACGGGATCCCCCAGTGATCGAGCAGCCGAATCTCGTTGGGAATCGTGTTGACGAAGCGGCGGACGACATCCTGGTCGGCGAGAAAGTCGGAACCCTTGTTCGTATCCCACGCGTGCAGATCGATTGAGTCGCCCTCCTCGGTCCGCAGGACGGCCGCGGTGCCACCCTCCGCGCAGACAGAGTGCGCCCGCATCAACTGCACCTTCGACACGATGCCGACGTCCACGCGGCCATCCAGGCGCGAGCAGATTTCAACGGCGGCGCGCAGGCCAGCCAATCCGGCGCCGAGAATGAGAACGTCGTGGGTCAGGCTCTGAGCCATCCGAACCTCCTTGCACGTCACGAACTTGGAGCCCGTGCGAGTGGGTATGTGGTGACGGAGGTCGCGCGTCCGGAGGACGGGCGCACTACCGAGGGGCGGGCGAATTCTATCTCCGACCCGCGAGTGTTGCAAGCCGATCTTGTGCGGGAACGTGCAAGACCGCGACTGCCCGTCTGCTCAGTTACGGATCACATTCGTGATTGTCTTTGCGGGAAGTCGGCACGGGATGTGTGCGAATGACGGGTTTGTCGTCCGCGAAGCGTGGTGAGGCGTCGGCGATGCCCCAGGATGGTGCAAAATGGAAGAACCGCGCACCTGTGTTGCGGAAACTGCCATTCGTCGGGGTTTTTCAACAGAGTTTTCCACAGATTCTGTTGAAAGCCGAGTGGCGTTGGGAGGGGATGTGACCTAACGCCGCCGTTCTCTGCTGCACCGCATCGCACGCAAATGTTCGCATCGAACGCGGTTGCGTTCCCCGAGGAGGGGCGCTAGCATGGCTGACCTCTGGCTCAAGGACTGATTACTTCTTACTTCTTACGCAGAGGCGAGGATTGTGAAGATTCACGAGTACCAAGCCAAAGCCATTCTTGCCCGACACGGCGTGCCGGTGCCGCGCGGCGAGGTGGCGCACACACCATCTGAAGTCGGTGAGATCGCGGGGCGCCTCGGCGGCACCGTCGTGGTGAAGGCGCAGATCCACGCGGGCGGGCGTGGCAAGGGCGGCGGCGTGATGCTGGCGAAGTCGGCCGAGGAGGCGGAGCGGATCGCCACCCGGATGATCGGCATGCGCCTGGTCACGCACCAGACCGGCCCCGAAGGCCGCCTCGTCAAGCGCATCCTGGTCGAAGAAGGCCTGCAGATTGCGCGTGAGCTGTACCTTGGCCTCGTCATCGATCGCGCAGCCGAGCGGCCGGTGCTGATGGTCAGTCCGGCGGGCGGCATGGAGATCGAGAAGGTGGCTGCCGAAACTCCGCAGCTGATTTTCAGGGCGCACATCGATCCTGCGACCGGGCTGCTGGCGTTCCAGGCCAGGAGCCTGGCGTTCAGCCTCGGCCTCGAGGGGCCCGCGGTCGCCAAAGCCGCAAGATTGATGGCGCAGATCTTCGAGACCTTCACCGCGACCGACGCGTCGCTCGTGGAGATCAACCCGCTGATCGTCACGCCTGCGGGAGACCTGCTAGCGCTCGACGCGAAGATGAACTTCGACGACAATGCGCTGTTCCGCCACCCGGACATCAAGGAACTCCGCGACTTCGACGAAGAGGATCCGCTCGAGATCGAGGCGTCGAAGTACTCGCTGAACTACATCCGCCTCGATGGCAACATCGGCTGCATGGTCAATGGTGCCGGACTCGCGATGGCGACGATGGACGTCATCAAGCTCGCCGGTGGTGAGCCGGCGAACTTCCTCGACGTTGGCGGCGGCGCGACCGCCGAGCAGATCGAGAACGCGGTCCGGATTCTGACCTCCGATCACAACGTCCGCGCCGTCTTCGTCAACATCTTCGGCGGGATCCTGCGCTGCGACATCCTGGCGGAAGGGCTCGTGACGGCGGTGAGGGAACTGAACGTCACGCTGCCGATCGTGATCCGGATGGAGGGCACGAACGTCGATACCGGCAAGAAGATCCTGCGCGACAGCGGGTTGAACTTCACGACGTCCGACGCGGTGGACGGGGCGGCGGCCACCGTGGTGGAGCTGGCGGGAGGTCGCTAATGGCAGTCTTACTCGACAAGTCCACCCGTCTCCTCGTCCAGGGTCTTACGGGCAGGGAGGGCACGTTCCACGCGAAGGCGGCCGCCGCCTATGGCACGACGATCGTCGGCGGCGTGACGCCGGGCAAGGGCGGCACCACTCACGAAGGCTGGCCGATCTTCAACACCGTCCACCAGGCGGTGTTGCAAACGGGGGCCAACGCGTCGCTCATCTTCGTGCCGCCGCCGGCGGCGGCGGACACGGTGATGGAGGCCGTGGACGCGGGCGTCGCGCTGGTGGTCTGCATCACGGAGGGGATTCCCACCCTCGACATGCTCCGCGTCGTCACGTTCATGCGCGGCAAGCCGACGAGGCTCGTCGGCCCGAACAGCCCGGGGCTGATTTCGCCCGGCAAGGCGAAGGCCGGAATCATCCCGGGCCACATCTGCAAGGAAGGGCGGGTGGGGATCGTGTCGCGCAGCGGGACGCTGACCTACGAAGCGATTCAGCAGACGACACAGCTCGGCTACGGGCAGACCACGTGCATCGGGATTGGCGGAGACCCGATCATCGGGACGACGTTCGTCGATGCGCTCCGGCTCTTCAACGCCGACCCCGAGACCGAGGCCGTCGTCATGATCGGTGAGATTGGCGGGACCGCTGAAGAAGAGGCCGCCGACTTCATCGAGCGCGAGTTCACCAAGCCCGTGGTCAGCTTCATTGCCGGCCAGACGGCGCCGCCCGGACGGCGGATGGGGCATGCGGGCGCGATCATCGCCGGTGGAAAGGGCACCGCGGCTGAAAAGATGCTGGCGCTGACGTCGGCCGGCGTCCGCGTCGTGCAGAGTCCCGCCGAGATTGGCGCCGCCGTCAAGGCCGTGCTGTAGCGCAAGAGGGGTCGGACAGAGTTCCTGCTCTCTGCCACGCTGACGAGGCAGAATCCGAGAATGGGTCCGACCCGTTCCCTCCGGCGTCGTCGATCCTTCGTGCTACACTCTCATCGATCCCACTGATAGCCGGTTCACCCGCTGGGCGCCTGCCCGGCGACGCCAGGTTTCTGGTTCGAGGACGCGCATGACACCTCCGGAGCTTGCTGTGCAGGAAGCGCCGACGGGACCGGTGACGACTCCCGTGGTGAATGACTTCAGCATCCAGGTGGCCACCGTGAATGGCTCGGGCAGCCAGACGGCCAACCTCGTCCTGCTGCGGTCGCTCTTCCAGTCGGGCGTGCCCGTCTCCGGGAAGAATCTTTTCCCGTCGAACATCGCGGGACTGCCCACATGGTTCACGATCCGGGCGAGCCGCCACGGCTACGTCGGCCGGAAGAAGGAAATCGACATCCTGGTCGCGATGAACCCCGAGACCGCGCGCGACGATGTGCTGGGGCTCGAGCCGGGCGCCGTCGCCGTTTATGACGAGGCGCTGAAGCTCGACGCGGTCCGCGACGATCTCATCTTCTATCCGGTGCCCTTCGACAAGCTGGTGGCGGCCGTGTGCCCGGACGCCAAGCTCCGCAAGCTCGTGCGGAACATGATCTACGATGGCGTGCTGTCGCAGCTGCTCGGGATCGACCTGTCACAGATGGAGAGGGCGCTCGGCAGGCAGTTGGCGAAGAAAGCCAAGGCGCTGTCGCTCAACCAGGCGGCGCTGCACGCCGGGTTCGATTTCGCTGGGACCACCCTGCGCAAGCGCGACCCGTTCGTCGTCGAGCCGATGAGCGCCACGGCGGGGATGATCCTGATCGAGGGCAATGCCGCGGCGGCCATCGGATCGATGATGGCAGGCGTGACGGTGGTCGCGTGGTACCCGATCACACCGTCGTCCAGCGTGTGCGAGACGCTGACGACCTACATGCGAAAGTACCGCATGGACAAGGAGTCCGGGAAGGCGACGTTCGCGATCGTGCAGGCGGAAGACGAACTGAGCGCTCTCGGGATGGCGCTCGGCGCCGGCTGGCTGGGCGCACGGTCGATGACGGCCACCGCCGGTCCGGGCATCTCACTGATGTCGGAATTCACCGGCCTGGGCTACTACGCCGAGATTCCGACCGTGATCTTCGACGTGCAGCGCGTCGGCCCGTCAACCGGGCTGCCGACGCGAACCGCGCAGGGCGACATCCTCTCGACGGCATTCCTATCGCACGGGGACACCCGTCACCCGATGTTCCTGCCCTCGTCTCCGGGCGAGGTCTACACGATGGCCATCGAGGCGTTCGATCTTGCTGAGCGCCTGCAGACACCCGTGTTCGTAATGTCGGACCTCGATCTCGGCATGAACCTGTGGATGTCGGATCCGTTTCCGTATCCCGAGAAGCCGCTCGACCGCGGCAAGCGCCTGACACCGGACAAGCTCCGGGAACTGGGTGACTGGGGACGCTACAAGGAAGTCGACGGCGACGGGATCCCGTATCGCACCGTGGCCGGCGACGGCCTGCCGGCGTACTTCGTCCGCGGGTCCGGCCACAACGAGCGCGGGCAGTACAGCGAGCGTCCGGCCGACTACGTCGCCAACGTCGACCGGATCGACCGCAAGTTCCGGCACGCGCGCACGCTGGTGCCGCCGCCGGTGATCGAGCGCGTGGCCGGGGCACGGGTGGGTATCATCGGCTACGGGACCAGTCACTGGGGAATCTCCGAGAGCCGCGACCAACTGCGGCACGAAGCGGGGATCGCCACCTCCTACCTGCGGCTGCGCGCGTTCCCGTTCAGCCCCGATGTCGGAGCCTTCATCGCCGCCCACGACCGCGTCTACATCGTCGAACAGAACCGCGACGGGCAGATGGGGACGCTGGTGAAGCTCGATGTGGACGCCGCGCTCACGCCGCGCCTGCGGCACGTCCTGCACTACGACGGGTTGCCGCTCGACGCGCGCACGATCACGGACGAGATCCTGCGGCAGGAAGGGAGGCAGCCATGACGACCTCCGGAACCCCGGCCCCGGCGCCCGCCAGGAAAGTGAATCGCATCGGCCTCGAGTTGGCAGCCTATCGGGGAGGGAAGAGCACCCTGTGCGCGGGCTGCGGGCACAACGCGATCTCCGAGCGCATCGTCGAAGCGTTCTACGAGATGGGCGTGGAGAGCCAGCGGGTCATCAAGCTGTCGGGCATCGGCTGCTCGAGCAAGAGCCCGGCGTATTTCCTGGGCCAGTCGCACGGCTTCAACTCCGTGCACGGGCGGATGCCCTCGGTGGCGACCGGTGCCATGCTGGCCAACAAGGGCCTGCTGGCGATCGGCGTCAGCGGCGACGGCGACACCGGCGCGATCGGGATCGGCCAGTTCGTGCACCTGATGCGCCGGAACGTCCCGATGATCTACATCGTCGAGAACAACGGTTGCTACGGGCTCACCAAGGGGCAACTGTCGCCGACGGCGGATATCGGTTCGACGCTGAAGAACGGCGTGGTGAGCGATCTTCCGGCGATCGACCTGTGTGCCCTCGCGCTCGATCTCGGCGCGAGCTTCGTCGCCCGCTCGTTCTCGGGAGACAAGAAGCAGATGCTGTCGCTGCTCAAGGCGGCCATCGCGCACCGCGGCACGGCGATGCTCGATATCATCTCGCCTTGCGTGACGTTCAACGATCACGAGGGGTCGACCAAGAGTTACTCGTACGTGAAGGACCACGAGGAGCCGCTCGAGGAAATCAGCTTCGTCCCGTTCTTCGAGGACATCTCGGTGGACTACGAGCCGGGGACGGTGCAGGCCGTCAGCCTGCACGACGGGTCGACCCTGTTCCTCAAGAAGCTCGCAGGCGACTACGACCCGACGAACGAGCCGATGGCCCGTCGCGTGATCTACGAGTCGGCGGCCCGGGGCGAGTTTGCAACCGGCCTGATCTACGTCGAGCCGAACCGGCCGGACTTCCTGGCGCTGCTGAACGTCGTGGACGAGCCGCTGGCGTCGCTGTCGCCCGAGAAGATCCGCCCGCCGCGCGAGGTGCTGGACGCCATCATGGACGAGCTGCGGTAACGGCCAGGGTTGAAGTCCTGCCGCACCGGCGCACGCGAAAGGCCGATCCGTCCGTCCTGCCGGGCTGGTGTAGAATCAATCAGACTATGGAACGGACCTTTGCCATCATCAAACCCGATGCCGTCAGTGATGAATCGATCGGCCGGATCGTGGACCGGATTGAGAAATCGCATTTCCGGATCCGTGCCATGCGCATGGCGCACCTGACAAAGAAGGAAGCCGAAGGGTTCTACGCCGTCCATCGGGAGAAGGCGTTCTTTGGAGGATTGACCGACTTCATGTCGTCCGGCCCGGTGGTGCTCATGGTGCTCGAAGCTCCGGACGCGATCAGGAAGTGGCGCGAGCTGATGGGGGCGACCGACCCCGCCAAGGCGGCGGCCGGGACGCTGCGAAAGGAGTTCGGGTCGTCGATCGGGTGCAACGCCACGCACGGTTCGGATGCGCCGGAGACGGCCGACTACGAGATCGGGTACTTCTTCCGAGGGATGGAGCTGATCTGAGCACGGCGAGGATGGCGCCCAGCGCATGGCGAAGCTGCTGATCGTGATCGGTCTGGCGATTGCGGCCGCCGGGGCGGTGATGTGGCTCGGGGTCCCGCTCGGACGGCTGCCCGGCGACATCATCGTGCGCCGCGGCGCGTTCTCGTTCTCCTTTCCGCTGACCACGTGCGTGCTCGTCAGCGTGGTCCTCACCGTTCTGCTCGCACTGCTGCGCCGCTGATGATTCGTCCCTACTGTTCAATCCTCCCACGAGTCGACCCGTCCGCCTTCGTCGATCCGAGCGCGGAGGTCATCGGCAATACCGCTAACCCGGGACGGGATTTCACGCCATGATTGCTGCAATTCGAGGGACGCAGGACATCCTGCCGGGGACCATCGATCGGTGGCGGTTCGTCGAGGCGACGGCCTGCCGCGTGTTCGAGCAGTACGGGTACGCCGAAATCCGCACGCCGATCATCGAACGGGAGGAGTTGTTCGCCAAGGGCACGGGCGAAACGACGGACATCGTCCAGAAGGAGATGTACGCGTTCACCGACAAGGACGGCGAGCGGATCACGCTCAGGCCGGAGGCGACGCCCAGCCTGGTGCGCGCCTTCGTCGAGCATTCGCTCGAACAGGAGATGGCGGTTCCGAAGATCTACACCATCGGCCCGATGTTCCGGCGAGAGCGGCCCCAGAAGGGGCGCTACCGCCAGTTCCACCAGCTCGACGTGGAGGTGTTCGGCGTCAAGGACCCGTCGGTGGACGGGGAAGTGATTGATCTGGCCTGGACGTTGATCCGCGAACTCGGGATCACCGGCGTCGAACTCGCGCTGAACTCGGTGGGGTGCCCGGCATGCCGTCCGGCGTTCGCGGCCGCGCTCGTGGCGGCTCTCGGCACTGACGTGCAGAAGCTGTGCGGCGACTGCCAGCGACGCGCAGTCACCAACCCGCTGCGCATCTTCGACTGCAAGGTGCCGGCCGACCAGCCGATCATCGACAGGCTGCCGCACACGATCGACTTTCTGTGCGAGGAGTGCCGGTCGCACTTCGAGGCGGTCAAGAGGTATCTGGACCTGTTCGGGATTCCATACGTGCTGTCTCACCGCCTCGTCCGCGGCCTCGACTACTACACACGCACCACCTTCGAGGTGCTCTCCGGGCAGATCGGGGCGCAGAACGCGGTGCTCGGCGGGGGGCGGTACGACGGCCTCGTCGAGCAACTGGGCGGACCGGACCGCGTGGGGATCGGGTTTGCGGCAGGCATCGAGCGGTTGGTGCTGGCTCTGCCCGAGACCCTGACATTGCCCGAGAAGGGCCCCGACGTCTTCATTGCGGCGCTGGGCGAGCCGGCCCGCGAGGCGTCGGTCGCGCTCCTTCGGGATCTGCGCCGCGCCGGAGTGAACGCACAGATCGAGTACGAAGGCCGGTCGCTGAAGTCGCAGATGAAGCGGGCGGACCGCCTGAAGGCGCCGCTCGTGTTCATCCTCGGCCAGGACGAGCTCGCGCGCGGCGAGGTCACCGTGCGCCGCATGGTGGCCTCATCGCAGGAGTCGATCCCTCGCAGTGGCGCAGTGGAGTTCGTGAAGGCGAACAGGTGATCTATGGTTGACGAGCTTGGCGACTGGACGCGGACGGATACGTGCGGGGCGCTGCGGGCGTCGGATATCGGGAGAGAGGTGACCCTGCTCGGGTGGGTGCACCGCGTTCGCGACCTCGGGGCGCTGGTGTTTCTCGACGTGCGCGACCGCTACGGCCTGACGCAGGTCGTCGTCCAGGAGGGGCAGACCTTCCTCGACGTCGCCAAGCGC
>DASVIS010000020.1:0-8924 GCA_036381995.1 Vicinamibacterales bacterium | reverse complement strand
GGGCCACCTGCATGATCACCTGGTATTGGTCGTCGGGCGCGTAGATCTGAGAGACCTGCAGGGACCCGAACGCCGAGGTCAGGGCCAATTCGACCTGATCCGCGGTGAGGCCGACCGCCGCGATCTGATCACGGTTGAGATTGACGTCAATCTGCGGGTTGCGGATCTGAAGGTCGGACGTCACGTCCTCGATGCCTTCAATCGTGCGCAGCGCCGCCTCGAACCGCGGCGCGGACTTGTACAGCTCGTCGGTGTCTGGATCTTGCAGCGTGTACTGATACTGGCTGCGCGTCATCATTCCGCCGATGCGGATCGCCGGCGGGTTCGTCAGGAAGACCCGGATGCCCGGGATCCGCGCGAACCTCGGGCGCAGCGCCTCGATCACCCGATCCGCGTCCAGCGACCGCTGGTCGCGCGGCTTGAGGTCGACGTTCAGGCGCCCGCCCGATCCGCCCACGTTGGCCGTGTAACCGGCGACGTTGGGATCGTGCGCCAGGACGTTCATCACGTCCTTGACGCGCGCGACGGTCGCATCGAAGCCCAGTCCCTGGGCCGTCTCGATCTGACCACTCAACTGCCCGGTGTCCACGCTGGGGATGAACCCCATTGGCATGATCGTGAAGAGGTAGACGGTGCCGGCGAGCAGCAGGGCCGAGACCACCATCGTCGCGCCCTTGAAGCGAATCGTCTGCTTCAGCGACCACGAGTAGCCCCGCAGCCAGCCGTCGAACATCCGCTCCATCACGTTGTAGAACCACCCGTGCCGGATGGCGTGAGGCGCCTTGAGGAACCGGCTGCACAGCATCGGGGTGAGCGTGAGCGACACGAGCCCGGACACGAGGATCGCCGCGCCGATCGTCACCGCGAATTCGTGCATCAGCCGGCCAACCACACCGCCCATGAAGAGCACCGGGATGAAGACCGCGGTGAGCGACAGCGTCATAGAGACGATGGTGAACGCGATTTCCTTCGAACCGTCGAGCGCCGCCTGCAGCCGCGGTTTGCCCATCTCCATGTGCCGGACGATGTTCTCCAGCATGACGATGGCATCGTCCACGACGAAGCCGACCGAGAGCGTCAGCGCCATCAGCGACAGGTTGTCGAGGCTGTAGTCCAGCAGGTACATCACCGCGAACGTTCCGACGATCGAGAAGGGCAGCGCCAGGCTTGGGATGGTCGTCGCCGACACGTTGCGGAGGAACAGGAAGATCACGAGGACCACGAGGCAGACGGTGAGCACGAGCGTGAACTTCACGTCGTTCACCGAGTCGCGGATCGGTATCGCACGATCGCTCCGAACCCGCAACTGCACCGACGCCGGGAGTTGCTGCTCCAGCGCGGGCAGCAGCGCCTTGATGCGATCCACGACTTCGACGGTATTGGTGCCGGGCTGCCTCTGGATGGCGAGGTAGATGGTGCGGGCGCCGTTGTACCACCCGGCGTTGCGCTCGTTCTCGACACCGGCATAGACGTTCGCAACTTCATTGAGGCGAACCGGGCTGCCGTTCCGCCAGGCGACCACGATTCCGTTGTACTCGGCCGCGTCCAGCAGCTGCCCGGACGTCTGGATCACGTAGTTGCGGTCCGGGCCGTACAGCGTCCCGGTCGGGCGGTTGACGTTCGACGACGAGATGGCCTGAGCCACCTGGTCGATTCCGATCTGCCTCGATGCGAGCTGCGTCGGGTCGACATCCACGCGCACCGCGAACTTCTGCGACCCGAAGACGTTCACCTGCGCCACCCCTGTGACCATCGACAGGCGCTGCGCGAGGAGATTCTGCGCGTACCGGTCGAGTTGCGACAGCGGCAGCGTCGGTGAGCTCAGCGTGAGGAAGAGCACCGGAGAATCGGCCGGGTTGACCTTCTGGAACGACGGCGGCGAGGGCATGCCCGGCGGAAGCTGGCGCTGCGCGCGGGCAATCATCGACTGCACGTCCTGCGCTGCCGCGTCGATCGACCGGCTGAGATCGAACTGCAAGGTGATGCTGGTGCTGCCCTGCGTGTTGCTCGAGCTGATTGAACTGACGCCGGCGATCGTGGAGAACTGCTTCTCGAGTGGGGTCGCGACGGACGCCGCCATCGTGTCCGGGCTCGCGCCGGGCAGGTTCGCGTTGACCTGGATCGTCGGGAAGTCGACGGTGGGGAGGTCGTTGACCGGCAGGAGCCGGTATCCCATCACGCCGAAGATCAGGATCGAGAGCACGAGCAGCGTCGTCGCCACGGGGCGACGGATGAAGGGTTCCGCGAGATTCATGATGTCGTCCCCAGGCTACCGACCGCCCCGCCGGCTGCCGCCGTCATCCGCTTGGTTTCCGCTCCGGTTCACCGCCGGGCCGCGGCCTGCGCCGGCCTCGCCGCGTTCCGAGACGCGGGCGCCAGGCGTCAGACGCAATTGCCCGTCGGTCACCACCACTTCGCCTGCGGTGACCCCTTCGGCGATCACCACTTGATCGCCCTGCTGCCGATTGACCCTGACCGGCCGCATCTCGACCGTCCGGTCCGGCTTGACGACGTAGACGAATTGCCCGTCCTGGGATGTCTGGACGGCAGTGGCGGGCACGACCAGGGCGCTGGGGTCCGTCGCCAGATCCAGGGTCACCTGCACGAATGCGCCCGGCCACAACTGGCGGCCGCTGTTCGGAAACGTCCCTTTCAGACGAATCGTCCCGGTCGTCGGGTCCACGGTATTGTCGATGAAGGTGACGATGCCGCGCGCCGCGACCTCCGACGCCCCGCCGGATGCCGCCTGAGGAGCCGAGGCGGCAGCAGAGGCAGGCGGCGCGGAACTGCTGCTCCCAGTCGACACAGGGGCCGCCTGATCGATTCCGGACGGCATGACCGCGGTGACCGAGAGCGGCTTCCGCGCCTGGTAGCGACGGATGTCCGCCAGGTAGCGCCCGGGGATGGAGAACGTCACGTACACCGGCGACACCTGGTTGATCACGACGAGAGCGTTCGTGTCGTTGGCGCGGACGAGATCTCCCACGTGCGCGCCGAGCGCTCCCGTGCGCCCGCTCATCGGAGCCCTGATGTCTGCATACTGCAAGCTCAGCCGCGCGTTCTCGACCGCGGCCTTGTCAGCCGCAACCGTTCCGGTGAGGGCGCCCACGCTGGCGCGCTGACTCTCGTACTGGTCGCGGGCGATCAAGCCGCGCTGGAACAGGTTGTCGAGTCGCCCCTGCTGGTCCTGGGCGTTCTGAAGCGTGGCGGCGTCGCGTGCCAGGACGGCTTCAGCCTGCTGAACAGCCGCCTGGAACGGCCGCGGGTCGAGGCTGAACAGCGGCTGTCCCTTCTGGACGTCCTGCCCTTCGGCGAAATGGATAGCGCTCAACTGCCCGGCGACCTGCGCCCGAATCTGCACGCTGGTGATGGCCTCTACAGAGCCGACCCCCGGTAGCGTCACCGGCATCGAGGTCTGCTCGACGCGCGCTGTCAGGACGGGCACGGGGCCGCCAGCCCCACCTCCTCCACGGCCACCCTGGCCGCCGGCGGCGGCCGGGCCGCTCGTAGCGGGCTGAGACGAGCAGGACGTGAACGGTAGAGATAACGCGATCAGGATGGCGAGGTGACGGGTATGCATCGGCATGGAAGTGTGGGCAAGAGTCTGGTGCTAGTGTTTACGACATCCCCGGGGCGAACGCTTACCGCGGTTCAGCTTGCCGAGGGTCATGCGAGTCACCCGCCTGTCCATACATCTTCACACGTTTCCGGTTCTCTTTCGACTGACACGCACGGCGCAAGAGCGCGTCCTGCCACGGCCGCAACCGTCATGGGTCGCCAGCGAGACCGACATCAACCAGGACGAGCCGCGTGGGATGCCCGGGGGAAGGTTGGGTGTATAATCGCCACGTAATTGGCTATGGAACCGCGTACCAAGTCAAAGCCGGCGTTCGACGTCCAGGCGTTCCTCGACTCGGCGGGGGTGTCGGGAAGGAACGTGGAGTATCGCCCGCCAAAGGTGATCTTCTCGCAGGGCGATCCGTGCGACACCGTCATGTATGTCCAGAAGGGCACCGTGCAGCTCTCGGTGCTCTCCAGCACCGGCAAGGAGGCGGTCGTAGCCCTGATTGGTCGCGGGGACTTTCTCGGTGAAGGAGCCCTGGCCGATCGCCCGGTCCGCCTCGGGACGGCCATCGCGGTTGAGCCGACAACCCTGCTCGTCATCCCAAAACAGGAGATGATTCGCCTCCTGCACGAAGAACACGCGCTGTCGGACCGGTTCATCGAGTACCTGCTGGCCCGCAACACCCGGGTCGAGGCAGACCTGGTCGATCAGCTGTTCAACTCGAGCGAGAAGCGGCTCGCCCGCACGCTGCTGCTGCTCGCGCGCTACGGCAAGCAGGAAGAACCACACCGGGTCGTGCCGAAGATCTCCCAGGAGGTGCTGGCGCAGATGGTCGGGACCACGCGCTCTCGGGTGAACTTCTTCATGAACAAGTTCCGGAAGCTTGGCTTCATCGACTACAACGGCGGCCTCAAGATCCACAGCTCTCTACTCAGCGTCGTGCTGCACGAGTAATCCTGCCGATCTATTTCACGAGGCCTCCCTTGGTCTTGTCAGCAGCGGTGCCGGTGGCCTTCCTCAACGCCGGCGAAATCATGACCCGCGTCACGGGCGGCGGGCTGTTCAAGAGTGAACAGACGCGCGTGTTCCCGGAGACTAGCATGCTTCAGAGAGAGACCGGTTCGGTGTCGCACGTCGCCGATGCGACGCCGTGATGGAGATGAAGATGCTCGGAGCGGTCTTGGTGTTCTTGCTCGTCGTGTGGCTGCTCGGGGTCGTCAGTTCGTACACGGCGGGAGGCTACATCCACGTTCTGCCGGCCGTGGTCATCCTCGTCGTGCTGATGCGGGTCATTCAAGGCCGGAGACGAACCGGGGGGTAGGGCTCCTCGCCACCCTGTCGTCAGTATCTCTCGGACCGCATCGCCAGCAGGAAGATCAGCGCCTGCCGTGTGTCACGCGCCAGATGGCAGGCCACCCTGACGGGATTCACATGCCAGAACTCCAGCCGCAGGACTGACGACCACGTGCGTTCCCAGTACTCGCGCACGTGGCCGTGGGCTTCGAGCCGCTGGGTCGAGAACACATTGAGTCGTGAGGCGGCGCGTTCCATCCACGTGCGGCGCCGAACCAGCGGCAGTCGGCGCAGCCGCAGGTCCGCGAAAGCCGCCTGGATGGTCGCCTTCCGGGCGTTGAGGCTGCGGCCGGCGGAGGCGAACGACGCCCCCATCGCGTGACCAAGCGCATCCGCCCGGCCGCCCATGCCCGCACCGATGGCCGACGCACGCTGGCCGATCGCGTCGGCTCGGTTGCCGAGGGTTCGCCGCATCGCCTCGAGGCGGGCTGGCAACGGACCACGGTCGAGGGACGGGACCGGGCCCAACGAGGCCCGCATCGCCGTGAGGCGCTCGGCCATGACCGCGTGGACCCGCGCCCAGTTCAACTTCGCCTCCTGCATCGACGTCGACGCGAGCTTGCGCAGATCCCCCAGGAACTCGTAGTCCGAATGGCGAATCCTCGTGAGCAGCCAGAGTTCCTGCATCTCGAAGTAGATCGACGCGTAGTCCCGCATCTGGCCAGCCGTCTCCCGCACGCGCCGGCGCAGGAAGGCGACGCGGCCCTCGATCGGGAGACCCGGCCGTCTCGAGGTCCTGTCCTTCAGCCGGAAGAACCCGGTGAGCATCGGATGCGCGTGCTCGGTCATTCCAGCGCGGTACCAGATCAGATTCTTGAGGACGGCCCAGTAGGTGTGGGGGTTCTGCCTGAGCAGGGTCTGGCGCATCGCCTCGAACCCGTAGAACTCGGTCCAGGCATCACGGTACGCCCGCAGCCACTCCTCCGCGACCATCCGGGCGTGGGGCGCCACCGCGTGGGAGCCGTCGAAGTTGTTGAAATCGGCGTCCATCGGCACGCCGGCCGCCTGAGCGCCGGCGTGGTCCTGCGACCCGGGCAGCGGCATGAGCATGAAGAACGACGCCTGATCGACCAGCAGGTCGTCGCGCAGCGCGCGGACATCCTCCATCACGCGCGTGTACGTGTCGTTCGGGAGACCGATGATGTACCCCACGTGGCAGACCACCCCGACCTCGTGCCACGCGGCGATCATCTCCCGGTAATCGGCGGTCTTGTTCTGCCGCTTGCCGACCGCTGCCAGGTTGTCGTCGCGCATCGTCTCCAGGCCGATGAAGACCTGGACGCAGCCGGCGCGCGCGGCCTTCTCGACGAAGCCGGTCACGCGCGGGGCCAGGACATCCACCTGCATCATGAAGTTGATGGCGATCGCCTGCTGTTCGCGCAGCGCGATCAGGCCGTCGAAGATGGTCTCCCACTCGGGATTGCGGACAAAATTGTCATCAGTGAAGAAGTAGTGGCGGACGCCCGCGCGCCGTCCCTCGAGGAAGTAGTTCTCGCGGATCTGCCTGAGAATCTGCTCGGCGCTCCGGCAGCGCATCTTGCGCCCCTGCACGTTGATGATCGTGCAGAACGAGCAACCGAAAGGGCAGCCGCGCCCGGCGTCGATCGTGCCGCTGCCCTTGAGGACGAACTTTCCCTGGGTGCGAAGCGAGGCCCTCGGAATGGGCTTGTCGCGCAGGTCGGGCGGCGCGCCGAGGAAGTTGTACATCGGCCGCAGACGGCCGTCGACCGCGTCCTTCAGGATCGCGCCCCACGAGTCTTCGACCTCGCCGAGCACCAGCGTCACACCCGCGTCCAGCATCTCCCGGCATTCGGCCGGCATCTGCGGCGCCAGCGCAATCGAGCCGCTGACGTGGAAGCCGCCGATCATCACGGCGAACCCCTCCGACAGGAACTGGCGGGCCAGATCCTGGGCGCGAGGGAACTGGTTGGTCTGCACGCCGACCAGGCCGACGACGACGCGGGTGCCGGCCCCACGGAGGCGGCGTCCCAGTGCGACAGGGTCCACCCGGCTCACGATTTCATCGATGACTTCGACGTGAACGTCGACATCGCCCAGTTGGCCCTGCCGAACCACGTCCTCGGTCAGGCTGTTGAGGCAACTCAGCGTGTTGCTCGGCAGCGTGCCGCGGAAGTGGCGGATCACGTACCCTTCGTCGTCGTATTTCGACGGCCGCACCAGGATCACGACCAGGCGCCGGCACGCGTCGGCTTCGCGGTCGAACAGCCCTAGCGTCGTGTGGCGGCCGAGAGACGTCGTGCTTGCGAAACCGAGCATCGTGCGAACCTCCAGAACGACTCCGTCGACCTCTTCGTGCCAGTCGCGAGCGCAATCACGACTCGGTCGTCGGCTTTCAGTGTACTCCCAAATGGTGTGCAGCCTCGCCCGCGCTGCACGCAACTATGCGCACTCAGGGCAACGGTCGCTGTTCGATTGTGTACAGCGTGGAAGCAGCATTCTGCCCGGAGGACCAGTTATCCCACCCTCTTGAAGTCGATATATCCGCGCTCCACATCTGTGCGGATCAACTGCACGCGGAGTGTATGGCCGACGTCGACGCCTTCAGAACCGTGCTCCAGCCTTCCTTCAATAGGCGAACTCACGATGCGAACCCACGTCCCTTTATCGGATGCGCCGGTGACGATGGCATCGAACTGCTCCCCGATCCTGGATTCGAGCAGCAAGGCGGCTGCGGATTTTCCGACCTGTCGTTCGACCTTCTTCGCTGCGTCCTCCGCCTCGGTGCAGTGCTTCGCGAGCGCTTCCAGCTCATCGTTGGCATAGGGCGACGAACCTCCCGCCATTGCGGCTTTCAGCAACCGTTGCGTGATCACATCGGGGTACCGGCGGTTCGGGGCGGTGGAGTGAGCATAGTCCTTCACCGCAAGACCGAAGTGCCCGGCTGCGCTGTCTCCCGGAAGTTGGACGACGTATTCGCCAGCACCCAACAACTTGATGACGCTGAGAGAGAGATCGGGAAAGCGGAGAGGATCGGCGGCTCTCGCCGCCACCAGGAATTGCTCCAGGGCCTTCGAGTCGGGCTCCTTGGGCAACGTCGAGCCCCGCTCGGCGGCAAGCTCGACAATCCGGTCCCAGCGTTTGGGCGTGCGGACAACGCGCCGAACCGACGGAAACCTCCTGGATGCGAGGTAGCGTGCGGCCACGCCGTTGGCAGCGATCATGAAGTCCGCGATGAGATCTTTGGCCCTGTTCTGTTGTTCGGTTTCCAGGCCCTTGAGCTCATCGTCGACAAAGATCGGGCGTGCTTCGATCGTTTCGAGATCGAGCGCACCGTGCGCGTGCCGGACCGCCTTCAGTTGTTGAGCCACGCGGTCCTGGAGTCGGAGGTTCTCGTCGAGACCGCCGACGGCGCCGATCCCCTGCGGCAACGGGCCCTTACCCTCCAGCCAGCCGGCTACGCTGTCGTAGGCCAGCTTGGCACGATTGCGTACTGTTGCTCGGTAGATATCCGAGCTCTGAAGCGATCCATCCGCGGCCAAAATCATCTCAACGACGACGGCAAGGCGGTCTGAGTCATACGTGAGTGACGTCAGGTCGAAGGAGAGCCTCTCGGGGAGCATCGGAAATGTCTCGGCAACGGTGTAGACCGAGGTCGTGTTTTGCCGCGCATGATCGTCAATTGCCGACTGCTTCATGACGACACCGTCCACATCGGCAATGGCAACGAGGATCGTCACGGCTCCTGCGGGCATGGTTTCGGCAACGGTCAACTGATCCAGATCGCGCGAATCATCGTTGTCGATGGAGCACCACAGGAGGTTTCTGAGATCGCGCGTCGATTCGTCAGTCCGTGCCGCCGGCCCGTGGACTCCGTCGAGCTCGGCGAGTGCCTGGACCGAAAAGTCCGGAACCAGCCCTCTTTCCAGCATCACCCGATGGGCAATGCCCTGCAGGATGGAGCGGTGTTGTCTGTCGTCGTGAGTCGCCATAACGTTTCCTTCCTGGAATAGCCGGATATTGATGTTCTGGTCGATGACCGCCTACC
>DASVIS010000019.1:0-5965 GCA_036381995.1 Vicinamibacterales bacterium | reverse complement strand
TGGAACTCGCCATGGAATCTGGTGGTCCGTCGCAATGCGGGAAAGCCGGGCAGTCCTGACGGGCCGCCGGGGGGCCAAGATGCCGGCGCGAGGGAACGTGAGAACGAGCGGTGCGACACGGCCATTTTGGCCCCTCTCGCGAGGCTGCCGACGCGTTATGGCACGCGTTTATGGCACGGGGACCGAAATCGCAAATTCCGGTCCTTTAGAATCAGTAGGTTAGAGGGAGTTTTTGTGATATGGCGGAGAGAGAGGGGTTCGAACCCTCGGTAGAGTTTCCCCTACACACGCTTTCCAAGCGTGCGCCTTCAGCCACTCGGCCATCTCTCCGCACAAGTGGATTCAACAGTTTAGCGAAACGCGGGGGCCGCGTCCAGTTCGTCCAACGCCTGTGTCAACGCCTGCTGTCCAACGCCTGGTCCGGCCTGTCGCTGGGGAGGATGGACCTCGCGTGACCGACGACTTCGCTACCGCAGGTGGACGGTCGAGAGCAGCTTTCCGACGACCCTGTTGAGCGGGTGCTCTCGCAGAATGGAAGGGAACGGGGCCCTCTTCCGGAATCCCAGCCGGCGCAACTCCCCCAGGATCAGGGCTTGCTGTCTGGCCTGACCGTCTCGCGGCGACTCCGCCGCGACGTTCATGTCCGCCGAAGAACCACTCGACAGCCCCTTCCTGAACGCGGCGATGGCGTTCGCCTTCTGCCCGGCCAGGAGAAGGATGCGACCGAGGTTCAGGTGGTGCGCGGGGTTGCGGGGCTCTGCGGCCAGGGCAGACCCGCACAGGTGGACGGCCTCCCTGACCTGGCCCCGTTCCTTGGCGATGCAGTAGGCCAGGTAGGAGTTCACCACCGGGATTCCCCGGAGCCCGGGCGAGCACTCGAGCGTAATCAAGCCGTGGAGCGTGTCGCCCCGATCGACCGCCGCGATCGCATTCTGCACGGTTTCAGACTGAGAGCTCTCGAGCATAGAATCTCCGCCTTCGGTTGGCGAGCCATCGGCCGCGCCGGACTCCGAATGAGTCAGCGGCATTACAAATTCGGTCCGGTTCGGCTGGCGCTGGCCCCTCCCCGCCGAACTGGCATCCTGCAGCCATTCTTCACTACGCGCCGAGATGGCCGCGTGCCAGATTGCGCTCTCCCGAACCGATCTCATTGCAGACTGTGTGCCAACGACGATTTGAAGACGCTGGGCGAACAACTCGAGGCGGCAGGCGGGCCGCCGGCATCGGGACAAGGGCTTCCCGTCTGCAAGCGATCACTATCGGCTGCGACAACTCGCGACAATCCGTTCGTTGACCTCGGCGGCAGCCCCCCGTAAGCTTCTTCATGCGCCTGTCCCTCGTGCCTGCCAACGCGCTGCCCGACGTCACCAACCCTACAGACGGGCAGCGTCGGACATGGTGCCGCCCGGTCGCGTTTCAGGTCAGTTCATCACCACAAGGAGCCCTTCGTGTTCGTGGCCCACGGGAAGAACCGGATCGTCGTCGCCACCCTCGCCGTCTGCCTTGCGCTGTCGGGCGCGGTTCGAAGCGCGGCGCGGTTCACCGCGCAGATGCCGCTCGCCATCACCTCTTGCGGCCAGAGCTCTGACGCGTCGACGGTCAGCCTGCTGAGCAAGCGGATGGGCCTCGAGCACCTGTTCGAGAACGCGCTCAGGCCCGAACGGTTGTCCGAGATCAAGACGCTGGTCGTGGTGATCGACGCCAGCATGAAGGGTCTGTCCGAGGCGGGAACCAACGAGACACGAGAGTCTGCACGGGTGAACACCCTGCTGGCGAGGGCCCGTCAGCTGAACGTCAAGGTGATCGCGGTGCACCTGGGCGGAGAATCGCGGCGCGGCGCGGTCCCGGACAGGTTCATCAACCTGGTCGTCGCTCAGGCCGACTACCTGATCGTCGCCGAGGCCGGGAACAGGGACGGCCTGTTCACCCAGGTGTCGAAAGCGCGGGAAGTCCCTCTCGTCATTGTCTCGCAATCGGTCGAAGTCAGCCGCGAGCTCATGACCCTCTTCCCGGACCGGTAGCGGAGCGCCGCACGGCACGTCGGCGGCAGGAAGAACAAGGGCGGAGAGCGCGGCGCGCGGATGCGCGCAGGGCTCAGGATTTCTTCAGGACAAGGCACGAGAGCGGCGGCAGCACGAGCTGCAGGCGATGCGGGTGCCCGTGCGCGGGTGTCGGCTGCGACGGGATCGTACCGGCGTTCCCCTTGTTCGACCCCCCGTAAATCTCACTGTCGGTATTGATCACCTCGCGGTACACGCCGGGCTCCGGCACGCCGACGACATAGCCCTCCCGAACCACCGGCGTGAAGTTGAGGACGACCACGAGGAAGTCGCCCGGGTCGCGCGCGCGGCGCATGAACGAGATGACGCTGTTCTCGTTGTCGTTGCAATCGATCCACTGGAATCCTGCGGGATCGAAGTCGAGATCGAAGAGCGCCGGCTCGCTGCGATAGACCTGATTGAGATCCTTCACGAGTTGCCGGATGCCGCGGTGGGGCACCTCGTCGATGAAGGACCACTCGAGGCCGCGGTCGTGATTCCACTCGGGCCACTGGCCGAACTCACTCCCCATGAACATCAGCTTCTTGCCCGGATGACTGAAGAGGAAGCCGTAGAGCGCGCGGAGGTTGGCGGCCTTCTGCCAGCTGTCCCCGGCCATCTTCCCGATCATCGACCCTTTCCCGTGCACGACTTCGTCGTGCGAGAACGGCAGGATGAAGTTCTCGTGATAGGCGTAGAGCATCGAGAACGTGAGCTGGTTGTGCGCCCACCGCCGGTAGACCGCGTCCTGGTGCATGTAGGACAGGATGTCGTGCATCCAGCCCATGTTCCACTTGAAGGTGAATCCCAGGCCGCCGAGGTGCACCGGGCGGCTGACCCCGGGCCACGCGGTCGACTCCTCGGCAGCGGTGATCGAACCGGGCTGCTCGCTGTGGGTCAGGGTGTTGAGCGTGCGGAGGAAGTCGATGGCCTCGAGATTCTCGCGGCCGCCGTACTTGTTCGGGATCCATTGCCCCGGACCACGCGAGTAGTCGAGGTACAACATGGACGCAACCGCATCGACGCGAAGGCCGTCGAGATGATACTGCTCGAGCCAGAAGAGGGCGTTGCTCAACAGGAAGCTGCGAACCTCGTTGCGCCCGTAGTTGAAGATCAGCGTGCCCCAGTCCCGATGCTCGCCCTTGCGCGGATCCGCGTGCTCGTAGAGCGCAGTTCCGTCGAACCGCGCGAGGCCGTGCGCGTCCTTCGGGAAGTGCCCGGGCACCCAGTCGAGCAGCACGCCGAGGCCCGCCAGGTGGCACGCATCCACGAATGCCTTGAACTCGTCGGGCTCGCCCATGCGGCTGGTCGGCGCGAAGAAGCCGACGACCTGGTAGCCCCACGATCCCGCAAACGGGTGCTCCATCACCGGCAGCAGCTCGATGTGCGTGAAACCCATGTCGCGCACGTACGGCACGAGCCGATCTGCCAGCTCGCGGTACGAGAGAAACCGCTTGCCGTCGGCGCCGCGCGCCCACGACCCGAGGTGCACCTCATAGATCGACATCGGCCGTTCGAGCCAGCCGTCCTGGTGGGGACGCTCCGTCATCCACGCCTGATCGCCCCACGCGTAGTTCCCGAAGCCCCACACGATCGACGCCGAACGCGGAGGCAGCTCGAAGCGCGTCGCGTACGGGTCGGCCTTCGTGAAAGCCGCACCGGACTTCGGCCTCAGCTCGAACTTGTACTTCTCGCCGAGCCCTATGCCGGGGATGAAGATCTCCCATACCCCGTGCGGCAGCAGCAGGCGCATCGGATGCACGCGGCCGTCCCATCGGTTGAAATCACCGACGACGCTCACCCGCGCGGCGTTGGGCGCCCAGACCGCGAAGTGCACGCCCGCGATCGGGCCAAGCTCGATCGCGTGCGCGCCGAGTTTCTCGTACGCGCGGAGTTGCGTCCCTTCGCCGAGCAGGTACAAGTCGAAATCGCTGAGGATGCGGCCGAACCGATAGGGGTCGTCCATGTCGCCCACACGGCCGTCCTTCCACGTCACGCGAAGGCGATAGTCGAGGGCGAGCGGATCGCCAACCCAGCCTGGCACGACGGCCTCGAACGCATCGGTCCCGGGGCGCCGCACCATGGCCACCGGCGCGCCCTCCACCGCCGCCAGCAACTCCACCCGCTCGGCCTCCGGGTGGAAGAACCGGACCGCGAGCGCCGGCTTGCCGTCAATCGTGACTTGGTGAGGCCCGAGCACGGCGAATGGATCGGCGTTCGTGCCGCGCTCGAGGGCGACGATCGAATCGATTCTCCGCATAGGGTAGTATTCTAGCCCGTTCAACTGGCTTCTGCGGGCCGGAGCGCTCAGGGCGGGCCCGCAAGACGCCCGGCTCGGGGGAGAATGGTCCCGGGTCAGGCAGACCGCACGGTCGGCAGGAGGTTCCTACATGGACGAACGCAAGTCTTCATCACGCGGCAGGCGCATCGCGCGCAGGACATTCCTCGGCACGGTTCCGGCAGCGGTGGCAGTTGGCGTCGCGGCGCCGGCTCTTTCTGGCCAGGGCACGCCCCCTCCGGCGGCAGCGGCGGCCGCGGCACAGCAGGCCGACACGGCCCTTCACTTCGGCATCGACACGCTGAAGAGCGCCGAAAAGGTGATCGGCCTCACGTTCAAGGACGCTGAAGAAGAGATGATGCTGCGAGGCGTGAACCGAAACCTCGACAGCTATGAGATTCTCCGCAAGCTGGACATCCCGCTCGACACCGAACCGGCCATCACCTTCCGGCCCTACCTGCCGGGCAGGCGCCCGCCCGTTGCCGGGCCGCGCGCCAAGATCCTTCGCGTGTCTTCGCCCGTCGTCCGCGTCACGTCCAACCTCGAGGAGTTGTGCTTCCAGCCGGTGACGGCCCTCGCGTCGCTGCTGCGCGACCGCAAGGTGTCGTCCTTGGATCTGACCAGGATGTACCTGGCCCGCCTGAAGAAGCATGGCGACACGCTCAAATGCGTCGTCACGCTCACGGAGGAACTGGCTCTCGCACAGGCCGCGCAGGCCGACAAGGAGATGGCCGCGGGACGCTACCGCGGACAGCTGCACGGCATCCCGTGGGGCGCGAAGGATCTCCTGGCCACAAAGGGCATCCGCACGACGTGGGGCGCCAAGCCGTACGAGAACCAGCTGATCGATCTCGACGCGACGGTGGTCGAGCGCCTGCGCGAGGCGGGCGCCGTGCTGGTGGCGAAGCTGTCGATGGGCTCGCTTGCGCAGGGCGGTGTGTGGTTCGGCGGCAGCACGCACAACCCGTGGAACATCGAACGGAGCTCGAGCGGATCATCGGCCGGCCCGGCGGCTGCCACGGCGGCAGGGCTCGTGGGCTTCTCGATCGGCACCGAAACGCTCGGCTCGATCATGTCTCCCTCGAGCGCCTGCGGCGTCACGGGGCTTCGACCGACCTACGGCCGCGTGAGCCGCTACGGGGCGATGGCCTTGAGCTGGACGATGGACAAGATCGGGACGATCTGCCGGAGCGTCGAGGACTGCGCGCTGGCGTTCAACGCGATCTACGGCGCGGACGGGCGGGACGACACGGTCGTCGATGCCCCGTTTGCCTGGAACCCCGACATCCCGCTCGGCAAGCTGAGGATCGGATACCTCAAGGCCGACTTCGAGGACCAGACGCCGCCACCGAACATGACCGAGGATGCGAAGAAGCGCCTCGAGGCGCGTGGCGCGATCATGAAGGATGCGCTCGAGGTGTTCCGCAAGGCGGGCGCGTCGCTGACGCCGATCGAACTCCCCGACTTTCCCGTCCAGGCGATTCGCTTCATCCTGAGCGCGGAGGCCGCGGCGGCCTTCGACGACCTGACCAGGTCGCGGGGGATCGACCAGTTGACGGCGCAGGCCCAGGGCGACTGGCCCAATCAGTTCCGCACGCACCGCTTCGTGCCGGCGGTGGAGTTCATCCGCGCGCAGCGCGCCCGAACG
>DASVIS010000018.1:0-8104 GCA_036381995.1 Vicinamibacterales bacterium | reverse complement strand
CCTGGACGCCAGGTAGACCATCTGGCTTTCCCACGCATCGGCGCTGAGAGGCCAGCCGTGGCTGAACAGCACGGGCTCGCCGGTGCCCCAGTCCTTGTAGTAGATCGCGGTCCCGTCCTTCGTCGTGATCGTGCTCATGGTGTGCGTGCTCCTTCCGGCCTCTATTCCGTCGTCTTGCCCGGGAGCGAAGTGCCACTCCTCACACAACACAGGATAGGGATCTTGCCGGCACGCGTCTGTGCTGTTGGGAACACCCGCGGGACTCACCGCGGCTCCTGTGCGGCGCGCTGCTCGCGCCGCTCCCCGCCGCCGCGCAGCGAGCTGCACCAGGGAAGGCAACTGGGACCTGGTCGGCAACAACGTCCCGGTGTTCTTCATCCAGGACGCCATCAAGTTCCCGGACCTCGTCCATGCCATCACGATGGAGCCCGACCGCGGCCTTCCGCGAGGGCGCACGCACCGATTACGCCCCGAGCGCGGGTGCCTCCGATCGACGGGTGCCGGGCTCGAGCACCACCATCACGGTTGCGGCGACCAGCGGCATGACGCCTGCCACCAGGAACACGCCGTCCCCGACCAGGCGAACCCACTCGAGCGCATGGAACGTCCCACTCATCGTGAAGGCCGGCTGCCGGGCATGCCAGTATCCGTTCGCGATCGAGTCCCACAGCTGCAGCACGCCGGCTGGAAAGAGATCCAGGACGATCATCAGCGCGAGGCCGATATTGAGTCCCCAGAAGCCGAGCCGGATGAGGCGTTCCACGCGGGCCCACGCGGTGTCCGAGGCCAGCGCGCGAAGTCCGAAGACGACGACCGCGAGCGCGAGCATGCCGAACACGCCGAACAGCGCCGCGTGGCCATGGTTGGCGGTCAACACGGTGCCGACCTCGAAGTACGACACGATCGGGAGGTTGATCAGGAACCCGAAGATCCCGGCTCCCACGAAGTTCCAGACGCCCACGGCCATCAGGAAGTTAATCGTCCAGCGGTAGCGGTCCGACAGCGCCTCCGCGCACTCCTCGCATCGACGGCTTCTCAGGCGGATAAAGTCCCAGGCATCGAGCGTCAGCAGCGTGAGGGGCACGACCTCCAGTGCCGAGAAGCAGGCGGCCACACCCATGTTCAGCGTCCCTTGGCCTGTGAAGTACCAATGATGACCGGTGCCGAGGATCCCCCCGCCCAGGTAGAGAATCGCGTCGAGGTACACCACCCGAGTCGCCGTCTTCGCCGTCACGAGTCCCAGGAGGTGGAACATCACCGCCACCAGGACCGTCGCGAACAGTTCGAAGAAGCCCTCGACCCACAGGTGGATGATCCAGAAGCGCCAGTTGTCGATCACGGCGAAGTTCGTGCGCGGGCCGAAGAAGAGCGCCGGCAGATAGAAGATCGGGATCGCCGCGGCGGCGTACAGGAACAACGCGCCCAGCTCCGACCGATTGCCTTTTCGCATGACGGGCCGCAATGCTCGATACAGCAGCACGAGCCAGAACACGAGCCCAGCCGCGAGCAGGATCTGCCAGAACCGACCCAGGTCCAGGTACTCGGAGCCCTGGTGGCCCAGCCAGAACCACGCCTGGCCCAGGGCGCCGTTGATGCCCAGATACTCTCCGAACAGGCTGCCGAACACGACGACGGCCAGGGCGACCAACAGCGCGACGACGCCGGCACGCTGCCCGCGGGGTTCCGTGCCGCCGACGAGTGGGGCCAGCAGAAGGCCGCCCGCCACCCAGGCCGTGGCGACCCAGAAGATCGCAAGCTGAAGGTGCCACGTCCGGGCCAGCGTGTAGGGCAACACGCGGGACAGATCGAACCCGTAGAACGCCCCGGGCTCGACGCGGTAATGCGCAATCACCCCGCCGAGGAGGGTCTGCGCCAGAAACAGGACCGCGACGACGGCGAGGTACCAGGCGGTCGCGCGCTGACTCGGCGTCCATGTCCACGCGAGCAGGCGGTTGTCGTGCGAGTGGCCCGCCGTGGAGGCCTGGTGCCACCCAAGATAGTCGAAGCGCCCGAACAGGAAGAGGATGGTGCCGAGCCCGCCAAGCAGGGTGATGAGGCTCAACGCACTCCACAAGTACGTCGCGCTACTGGGCGTGTTCCCGGCGGCCGGGTCGTAGGGCCAGTTGTTGGTATAGGAGTAGTCCTTCCCTGGTCGGTTGGCCACCGCGGCCCAGGCGGCCCACGTGAAATACGTCGCCAGGTCGTCGAGTTCGCGGCGCTCGCGGATGTAGTTCAACGGCAGGCCGCCGGCCGCCGTCGGACCCGCGAAGTAGTCGCCCCAGTGGCCTCGGGACGCGGCAAACGCGGCGGCCTCGATCTCCGTGAACCGGAGAGTCCCGGTTGCCGGATCGTACCGATTCGCCTTCAGCGTGCGCCGCACGGCGTCGGCGATCTCGGCGGCGGGTCCGGCCTCGAGGGTGGCATACGATCGCCCGTATTGCGCTTGTGCGAGGGTGTCACGTCCGACCTCGACCGCCTCGTGGACCGTGTCGGCGCTGTAGTCCGGACCCAGGTACGCTCCATGGCCCCAGAGCGTGCCGTGCTCCATCAGTCCGTACTTCAGAAACACCTCCTGCCCGCGCAGGATGTCGTCCGCCGTGAACAGCGTGCGGCCCGAGGTGTCCTCGACCCGGACGGGAATGGGCGGGGCGTCGGTGTAGGTCCGGACCGTGAGGTAGGACAGCACGGAGAAGCCCGCGATCATCACGAGGATGGCCGAGTGCCGCCACCAGGGTGACAGGGAGGAGGTCTCTTCAGATCCCAACATGTGTGTTTCTCCTGTCCTGTGTCGATCGAGGCCGGGCGTCTGGCCCGGCCTCGATCGGTGGTCTACCGCTGTTTCGTCGGTCGGGGCCGCGGCGGCACAGGTGCCGTCGTCGTCCGGAGCGTGTCGCTCAGGAGCCGCCACCCACGCTCGGCGTGGCGAGTCACGTCGAACGCGCCGTCGCTCATGTGCCAGAGGATGGCACCCGGCTGAATCAGTCCGAGGAAGAGCGTGGCGACGGTCTGAGGGTCGACGTCAGGCCGGATCTGGCCATCGGCCTGTCCCTGCTGGACGATCGCGGCCACGTCGTCGAGGTACGTGCGAATGCCGGCGAACATGCGTGCCCGGCGAGCCGGCCGCCCGGCATAGACGTCTTCCGAGAAGACGATACGCGGGAGCGCGGCGTTGTCCCTGACCATGGCGAGATGGCGCATCAGGAGTCGTCGCAGGCATTCGAGCGGATCGGTGGTCTCGGCGCGGGCGCTGCGCACGTTCTCCTGGAGGCTGTCGCGGATGTGTTGGAGGACGGCCTCTATCACGTCGTCCTTGCCCTTGAAGTGGCGGTACAACGCGGAGGGCACAAGGCCGATCCGTCGGGCGAGGCTGGCGACACTCAAACGCCGCAAGCCGTGGCTCCCGATGAGGCTGAGCGCGGCCTGGATGATCTGCTCCTGGCGGACGAGGGTATCGAGTTTCTCGGCGGCCATTTAGGTGAACTCTAGTTCACAAAGCCGCGCGGCGTCAATTCGCTGACCCGGCACCTTCGTCAGGGATCGGACGTCGGTCAGGCTCGACAACTTCGAGACCGGAGCGGCTCTCGAGGTGGGACGCGTGCGGGGATGACAGCACCCGGCCGGACCGGGTTGACTTGCCCGTGCACGCGCGCAGCGTGGCGGCCTGCTGCGTGCGACGAGCGGTCCGGGTCGTCTGCCTTGGCGCCGAGCGTCAGGCCTCCTACCGGATCATCAGGTCGCCGGCCGTCAGACTCACCTTCAACGTGTAGGTGCCGGGGCCCTTCCACGAGAACGATCGGAACAACCCGCCCTTGAACACGTCGAATGGCCGAGCGGTGATCTGGCCGGCCGTAACCGACGCCGAGACCGAGCGGTAATCGTCGGGCCGCGCGACGTCGACGGTGATATTGCCAGCCCACGAGTGAAGGTCCTTGTCGCCGGTGATCCCCAGGATGGTCAGGTCGCCGGCGCTCAGCCGCAAGGTGAGGTTGGTCCGTGCAGGCAGCTCGATCGTGACCCGAAAGTGGTTGCTTGGGCCTCGACTGACAATGGTCGCGTCAGCTCCGCGAGCCTCGATGGCCACACGGAGCGTGCCGGCGTCAGGATCCTCCGACTCCCAGCGAACGAAGATCCGATCGTCTCGGCCCGCCCGGATTGTGTACTCACCGGCCGACAGGTCCATCCACGCCCGCTGTCCCGGGGCGAACGCCCTCTCCGCCGAGCCCTGCGCCGCCGCCGCCGAGAGCGGCACACCGGCCAGAAGGACCGAGACGAGCACTGTACGAGACCAAACGGACATCACCACGCCCCCTCCTCTCCACCAACGGCTCGGAGACCTGGAAGGTTCGGTCAACTCGCCTTCAGAACCTGCAAGGGACCGAGGCACCTATCTGTCGCGGGCGGCGACGAGAAACGGGTTCGGGCTAGTGTTCCGACACTAGGCCGCGACGGTCAATTCCAGCGAGATGTCGAGCTTCAGCACCTTGGAGATCGGGCACCCGGCCTTCGCAGCGGCTGCGGCCTCCTCCACCCGGACCTTGTCGGCTCCGGGTGCCACGACCGTCGTCTGGAGCCGGCTGCGGGTGAGTGTCTGGTTCTCGAACGTGATCGTGCACGTCGTCTCGATGGAGGTCGCCGTGATACCGCGTTCGCCCAACTGAGCGCTCAGCGCCATACTGAAGCAACTGGCGTGCGCCGCCGCGATCAATTCCTCCGGGTTCGTGCCCGGCGCGTCCTCGAAGCGGGTCTTGAAGGTGACGCTCTGATTGGTGATGGCCCCGCTCGCCACCCCGAAGGTGCCTCGGCCGTCCTTCAGCCCACCCTGCCACACTGCGTGCGCACTGCGAGTCATGCGATGTCCCTCCATGTTGTCGTGTCAGATCCAGGCGACGCTCGAGCCACACGCCGCTGCTCCTCACGCCCGCGCTCCCGTCAGAGAACCTCGTGCGTACTCGGCCGGACAGATTCGGAAAGTCCGCCCGGCACGTGTTGGGGTGACGTCGGAGACACGGGTGTTGCGAGACGTGACGGAAAGCCAGGCGATGATACTCCGTGTGTCGCGGGTGGGCAACGCGCAGATCGGCCAGCCACACGGAAAATGAAGAGCGGGACGTGCCGCAGGGACCGTCTCGGCACTCGAATCCGGCAGGTGCACGATACGTGCGCACGTGCGAAGCGTGCGCTTGACTCCCGACGAGCCGAGATCGACAATCCAGCCGAGCTGTCTTCCTTGTCGGCCAGCCTGCTGCCGCAGATTGTCCTCCGGCCGGGCGGCCGCTGTCTTCCTCCGGCGTCGTGACTCGCGGTTCCGCGCGTCGTAGACCTCATTCCCTCACGGAGGAATCTCATGTATCGCACCACCGCAAGGTTGGCCACCTTCGTGCTCGCGTGCCTGTCTGTTGCCGGTGCCGCCACGGCGGAAGCCCAAGCTGACCAGGCCGTCCCGCGCCTCGTGAAGTTCACCGGTGTCGTCGCCGGTACAGCAGGCCCGGTCGATTTCACGTTCGCGTTCTATGCCGACCAGATGAGCGAGACGCCTCTCTGGACCGAGACGCAGCACGTCACCGTCGATGAGACGGGCCGCTATGCGGTCTACCTCGGCGCGAGCCGTCCCGAGGGCTTGCCAGCGGAGCTCTTTGCGGCCGCCGAGGCACGGTGGCTGGGGGTGCGGGTTGCCGGTCAGGCCGAGCAGCCACGCGTGCTGCTGGTCAGCGTGCCATATGCCTTGAAGGCCGCCGATGCTGAGACCGTGGGCGGCAAGCCGTTGTCCGCGTTCGTGCTCGCGGGCACGACGACGGGGACGGGGGCCGACGGCCTGACCTACGTCGACACGCGAGTGCTGAAGCAGGGCCTGAGCGCGGCCGGGCCGCTGCCGCAGGGGGCTGGCACGCCGGGCGCGATCGCGAAGTACACGGCGCCCGCCTGTCCGGCAGCAGCAACTTCACTTCGCCTGGGACTCCGGCTTCTCCCGGTACGCCTGCACAATCGCCGGCGAGAGCTACAGCTACTGGGCCTACACGGTCAGCGTGACGCCGACGTCGCTGGCGATTCCCGCGACCAACAGTCTCAGCAACCAGCTGCTCGTGACCTTCTACAATCTGGCCGGCGCGGCCATCAAGCCGGCGGGCGGCTTTTCGGTCGTCGTGTTCAAGCAGTAGTTCGACTCGCGCGGCCTCGAGGCGCAATTCTGTGGCCCGATTCCGGCTCGCCTCCAGATTCTCGCCTCATTCGTTCTGGCGTAACGCCCCTGCCTGAGCGATAATGGCGCGGCCGGCGGGACCTGCGGAACAGACGCCATCATGCCCTGCACCCACTGCGGTAGCGAGAGCGCCCCGCATTCAGGACGATGCCCGGACTGCGGCGCCGCATCGCCGCTGGTATCGGGCGCGCTGGCGACGGGCGTTGGGCAGGCAGGGGAGGCGGATGCGGATGCGGTGACGTGTCTGCCCGCCAGCCACACCGAACCGCTGGGGTCTGCCCGAATCGCTGGCGCCAGCGGCAGCCATCAACGCCCCGCATCGAGTCAGCTTCAAATCGGCCGGCATTTCGGCGTCCGCTACCACATCATCCGCCTGATCGGATCCGGCGGCATGGGCGCGGTCTATCAGGCGTGGGACGAGGAGTTGGAGGTGGCGGTCGCGGTCAAGGTCATCCGCCTCGAGATGACGGCCGACTCCGCCGAGGCGCAGGCGTTCGAGCGCCGGTTCAAGCGCGAGCTGCTCCTCGCCCGCCAGGTCACCCACAAGAACGTTGTTCGCATCCACGACATCGGCGAAATCGACGGCATCAAGTACATCACGATGCCGTACATTCAGGGCTCGGACCTCGCCACCATCCTGCGTCGCGATGGCCGGATGCCGGTCGGCCGGGCGTTGTCGATCGCCAGGCAGGTGGCCGCCGGGCTCGTCGCCGCGCACGAAGCCGGCGTCGTGCATCGCGACTTGAAGCCGGCCAACATCATGATCGACGCCGAAGACCACGCGCTGATCATGGACTTCGGCATCGCGCGGTCCATCTTGGGAGCGACGGGGCCCGCCCTGACCGGCACCGGCGGCGTCGTGGGGACGATCGAGTACATGGCGCCCGAGCAGGCGAAGGGGGAAGCGGTCGATCAACGGGCCGACATCTACGCGTGGGCCCTGATCCTGCGCGACATGCTGCTCGGCGGCCAGCGCACCGGAGCCAGCTCGGCGGTCGCGGAGTTGATCACCCGCATGCGCGAAGCGCCCCAGCCGCTGCGCCTCTCCGATGCGACGATCCCGGAGGCGCTCGACGCCCTCGTCACGCGATGCCTGCAGCCCGATCCCGCGCAGCGCTACCAGACGAGCGGCGAGTTGCTTCGCGAACTCGACCGCGTGGCCGAGGACGGGCAGGCGCAGCCTGCGCCTCCGAGCGGGGCAGGGCACCTGGCGCTGCCCGGCAGATCGCGGCTTCGCCCCGCGCTCGCGGTCGTCGCGGCGCTCCTCGTGCTGGGCGCCGCCGCGTTCGCGGTCAAGTGGTGGTACGACACGTCCGGCAAGGCCGCCTCCGCCCGCGGGCAACCCGGGCGAGTCGTCTCGCTGGCCGTGCTCCCGTTCAGGAATGCGTCGGGCGACGCGACGCTCGATTCGCTCGGCACGAGCCTCAGCGAGGTGCTTGCGACCGACCTCGGCGAAGCCTCGCAGATCCGCGCCATCCCCGCGGCGCGCCTGCGCGAGGTGCTCCGCGATCTGAAGGTCGATCCGAACGTGAACCTGTCGCCGTCGGATCTGGCCCGCATCGCGGACTTCGCCAGCGCGCAGAGCATCCTCTGGGGCCAGTACGTGAAGTTCGGCGACGAGATTCGGATCGACGCGACGCTGCAGAACCTGGAGCAGCAGAAGACGACGCCCCTGAAGGCGACCTCGGTGAATCAGTCGGCGCTGCTCGGGGCGGTGGCCCAGCTCGCCCAATCGGTGCAGCAGACGCTCGCCGCCGGCTCGGCGGACGTGCTGAACGAGCTGAAGGCGTCGGCGTGGCGGCCTTCCACGCAGTCGTTCGAAGCGCTGCGCCTCTACAACGACGGGCTGCAGCGCGCGCGGGACGGCGATCACCAGACCGCGCAGAAGCGATTCGAGGCCGCGATCCA
>DASVIS010000017.1:0-30120 GCA_036381995.1 Vicinamibacterales bacterium | reverse complement strand
TCAGCATCACGCGGGAGCGTTCGTTACGCTGCAGGTGCACCGCGAGCTGCGGGGCTGCATCGGTTACCCGGGTTCCGAAAGGCGGCTGGACGAGGTGGTGGGGCACTGTGCCATCGCGGCGGCCACCGAGGACCCGAGATTTCCGCCGTTGAGCGCGGCGGAACTGCCGGACGTCGACCTGGAGATCTCGGTGCTGACACCGATTCGCAAGGTGAACGACGTGTCGGAGATCGAGGTCGGCCGGGACGGCCTGATCGTTCAGGACGGGTTTCGGAAGGGTCTGCTGCTGCCGCAGGTGGCCACCGAGCATCACTGGGACCGCGACACCTTCCTGTCGCATACCTGTTTGAAGGCGGGGCTGCGACCCGACGCCTGGCGAACTGGCGCGAAGATCTTCAAGTTCCAGGCGGAGGTGTTTTCCGAGCCGCGAGCGACGCAGGGCTGAAGCCCTGTGATGTGGGGCGACCCGTGACGATGTGGCGCGCCCCCTGAGGATGTGGTGGCGCGGGGCTTCAGCCCCGCGACCGTGTTCTGCCCGCAATCAGCTTTCGCAGCGCCCTGAGATTCGCTTCGTCCAGTGGATCCAGGTCGACGCTCGTCGCCGGCCGGCCTTCCGTCTTCGGCGTTTCCAGCAGCATCGGCAGGTCATCGAACCGTGCGTCGTTGAGCAGGCGCCGAAAGGCGCCCAGGCCGAGCGTCCCCTGCCCGATGTGGTCGTGCCTGTCACGGCGGCTCCCGAGCGGTTTCTTCGAGTCGTTGATGTGAAACACACGGAGCCGGTCCAGACCCACCAGGCGATCGAACGACTCGAACGTGGCGCGATAGCCGGCGTCGGTCGCCAGATCGTAGCCGGCCGCCCACAGGTGGCAGGTGTCGAGGCACACCGCAACGCGCGGATGACCCTCGAGGTGTTCGATCATCCGGGCCAGCTGCTCGAAGCGCCACCCGAGCGACGTGCCCTGGCCCGCCGTGTGTTCCAGGATCACGCGGGCCCGCCCGCGCCGTCGCGTCTTCAACACCCGGTGGATGGCGTCGGCGACCAGGCGAATTCCCTCGTCCTCGGTGCCGCTCGTGTAGCAACCCGGATGGATCACGACTCCCATCAAGCCGAGCGTCTCGGCCCGGTCCATCTCTTCGCCGAAGGCCAGGATGGATCGTTCACGCAGCACGGGCTCCGCCGCGCCAAGGTTGATCAGGTAGCTGGCATGCGCCACCACGGGTCGGATGCACGCGCGCTCGACCTTGTCGCGGAAGGCCGCGACCTCTTCGGGCGGCAACTCCCGCGCGCGCCACTGGTGGGACGACTTGGAGAAGATCTGGAGCGCGGCGCAGCCGTGTACGACCGCGCGTTCCACGGCGAGCGGCAGGCCGCCGGCAATCGACATGTGTGAGCCCAGGCGTGGCATGCCTTATCCCGGCCCCAGTCCCTGGCCCACTATGGAGCCGGTTGGAGACAGCCTGACCCAGACGCCGAACGGGCTGGTGTGTTGCCGGCCGTCGGCCGGCCCGGTGGGGCGCTCGGCGAAGCGCAAGTCGTACCAATGCACCGTGACGTCACCGTTCCGGTGCGTGATCGCCTCGGCCGCGGGGAACCGCGAGAAGTCGAGGAACACCCGGGCCAGCCGCGCGGCGGCCGCCCGGGCAACGAGCGCACCATGCTCGTCGGGGAACGCTACGACGTCGCCGCCGTCACCCCGCCTGATCAGGTCGATGTCTCTGACTTCGAATCCTCCTGGAACGCGCATGACGACGCGCCACCGAAAGGGAGAGACCCAGCTCGGGAGCGCAGCCGGCAGAGCCGCGGGGTCCTCGGCGTTCCGGTAGTGAAAAACTCGTTCGACGCGCGCGATCGATTCCGGCACGGCCTGGGCCTGCATCGAGATCGCCTGGCGAAGGGCGACGGCGTGCGCGCCTGCGCGCAGCGCGTAGTCGCCTGCCATGATGGTCAGCGCCGCGAACGCGAGATGCCTGCGCAGGGCCGGGCGCACGATCCCTGCCGCCACGCAGGCGGTGAGGACGACCCACAGGTAGACATCGACAATCGGCATCCAGTCCACGCCGTACCAGGTGTTCCGGAGCGGGCTGAGCACGCGGGTGCCGTACGACGTGGCAAAGTCCAATCCGATGTGGCCGAGCACGCCAATCGTGCAGACCCCGATAAGCGCCGACAGGCTGGCCGACGGTGTCCGCCGGCCGGACGCTCGCTGCACCAGCCACACGACGGCCGCGGTGGCGAGAGCCAGCGCCAGTCCCAGGGGGCCGTGCGTGGGCCCGCGGTGCGCGGCCAGGTACCCGACACGCCCCCCGGTCAGCGCCGTCAGCACCTCGATGTCAGGAATATTGGACGCGATAACGAGCGCGGCGGTCGAACCACGCCCCATGCGGCGAAGGCCCGCGTTGGCGAGCGTCAGGGCGAACAGGGAGTGGGTGATGTTGTCCACGGGTCAGAGGGGCCAGGAGCCATTGTCGCGATGTTCCCATCCAAGCTGTCATGATACCGCGTGTTATCGTAACGGTGATGGACGTCTACGTGGTGCCCACGGGGCCGGAGCGGTATGAGCTCTATTGCGAGTCGGCCGAGGAGTCGGCGGCAGCACAACCGGCCATCAACTCCAGCGGCATCTGGAGGCGGCTGCAGGACAGGTTCAGTGCGGTGCTGGCGGCCGTGGAACGTGAACAGGATCGCATGCACTCGGCCGCGACGGCTCCCGCCCCACCGGCTGGGTTGATGTCGCGTCTCCGCGTGCGGGGCGTTCGTTGGCTTGCCGAACGTGTGGCCGAACAGCGGCTGTTGTGGCGCCTGCAAGGCCAGCAACGGGTGCGCGCGTTCTTTCCGGCGCACATCGACGGCGTGCGGGCGCTGGCGATCATCCGCCGGAACCTGAGCGCCGACGCGGACCGGCATCGTCGCTGGCTGGTTCTCGATACCGTGGGTCTCCTCTTCTCCCTCCTCCTGGTGCCGCTGCCCGGGCCGAACGTGCCCGGCTACTACTTCACCTTTCGGGTGGTCGGCCATTTTCTCGCCATTCGAGGGGCGCGTCAGGGCCTGCGGGGCGTGACGTGGGGGATGCATCCAAGCGCGCCGCTCGCGGAACTTGCCGGCGTCGAACGCCTCTCGTCCGACGAGCGCGCCGCTCGCGTGCGGGCGATTGCCGATCAACTTGGCCTGGCCCGCCTGGCGCGGTTCGTCGAGCGAACCGCCGTCGAATCCGCGTGATATACTCCAGCCCACTTTGAAGCTTCGCGAGCTTTCCGAGCGTCTCGGGTGCCGTCTCGAGGGGGATGGTGACGCCGACGTCCAGCGGGTGGCCGGCATCGAGGAGGCGGGGCCCGGTGACGTCACGTTCTTCTCCAATCCCCGGTACGCGGCGGCGCTGGGCGTCACGAAGGCCTCGGCCGTCATCCTCGGTGAGGAGACTCTCGCCGCGCCCTGCGCCACGCTCCGATCGCGAAATCCCTACCTCGCCTTCGCCCGTGCGGTCGGCCTGCTGACTCCCCTGGTCGAACCGCCCGCCGGCATTCACCCGCTGACGTCGATCGCCGCAACCGCCAGGATCGGCGACCACGTGTCGGTCGCGGCCTTCGTCTCGATCGAGGACGATGTGACCGTCGGGCGTGATGTGGTCATCGGTTCGCACGTGTCCATTGGACGCGGCGCGACGATCGGCGACTTCTGCCGGCTGCACGCCCGCGTGTCGGTCCGCGAAGGCTGTGTGCTCGGCCGGCGCGTGGTCGTGCAGGACGGAGCGGTGATTGGCAGCGACGGCTTCGGCTTCGCCAAGCGTGAGGACGGGTCCTACGAGAAGATTCCCCAGCCAGGCATCGTGGTGATCGAGGACGATGTCGAGATTGGCGCCAACTCGGCCATCGACCGCCCGGCCGTCGGAGAAACACGAATCTGCGCCGGGACGAAGATCGACAATCTCGTCCAGGTGGCCCATGGGGTCCGCGTGGGACGGAACACGCTCCTGTGCGCCCAGGTGGGCATCGCGGGCAGCGCGACCATCGGCAACAACGTCGTGCTGGCCGGGCAGGTGGGCGTTGCCGGGCACCTCGAGATCGGTGACGGCGTCACCGCCACGGCACAGACCGGCATCCCCAATTCGGTTGAGGCCGGCACGCTGATTTCCGGCTATCCCGCCATTCCGAACCGTGACTGGCTGCGAGCCTCGGCGCTCTTCCGCAGGCTGCCCGATCTCAAGAAGGCGGTCACCGCACTCGACACCCGCCTCGCGGCGCTCGAACGGCGCCTCGCCGAACGGGAGTAGCGCGTCCGCGCGTCCGGGGACATCGTGACGATGTGCCATAATCCCCGGATGGGCGTTTCCCGTCCTCTGCGCTCGGGCGTCATGGCCGTTCTGGCCCTGCTGACCGCGCTCCTCCCCGCCGCGGCCGCTGTTCGTCCGCCGAAGATGAACTACGAGATGGTCAGGCTGCCGAACGGCCTGACCGTCGTGCTGCTCGAGGATCACTCGACGCCCATCGTGCACGCGCAGGTCTGGTATCACGTCGGCTCGAAGGACGAGCGGTCGGGCCGGACCGGTTTCGCGCATCTGTTCGAGCACCTGATGTTCAAGGGCTCGAAGAACGTGCAGCCCGAGGAACACCTGGCGATGATTTCCGGCGTCGGCGGCCAGGCGAACGCCTACACCACCGAGGACGTCACCGTATTCTGGGAGACGGTCCCCTCGCAGTATCTCCCCCTGATCCTCTGGCTCGAAGCCGATCGCATGGCGTCGCTGCGGATCGACAAGGCGACGTTCGAGCGCGAGCGGCAGGTGGTGAAGGAAGAGCGCCGGATGCGTGTGGACAACGCGCCCTACGGCAGCCTCTCGGAAGTGATCTACGGCCAGGCGTTCACGGTCCACCCGTACCAGCACACGACGATCGGCAGCATGCGGGACCTGGACGCCGCGTCGGTCGAGGACGTGCGGGATTTCTATCGGACCTACTACGTTCCCGGGAACGCGACGCTCGCACTCGTCGGCGATATCGATCCGAAGCAGGCGCTGGCGCTGATCACTCAGTACCTCGGCGCGGTCCCGCCGTCCGACCGCACGATTCCCCGCGACATCCCGAAGGAGCCCGAGCAGGAGCAGGAGCGCCGCGTGTCGCTGAAGGAGAACTGGCCGTTGCCGGTCGTGGTCGTCGCGTATCACGTGACGTTCGACGGCCACCCGGACTCGTATCCGCTGCACATGGCGGCGAAGCTCCTGTCCGACGGCCAGAGCTCGCGCATCTACCGTGCGCTCGTCTACGAAAAGGGGCTGGCGCTGACCGCGTTCGGCAACGGGAACATCGTCGAGGATCCCAACCTCTTCTTCGCCGTGGCGATCGTCCAGCCGGGCCACAGCCCGGACGAGGTGGAGCGGGCGCTTGTCGCAGAACTCGACCGGCTGAGGAACGATCCGGTCACCGACCACGAGTTGCAGCGCGTGAAGAACCAGTTCGCCCGCGACTACATCGTCGGCCGCGAGTCGAACCAGCAGAAGGCAATGCAACTGGCCCATGCGATCGTCGTTCACAAGGGCGACGTGACGACGGCCGATGGCGAGTTCGAGATCTTCATGAACACGACGGCGGCCGACGTGCAGCGGGTGGCGCGGACCTATTTCACTCCGCAGAACCGGACCGTCCTCACGGTTCTGCCCGGGCGCTAGCCGGATGCTGAAGCACGCCGTACGAGAGAGCATGACCCAGCGCTTCTTCCGCTCCTTCATCGTCGGCTTCGTCCTGGCAACCGCCTGGCCCTCGCTCGTCCTGGGCCAGCCGGTGAAGTGGCCGTCGAGTTCTCCGCCGCGACCGTTGCCCGCCCACGAGGCGAGGTTTCCGCCCTACCAGGTCAAGACGCTGCCGAACGGCATGTCGGTGGTCGTGGTCGTGCACACCGAGCAGCCGGCCGTCAGCGTGAGGCTGATCCTGCGCGCCGGCGGGGCGCAGGACCCGGCGGGCAAGTCCGGCCTGGCCGCCATGGTTGCGACGCTGCTCGACCAGGGGACGGCCACGCGCACGGCGCAGCAGGTGGCCGACACGATTGACTCGGCCGGCGGTCGACTCGAGACCGGCGCGGGACGCGACCTGTCGTTCGCCAACGTGACGGTGATGAAGGACAGCCTCGACCTCGGCATCGGTCTGCTGGCCGACGTGGTCCGGTGTCCGGCTTTCGCGCAGGAGGAACTCGACCGCCAGCGGCGGCAGGTCGTCGCGGCCCTTCGCGTCAGCTACCAGGATCCGGCGTACGTGGCCAACGTGGTGTTCGACCGTCTCGTCTACGGCCTCCATCCCTATGGTTTTCCGCGGAACGGCACCCCTGAATCGGTCGAGACCCTGACGAGGGAAGACCTGGTGCAGTTTCATCGCCGGCACTATGCCCCGAACAACAGCATCCTCGCCGTTGTCGGCGACCTCACCGTGGACGAGGCGATGGCTGCCGTGACGAAGGCGTTCGGCGACTGGCCGCGCCAGGAGATTCCCGCGGATCCGGTGGCGGAACTGCCGAAGCCCGCGAAGCGGATCGTCGTTCTCGATAAGCCGGATGCGGTGCAGACGGAGATCCGCATGGGGCAGATCGGGATCCCGCGCAAGAACGGTGACTTCATGGCGGTCGATCTGGCCATCAAGATCCTGGGAGGCGAGGGAGCCAACCGCCTGCATCGCGTGCTGCGCACCGAGCGCGGGCTGACCTACAGCGCGTCGGCCGGCTTCGATGTCCTGAAGAAGTCGGGCGAGTTCGTGGCGCAGACCAACACCCGGTCCGACGCAACTGCGGAGGTCTTGGGCCTGATGATGGAGGAGTTCTGGCGGCTGCGGCGTGACCGCGTGAACGACGTGGAACTCTCCGACGCCAAGGCGTATCTGACCGGGCACTTCCCCTTGACCATCGAGACGCCGGACGAGATCGCCACCCAGATCCTCGACGTGCTCTTCTACGAGCTGCCTGTCGAAGAATTGCAGACGTTCAGGCAACGGGTGAACGCCGTCGGTGTGGACGATGTGGAGAGGGTGGCGGCGAAGTACCTTCAGCCAGACCGCCTGTCCGTGGTGTTGGTGGGCAACTCGGCCACGTTCCTCGGCCAGCTGAAGCGCGTCGGCTTCAAGTCCGTCGACGTGATTCGCCTGTCGGACCTCGACCTGACGGCTCCCGATTTCACGCGCAAGAACCTGGCAGACGCAGCTGCCAAGACTGGCAGGCGCCCGTAGATGGCCAGCGTCTTCATTTCCTGCGGCGAGCCCTCGGGCGACCTCTACGCGGCGGCGCTCATCGAGCAACTGCGGTCGCTCGACCCCGACCTCCGGGCGATGGGTTTCGGGGGCGAGCGGTTCCAGGCGGCGGGTGCGACGCTCGTCGGCGACTATCGAGGTCTCGCGGTTACGGGCCTTGTGGAGGCCATCCGCGTGCTGCCACGGTCGCTCGAGATGTACAGGCGGCTGGTGCGCGCCGCACGGGAACAGCGGCCGGACGTGTTCGTCGCGATCGACTTTCCCGATTTCAACTTCCGGCTGGCCGGGGCGATTCGCCGGCTCGGCATCCCGATTGTCTACTACATTCCTCCGCAGCTGTGGGCGTGGCGCAGCGGCCGCATGCGCACGCTCAGCGCGCTGGCCGATCGCATTCTCGTCATCTTCCCGTTCGAGCCCGAGGTCTACCGTGCCGCGGGGACGCCCGTCACGTTCGTCGGCCACCCGCTCGTCGAACTCACCTCCGCCGCGTGCCCGCGTGAGGCGTTCCTCGCGGGGCTCGGCCTGGACCCGCGGCGTCCGACGCTCGCAGTGCTGCCGGGCAGCCGCCCAAATGAAGTGCGCGAGATCCTGCCCACGGTGGTGGCCGCCTTGCCGCGTATTGCCCTGCGTGTGCCGGGCCTGCAGGTCGTGGTCGCGCGGGCGCCCGCGCTGACCGACGACCTGTTCTCGCCGCTCGGGACCCTGACGATTCCCGTCACCGTTGTCGAACGCCGCACCGACGACGTACTGGCGTCAGCCGACGCGGTGATTACGGCGTCCGGAACCGCGACGGTGCAGGCGGCCATTCACGAGTGCCCGATGGTCATCGTGTATCGCGTGGCGCCGCTCACCTACGCGATTGGCAGGCGTTTCGTCCACGTGGACACCTTTGGAATGGTGAACCTCGTAGCCGGCGAGCGGGTGGCCCTCGAGTTGATCCAGGACGGATTCACCGCGGACGCGGTGGCCGGCGAGGCCGTTCGGCTGCTGACGGATTCGGACGCCAGGCAGCGCGCGGTCGCGGCGCTTCGCGAGGTCAGGGCGAGGCTTGGCGGCCGTGGCGCCAGCCGCCGCGCCGCCGAAATCGTGCTCGAAACGGCCCGCTCCCACGCACGCTGTACGCACGCTCACTCGAGTTGACGATCCGGGCGGGTCCTGTCGTCGGGATCCCCCAGCCGTCCTCGCGCGCAGGGCGCGGGTCACGGGAGACGCGCTGCGGGCGGCCGGGGGACCCCCGCCCGACGCCACCCGCCATTTGGGGCACTGCCGCGGGAACCCCATCTCTTCGTCAACCCAAGTGAACTTCGGGATTGGCGCCGGTCGTCCTTCACAACACAGGGACAGCAGGGTGAGGATCCATGTGGGGCAGCCTCGAAGGGTCGCCCTCCCCGGTTGTCCGGCCGCCGCGCGCCATCCATGCCCGCCTGTTGCGCTCGTGGTATAACGGATTCATGGACTACAAGCGGATGCTCCTCATCGGCGCGTTGGTCGCGGCGATCGCGCCCCCGGTCTCCGCGACGACGCTGCTGCCAGGCGACCTCGGCGACATCGCCCGCGGAGCGAAAGCGATCGTTCACGGCATCGTGGTGGACGTGCGCACGGAGTGGGTCGATGGCCGCCGGCGCGTCGAGACGATCGTCACGCTCGAGGTGAGCGAGACGTTCAAGGGCGACATGGGCGGACGTCTCAGCTTCCAGGTGCCGGGCGGCGTCATCGGCCGTTACCGCAGTGTCACGATCGGCGCGCCGTCGTTCCACCTGGGCGAAGAGGTCGTGCTGTTCCTCGGGGCGCAGCCGCCAGCGCTCCCGTATGTGCTCGGCCTCGGCCAGGGCGTATTCCGGGTGCGGCGCGACGCGCGGACTGGCGACACGACGGTGACGCCTCCCGCGCTTCTCGCGGACCGGTCCCACACCGTGACCGTGCAGCGAGGCGACCCGGCGCGACACGCGGTGAGCCTGCCCGAGTTCGCGGCGACCGTCAGATCTGCGCTCGCCCGGGCGACCAGGGACCGGGAGTCGCCGGAGCGGACGTCGAAAGGGATTCGCCAGCATTAACGGAGCGTCATGAGACAACACCCGATACTGGGACGGCGGGCCGCCGTGATCCTGTCGACCGTTCTGGCGGTCGGCCACGCCTGTCCGGCCGTCGCCTATCAGACCTACGGGATATCGGTGGGAAACCGCGTGGTGCCCGTGAAGTGGAGCCGGCTGCCGGTCCGTTACTTCGTCACCGACCGCGGCGCCACCGGCATCACCTCCGCGCAGTTCCGCGACGCGACCGCGCGCGCGTTCGCGACCTGGCAGAACGTCAAGACGGCTTCCGTCTCGGCCGAGTTCGTCGGCTTCACGACGGCGAACCCGGACGAAGAGGACGGCCAGACCACGCTCGGTTTCCTGACACGTCCGGATCTCGAACGGGTGCTCGGGTCCACCAGTTACGTTCTTGACGACACGACCGGCGAGATCCTCGAGACCGACATCTTCTTCAATGCGGCCTTCCAGTGGTCCGTCGCGTCGGCAGGGGAGTCGGGCAAGTTCGATCTCGAGTCGATCATCCTGCACGAAACCGGTCACCTGTTCGGCCTGGGCCACTCGGCGCTCGGCGAAACCGAGCTCCAGTCGGGTGGCGGGAGGCGGGTGATTGCGGCCGAGGCGGTGATGTTCCCCATCGCATTCTCGGCCGGCAACATCAGCGATCGAACGCCGCGCGCCGACGACATCGCGGGCCTCTCCGAGGTCTATCCCCGGACCGGCTTCTCCAGCGGAAGCGGCAGCGTGAGCGGCCATGTCACCAAGAACGGTCAGGGCGTCCTCGGCGCGCACGTCGTCGCATTCAATCCGGCGACCGGCGTGCTCGTCGGGAACTTCACGGTCGACAAGCAGGGCACCTTCGCCATCTCCAGCCTGACGCCCGGTCCGTACATCATCCGCGTTGAACCGGTTGACGACGCCGATCTCGACAGCTTCTTCGACGACAGCGTGATCCCCGACGTCGACATCAACTTCCGCATCGCCTACTACCAGGGCTTCGTCGTCGTGCCGCCCGGCGGCGGGTCGCAGCTCGCCGAGGTGAAGGTAACGGCCAAGTGACCATGGCGCCACGGACGTCCTCGAGGAGGCACGAGTGAAGTCGATTGCAGTCTGCGCGATGATGGTGCTGGGGCTGTCTGCGGCCGCGCAGGCCCAGGGGACCTCCGACGGGGGCGGATCGCAGGCAGCCCTTCAGCCGGCTTCGAGGGCGAGGTCGGCGGCGCCCAGCCGCCAGCCCGGACGGGCCGGCTCGTTCGAGGTGACGGCCTCCGTGATGTGGTTCGGGCCGTCGTCGATCGGTTCGAGCAACGCGAACCTGACGTCGAACGACACCGCTGGGACCGCCTACCCTCTCTTCACCGCGAGTGGCGATGTCCGGAGTTCTGCCGGCATCGAGGCGCGCGCAAGCTACAACGTGACCCGCAGGTTCGCGGTCGAGGGAGGCGTCACCTACAGCCGGCCGGTGATCAGCTTTACGATTGCCAACGACGCCGAAGGCGCTGCGGGCTTCACCGCGTCCGGTGAAACGACCTCGCAGTTCTTCTTCGACGCGAGCCTGGTCGCCTATCTCTCGCGAAGCGGATTCGCGGGCGGTCGTGCCCGCCCGTTCATCGAGGCCGGTGCCGGACACCTTCGAGAACTGCACGGCCAGTCGAGCGCGGCGTCCGGGTACTTCACCGTCGAGTCAGGACAGGTCTACCATGCGGGCGCGGGGGTGAAGTACTTCTTCCACCCGAGGCGCTCCGGGATCGTGAAGGCGTTCGGGCTTCGGTTCGATGCCCGCTTCTACGCCAGGAACGGCGGCTTCACGTTCGATGGACGCCACTCCAAGACATTCGTGGCCGGGGGAGGGGTGGTGGCGGCGTTCTGAGCCAGCCCCTTCACGAGCCGCGACATCCCCTCCGCCACCGTGTCCTTGTCCAGCGCCCCGTACGAGACGCGCAGGTAGCAGCCATCGGTCAGGCCGAACGCGGTGCCGGGCACAGCCGCCACTCGATGTTCGACGATGAGGCGCTCGACCAGCGCGAGCGGATCGATCGAGGTGTGGACGCGAACGAGGCAATAGAAGGCGCCGTCCGGCCGCGGGACGGTGCAAATGTCGGCGACGCGCGCAAACTCGTCGAGCACGTGGGACCGCACGATGGCCAGTTCGCGGACGCGCTCCCGGCAATACCCGGACCCGGCCTGGAGCGCGGCGCACGCGACGGCCTGAGAGACGACGGGCGGGCAGATCAGATTCGTGTCCTGGATCTTGTTGATCGCCTCGAACAGCTGCGCCGGGATCACCATGTAGCCGATGCGCCAGCTCGCCATCCCATACGTCTTCGAGAGCGAGAACAGGGAAATCGTGTGCCGCGCCGACCCGGGGATGGCGCCCGGCGAGAAGTGGCGGGCGCCGTCGTAGGTGAAGTACTCGTAGGCCTCGTCGTGGACGTGATAGAGCCCCTGTTCGGCGCAGAGCCGGTTGACTTCGCGAAGCGTTGACTCCGGGTAGACGGCGCCGCTCGGGTTGTTGGGGGAGATCGTCACCACGGCGCGGGTTCGCGGTGTGATGGCCGCCCGGATCGCGTCGGGGCGCAACTGATGCTGGCTGTCCGTCGGCACCGCGATGGTCCGGCACCCGGCCATGACAATCGCCATGTCGTGGTTGAAGTAGAACGGCGTCTGGAGGATGACTTCGTCGCCAGGGTCGGTGACGGCCAGCACCGCGTTGACGAACGCCATGTTGCCGCCGGCGGTGACGACGATTCGCCGCTCATCGCCGACGGTGATGCCGTTCTCCGTCTCGAGCTTGCGGCCGATCGCGCCGACCAGTTCCGGCGATCCCTCGACCGGCCCGTAGCGATGGTCGTCGGGCGTTCGCGGGAAGGCTTCGAGCACCTTCAGCGCCGCCGCCGGGGGGCCATACGACACGATCCCCTGGCCGAGCGAGATGGTTCCCGGGTTGCGGCGAATCAGCTCGCCGACAATCGGGATGATCGGCAGCTGCACCTCCGCCATGCGTCGTGCGGTTCGCATCTCCCTACGCGGCCGCCGGATGCAAACGGGCTTCGTCGCGCAGTTCCTGCTCAAGCTGCCAGACTTCGCCTTCGAGTTCGATTTCGAGGTCGCCCCAACCGGTCGTTTCCACCTCTTCGACCGTCATCAGCCGGTAGGACGCCAGCATCGCCCTCAGCTCCTGGAGGCGTTGAGCCTTGGGGTTCGCGTTCTTCATGGCGTGTCCCTTTCAGATGTCAGGAGCCCCGCTTGCCGGCCAGCAGGCCGGCGCGGGTGAACAGCCCTCCCGTTCATCCTATCAAATGGCCCCGGCGCGCAGTAGCAGGAACGATATAATCAACGTCTGTCGATGCGAACCGTGCTGGCCTTTCTGCAAACAGGCACCGACGCCATCGTGTGCGTCCCCACGCCTCTCGAACCCGTCGTCTCCCCGCGGGCCGGGTCACCGGCCTTCTTCGCGCCAGATTTCTCGATGTCTCCCGGGGAACCGTGGTGGTTCGGGATCGACGCGGGATCGCTGGTCACCCTCTCCCGCTCCGGGTGGCAGGCGCGGTTTCCAGCCAGTCACGCGCGCCCGGTGATTCCGACATGGGGCCCGCCCGACGAACGGCGGTTCGCCGAGGGGTTCCGCACGCTGGCGGCGCGGCTCGAGGACGGCAGCCTCCGAAAAGGTGTTCCCGTCACCGTGATGACGGCGCCCGTCGATCCGGGCGAGGCTGCGGCGCTGTTCGGCCAGGCGGTCAGCCGCGTTCCCGGGCTGCCCCCGAACCTGTACGCCTACGGTTTCTATCGCCCGGCTTCCGACACAGGGACGGGTTCGCCCGAGTTCCTGATCGGTGCCACCCCGGAACTCCTCTTCGAGATTGACGGGGGGCGGCGCCTGTCGACGATGGCTGTCGCTGGCACGCGGCGTGCCGGCGGCGGTGCAGCCAGCCTGGCTGCGAGCCCGAAGGACCGCGACGAGCATCAGACCGTCGTCGAGGATCTCCTCGCCCGGCTGACCGAGTGGGGCCAGCCGATCGCGTCGGACACCGAGGTGCGATCGTTCGGGCAGTTGGAGCACCTGGCGGTGGATATTCAGCTCGAGGCTGCCCATTCGCTCGATTTCGAAGCGGTTGCCCGGCGCCTCCACCCGACGCCGGCGATCGGCGTCTCTCCGCGGTGCGAGCTGGGGACCGACTGGCTGGCGGGGCTCGATCCGCGCCGGGACCGCAAGCGGTTTGGCGCGCCGTTCGGCCTGCGCTGGCCTTCGGGCGCCGGCCGGTGCGTCGTCGCCATTCGCAATCTCCAGTATCGCGACGGCCAGCTCGAGATCTGGGCGGGGTGCGGCGTCGTGGCGCAGAGCCGGTACGAGAACGAGTGGCAGGAAGTGCTGGACAAGATGCAGGTGGTGAGGGTGCTGTGGGGCGTCTGACGACCAACCAGGCGCTTGCCGTCGCTGCACTCGACCGCCTCCGCGCCGCCGGGGTACGGACCTTCTGCGTCTGTCCCGGCGGCCGCAATGCGCCGCTGGTGGAGGCGCTCGACGAGCTGCCGGTGGGCTTCGCCGAGATCCTGTCGTTCTTCGACGAGAGAAGCGCGGGGTTCTTCGCGCTGGGGCGTGCGCGCCGCGATTCCGCTCCGGTCGCGGTCGTGACGACGTCGGGAACGGCGGCCGCGGAATTGTTGCCCGCGATGGTGGAGGCGTACTACTCGTCCGTGCCGCTGGTGGCGGTGACGGCCGACCGGCCTCGCTCCTCTCGAGGGTCTGGCGCGCCACAGACTATCGATCAGGCGGACCTGTTCGGGACCTACGCCACGCTGTCCCTCGACCTCGAGCATCCGGACGACGTGCGGGATTGGCCGGCGCTCGAAGGGCCGGCTCACGTCAACATCTGTTTCTCCGAACCGCTGCTCGCGCACTGGAACCCGACGGGCGCTCTGGCGCCGGAGCCGACCGCACCACCTCCCGCGCCCGCCACGGAACGCTTCACCGGCCTCGCCGATGTCGAGTCCTTCCTTGCTGGCGCGCTCGCGCCGCTGGTCATCGTAGGCGGCCTCTGCGAACCCGGCGACCGTGAGCTGGCGGAGCGGTTCTGCCGGGCTCTTGGCGCACCGGTTCTGGCCGAGGCCAGTTCCGGCATCCGCTGTGCGCCTGGCTTGCGGCAACTGCGGTCCGGTGACGCCGGCGCGCGGCGCGGCTTCGAACGGCGGCTCTTCGATTCGGTGATCCGCATCGGGGACGTGCCGTCGTTTCGAACCTGGCGCGACCTCGATGTGTCGCTGAGCGCGCCCGTGCTGTCCGTCTCCAGGAAACCCTGGAGAGGTCTGACGCGGGGCACGCACGTCCGCGTCCCTGCCGGCGTGCCACTGCCGCTGCCCATCGCCGCCACAGGTGCGGCCGGCCGCAGCGTTCAGGAACTGCTCGACTGGGACTGCCGGCTCCGAGAGGCCACCGACCGTCTCCTCGACGCCTTGCCGTGCAGCGAGCCGTCGCTCGTTCGGCGCCTGTCCGAGACGATACCTCCGGGCTCGTTCGTGTACCTCGGAAACAGCCTGCCGATCCGCGAGTGGAACCAGTTCGCCACGTTCTCCGATCGGGGGTTCGCCATCGGAGAGAACCGCGGCGCGAACGGCATCGACGGGCAAGTGGCGAGTTTTCTCGGCTGGGCCAAGTCCGACGTCGAGAACTGGGCGGTCGTGGGCGACCTCACGGCGCTCTACGACCTCTCCGCACTCTGGGCGCTCCGGCACCTCAGCGGCTTCCGTCTCCGCGTCGTCGTCATCAACAACGGCGGCGGCCGGATCTTCCAGCGCATGTTCCAGAACGCGCGCTTCCAGAATCGCCACACGACCGGCTTCGAGGCCTGGGCCGCGATGTGGGGTGCCGAGTACCACGCGGAGCTTCCGAGTGGCGCGGTTGGGCCGTCCGTGGTGATCGAGGTCCGTCCGAGCGAGCGCGAGACCGACGCGTTCTGGACGGAACTTACCGAGGAGACCAGGCGGTGACCGCCGATTTTCGGCTGGTGGCCGTCCATGGATTCCTGGGCCGGCCGTCGGATTGGGACGGTCTGGCCGACTGGTTCCCCGACGCGTCGGTGAGCGCGCTGGACCTCTGGGCCCTGATCGACCGGCCGGGTGTGGTCGACTGGACATCGATGTCGCGCGCGCTGGAACTGGCCCTGACGGAGCTGCCGGGCGGCGGCGACGCGCGCCCGGCGTTTCTGATCGCGTATTCGTTCGGCGCGCGGCTGGCGTTGTCGAGCACGATGCTCTCGACCCCGGCGTCGCCGGTGCGCGGCTGTTGTTTCGTCTCGTGCAACCCGGGCCTCCCCGAGGGCGATCGAGCGGCCCGGGAGGGAAGGCGCGCGTCGGACGAAGACTGGGCGAAGCGGATCCTCGCGTGGCCCGAAGACGAGATCTGGCGCGAATGGGATGCGCAGCCGGTGTTCGGGGGGTCGTGCCGGTCTGTGTCCCGGGTTGGCCTGCCGGCCTCGCGCGGCACGCTGGCTCGGGCGCTTCGGCTCTTCTCACTGGCCGGCCAGCCCGACTACCGCTCACGGCTTCGCGCCTGGGCGGCGCCCGTGCTCTGGATCGCCGGGGCGCGCGACGTCAAGTTCTCGACGATCGCCAGGGAGTTGTCGGACGCCGGCATTCCCGCGACGTTCGTCACATGCGAAGAAGCGGGGCACCGTGTGCCCTGGGACAATCCGTCCGCGTTCGCGCGCGCCGTCCGGCCGTGGATCGCCCGCGTGATGGAGACGCACAGATGACCTCAGGTTCCGAATCCTGGCAGACGGTCAGGACGTACGACGACATCCTCTTCTTCAAGACGGACGACGGCGTCGCGAAGATCGTCATCAACAGGCCGGCCCGCCGCAATGCCTTCCGGCCGAAGACAGTCATGGAACTCGGCGACGCGTTCGCCGTCTGCCGGGAGGATCCGACGATCGGCGTCGTCATCCTCACGGGCGCCGGCGACAAGGCGTTCTGCTCGGGCGGCGATCAGAAAATCCGCAGCGATCGGGGCTACGTGGACGAGGGCGGCGTGCCGCGTCTGAACGTGCTGGACCTCCAGAAGCAGATCCGCGCGTTGCCGAAACCCGTGATCGCGATGGTCGCAGGCTACGCGATCGGCGGCGGACACGTGCTGCACATCGTGTGCGACCTCACGATCGCCGCGGACAACGCGATCTTCGGCCAGACAGGACCGAGGGTCGGGTCGTTCGACGGCGGCCTGGGATCGAGCTATCTCGCCCGAATCGTCGGGCAGAAGAAGGCGCGTGAAATCTGGTACCTGTGCCGGCAGTACAACGCGCAGCAGGCGCTGGAGATGGGGTTGGTGAACGCGGTGGTCCCGCTGGCCGACCTCGAGACGGTGACGCTCCAGTGGGCGCGCGAGATGCTGGCGCACTCGCCCCTGGCGCTTCGCTGCCTGAAGGCGGCGATGAACGCGGACTGCGACGGGCAGATCGGCCTGCTCGATCTGGCTGGCAACACCACGCTGCTGTACTACATGAGCGAGGAAGCCCAGGAAGGGAAGAAGGCCTACCTGGAGAAGCGCCCGCCGAACTTCAAGAAGTTCCCGAGGCTTCCGTGACCACGCCGCCCGCGTCTCCATGGCTGCTGGCTGCCCGCCCCAAGACGCTGACGGCCAGCCTGTCCCCGGTTCTGCTCGGCACAGGCCTGGCCGCCAGTTTCTCCAGTCGGCCCGTCCCGATGGGGCTGGCCTGGCTTGCGCTCGCGTCGGCGTTGTGCATCCAGGTGGGGACCAACCTCGTCAACGACGCGGCGGACTTCGAGAAGGGCGCCGACACGGCCGAGCGTTTGGGTCCGGTGCGGGTGACGCAGAGCGGTCTCCTGAACGGCCGTCACGTGATGCTGGGAGCCGGCCTGTTCTTCGTGCTCGCGGCTCTGCTCGGCGTTCCGCTGATCCTGGCCGGCGGCGTCCCGGTTCTCGTCATCGGCGTCCTTTCGGTGGCCGCGGGGTATGCGTACACCGCCGGACCCTTTCCGCTGGCGTATCTCGGTCTCGGCGAACTGTTCGTATTGCTGTTCTACGGCCTGGCCGCCGTCAAGGGGATGGCCTACGTCCTGACCGGGCAGGGGCTGTCGCCCTGGGCCGAGCTGGCGGCGTTGCAGGTGGGCCTCCAGAGCTCGGCGCTGCTCGCGGTCAACAACTGCCGCGACGTCGTGGGCGATCGCAGGGCACGAAAGTGGACGCTGGCGGCCCGTTTCGGTGAACGCTTTGCGCGAATCGAGATTGCGGTGCTCGTCGCCCTGCCGTATCTGCTTGGCGTCGCGTGGCTAGTGGCCGGCCGAACCTGGGCCGCGGTCCTGCCGCTCCTGACGTTGCCGCTTGCCATCCGCCTCGTTCGTGGCGTCTGGACGGAGCCACCGAGCCGGCGCTTCAACATCTTCCTGGCGCAGACGGCGCTGTTGCAGTTGCTCTTCTGTGCCCTCGCCGCAACCGGCCTGGCCGTTCAATGACCCGCCCGTTCTACTTCCAGCCTGGCGCCGAACCGGTGGACTGGGAGAGCCGTGAATCGGTCATCCTGGCCAACCCGGAGTGGATTCGACGCCAGGCCGACGGCAGTCGATCGGTCGCGCGTCGTCTGCCGGCGCTCGATGCGCACGTCTGGGTGTCGACGTCTGGAACGAGCAGCGACGTGCCTGGGCGGGTGCGGTGGATTGCGCTCTCGAAGGACGCGTTCCTGGCGTCTGCGCGGGCGGTCAACGAACATCTGGGGGCGACTTCGGCAGATACCTGGGCCCACGCGCTGCCGGTGTTTCACGTCGGCGGGCTCGGCATCCTGGCGCGTGGCTGGCTCAGCGGGGCGAAGGTCGTGCCGGCGATCGTCAATCGGTGGGAAGCGGCCGGATTTCACGCGGTGGCGTCACGAACGGGCGCTACGCTCTCGGCCCTCGTGCCATCGCAGATCCACGATCTCGTCGCGTCCGGGCTCGCGTCGCCTCCCTCGATGCGCGCGATTGTGGTTGGCGGCGCACGGATGGAGCCGGCGCTGTATCGGCGGGCACGCGCGCTCGGCTGGCCCTGCCTGCCCAGTTACGGTCTGACCGAAACTTGTTCCCAGGTGGCCACCGCCTCGCTCTCGTCGTTGTCGGTGCCGGAGTACCCGGCCGCGTTGCCGGTCCTCACGCACGCTGAGATCCGCGCCGGGCACGGGCAGCGCCTGGCGATTCGCGCCACGTCGCTGCTCACGTGCTGTGCGGAACTGGATGATGACGACGTCCGGGTGTGGGATCCGAAGCGCGATGGCTGGCTCGAAACAGAGGATACCGGCCGCGTGACGGGCGACGGTGTCGATGTGCTCGGGCGCGTGTCCGATTCCGTCAAGGTTCTCGGCGAGGTGGTCTCGCTCGTCTGGATCGAAGAACAGGCCAGGCGCTGGGCGGGACAGGAGGGGCTTCGCGCGATCCCGGGTTTCGATCTCGGCGTGGTCGCAGTGCCGCACTCGCGGCTGGGCCACGAAGTGGTGGTCGCAATCGCCTGCCACCCGCGCCCCGACGACGCCCGGCGGGACGCACTGGTTGCGTCGCTCGCGTCGTTCTGCCGGGAGAACCTGCTGCCGTTCGAACGGATTCAACGCCTGGCCTGGGTGGATCGGATTCCGCGGACGCCGCTCGGAAAGTGCCAGCGGCCGCTACTCACGCGCCACGTGAGCGAGCAGGCGCGCCCGGATCGCTGAGGGGATCGACATCTTCCGCCACGTGGCCGGGTCAGCCAGGGCCTTGACGATGCGTGTTTCCGCACAGGTCACCGGCTGGGGGCCCGCACGGTCGATGAACCGGGTCAGAACCTCGAACGACGAGTCACCGACCTTCGTCACCGACAGTTCCGCGTCGTAGCTGTGTCCGGGGCGCATCGGCCGATGGAACGTCGCTTCCGCGTGCCTGATGGGCGCCACGAACAGATCGCTCTCGAACCAATCCTCCCAGCGCTCCACCAACTCGGAGACGACGAAGTCCTCGAACACGCGATGCGCGAGCGCCTGCACCCGCCCGTAGAAGAGCACGCCCCGGGCGTCGGCTTCGTCGAACCGAACGGTGATTGTGCGCCGGAACACGGCCATCGGTCCTCCGCCGGGTCCTACCGCGTGGCCAGGCTGCGGATGAGCGTCAGCATCATGTCGATGGCGACGGCATTGTGGCCGCCGCGCGGGATGATGATGTCCGCGTAGCGCTTGGTCGGCTCCACGAACTCGAGGTGCATCGGCTTCACGGTGCTCAGGTACTGATCGATCACCGAATCCATCGTCCGGCCGCGCTCCGCGACGTCGCGCTTCAGGCGGCGGATGAACCGGGTGTCGTCGTCGGTATCGACGAAGACCTTGATGTCCATCAGATCACGAAGGGGAGCATCGGCGAAGATCAGGATGCCTTCGACGATGATGATCTGGCGGGGCTGTGCGGTTTCTGTCGTCTGGCGGCGCGCGTGGCGGGCGAAGTCGTACGTCGGCAGCTCGACCGGGCGCCCGGCCCGGAGCGCCTTGACGTGCTGGACCATCAGGTCGGTTTCGAGCGAGTCCGGATGGTCGTAGTTGAGCGCCGCCCGTTCCTCGAGCCGGAGTTCCGGGTGGTTGTAATAGTAGCGATCGTGCTCCAGCACGATCACCTGGTCCGTGCCCATGCTCTCGACGATCCGGCTCACCACCGTCGTCTTGCCAGAGCCCGATCCGCCCGCGACACCGATCACCACCGGACCGCCGCTCATCGTTCCTCCAGCTTCGAAGCCCGTCGTCAGGCGCCAAGCATATCAGACCGCCGCCCTTCGACTCGCCCGGCTCGCTCAGGGCAGGCGAGCCGGTTGGCTACTGGAACGACTGGATGAGAGCGGCGAACTCGGCGTAGGAGAGGGCGCCGACCACGACCAGATTGTTGACGACGAACGTTGGCGTGGCGTTCACCCCATGTTCCGCCACGCCGCCCTGCTTGATGGCGAGGATGCCGTTGCGAAGCTCCGTCGAGGCCAGGCAGGCGTCCACGTCGTCCGAAGTCATCCCGAGCCCGGCCACGGCCTTCTTGATCCCGCCCGTGTAATCCGCGCCGTACGCCCACGAGAGCTGCGTCGCGAACAGCGCGTCGAGCGCCGGGAAGTAGCGGTCGCCCGAGCAGCGGGCGACCATGCTGGCGACGAGGGCGGGCTCGTTGAGCGGGAAATCACGATAGACGAATTTCACTTGCCCGGTGTCGATGTAAGTCGTCTTCAGCAGCGGGAAGGTGACGATATGAAAGTCGCCGCAGTGGGAACAGGTCAGCGACGAGTATTCGATCATCGTGATGGGCGCGGCCGGGCTGCCGAGCACCTTCTCCGACAGCATGGCCGCGACGGACGGCAGCGGTGTGGTGGGCGTTGGCGTTGACGTGGATGGAGCGGCCGGCGACGATCCGCCGCAGCCTACCGAGACCAGCGCCATGATCAAGGCCGCACTCCCGATCAGCGCACGACATGCCTTGCCCCGACCGGGTCTGCGTCGTGTGCCGTCCGTTCTTCCTGTCAATTCTCAATTCTCGATTCGAACCCGGTCAGCCCCGCGCCGGGTTACGCCATCAGGCTGCAGATGGCCGCGACGTTGACGATGTCTTCGACGCTGCAGCCGCGGGAAAGATCGCAGTAGGGCTTCTTCAGCCCCTGGACAATCGGGCCGACGGCTTCGGCGCCGCCAATCCGCTCGGTGAGCTTGTAGCCGATGTTGCCGGCATTGAGATCAGGAAACACCAGGACATTGGCCTTGCCGGCGACCGGGGAGCCCTTGCACTTGCGCTCGCCGATCGATGCGACCAACGCCGCGTCGGCCTGCATCTCACCGTCCACCATCAGGGCGGGTGCCTTTTCCCTGACGAGGGCGGTGGCCTTCTGCACCTTCTCCACGAGCGGGTGCGTGGCGCTGCCCTTGGTGGAGAACGACAGCATCGCGACACGAGGCTCGAGGCCCGTCACCGCCTGGAAGTTCCTGGCCGAGCTGATGGCGATGTCGGCGAGCTGGGCCTCGTTCGGGTCGGGGTTCACCGCGCAATCCGCGAAGCACAACAAGCGGCCGTCGGTGAGCGCCATGATGAAGTAGCTGCTGACGATCGAGATGCCGGGCGCCACGCCAACCGTGTAGATCGCGGCGCGGATGACGTCTCCTGTGGAGGAGACGTTGCCCCCGACGACCACTCTCACGCGGCCGGTCTCGAGCATGAGGCCCGCGAAGTAGAGCGGTTGCTTCACCAGTTCGGCCGCCTGCTCACGGGTCATCCCCTTGGCCTTGCGCTTCTCGAACAACAGTCCGGTGAACTCGTCGGCCCACGGACTGCCGGCCGGATCGACGATCTCCACACCGGCCAGGTTGACGCCATGGTCGGCCGCGAGCTTCCGGATGCCGGCCCCGGCCCCGACGAGGACCGGTTGCGCGATCTGCTGATCGCGCAGCACGATGGCCGCCTTCAGGACGCGCACGTCCTCAGCATCGGGCAGCGCCAGCTTGAAGTTCCGATGTGCCGCGTCGCCGCGGATTCGCTGGATGAATGCGTTGTCGCTCATAGATATTAGGTAGAAGACAGGAGGCAGAAGATAGATGCGCCCGTGCTAGCACGGGAACGGCAGCGACTTCACCGCGCGGACCGTATCGCGGGCCAGGATCAGTTCCTCGTTCGTCGGGATGACGTAAACCGGCAGCCGGCTCTTGTCCGAGCTGATCAGCATCTCCTTGCCCCGCACCGCCTTTGCGTTCTTCGCATCGTCGATCTCGATTCCGAGCCACTCGAGGTCCGAGAGGATCTTCTTGCGGATCCCCGGGCCGTTTTCGCCGATCCCTCCCGCGAAACAGATGGCGTCGGCGCCATTCATGGCCGCCAGATACGACCCGATGTACCTCTTCACGCGGTAGCAGAACATGTCGATCGCCAGGATGGCGCGCCGGTCCTGGTGCTCTTCGGCCTCGCCCTCGAGATCGCGCATGTCGTTCGTCAACCCGGAGACGCCCAGCAGCCCGGACCGCTTGTTCAGCGTCGAGACGATTTCGTCGACGCTGGTGCCTTCCTTGTGCACCAGGAACTCGATGACCGTGGGATCGATATCCCCGCTGCGCGTCCCCATCATCAGCCCCTCGAGCGGCGTCATGCCCATCGAGGTGTCCACCGACTTGCCGCCCTTGATGGCGCAGGCCGAGCAGCCGTTGCCCAGGTGGACGGTGATGATGTTCGTCTCCTTGCGCTGCTTGCCGGTCAGCTTCCGGTACCGAAACGCGATGTAGCGGTGCGACGTGCCGTGGAAGCCGTACTTGCGGATCTTGAACCGCCGGTAGAGCTGATACGGGATCGCGTAGAGATAGGCGGTTTCCGGCATGGTCGAGTGGAATGCCGTGTCGAACACCGCGACCTGGGGCATCGCCGCACCGAACAGTTCGGTGGCCGCGTAGATGCCCTTCAGGTTGGCCGGGTTGTGGAGCGGCGCGAGGTCGATGCACTCCTGCACACCGGCGATGACCGCCTTGTCGATCAGTTGCGAGCCCTTGAACCGCTCGGCACCGTGCACCACCCGGTGGCCGATGGCATGGATGTCGGTCAGGCCGGAGATGCCCGGGATGTGGGTCTCGGCCGCCGTCACCCAGTTGATGACGTGGGCAAGCGCCGCCTTGTGATCGCGGAGCGGCGTCGCGCCCTTGATGGGCGGGTGGTCACCCACCTGAAACGTGATGATCGCCTCGCTGCCGATCCGCTCGATCAGCCCCTTGGCCAGCTGCCTGTCTTCGTCCTTCTCGATCAGGTCGGCATCCGTTTCGATGATCTGGAATTTGAGGGAAGAACTGCCGCAGTTGAGAACGAATACGTTCATGATGGCATCCTGGGGGGCTAGATGAGATTCCCGCTATTCTAATCGATCGTACGTCCGTCTTCTGCGTTTTCCGCTCAACGGTCTCCATTCGGGACGGGTGTTTCAGCATCCCGTCAGGGATGGAAATGCACGGTGATTCTGATCTGGCGGATCGGCGAACTGTAGAACGTGCCGAACGCGGGCGAGGCGATGTTCCGCTGGACGTCACCGGGCGAGAACGTGTTCAGCGCGTTGATGAACACGACTCCAATCCACGGCTGGAACCGGCCAATCCTGAACCGGTGCTCGACCGAGGCGTCGACGGTGAACTTGGTCGGGAACCTGAGGCTGTTTCGCACGCCGACGAATTCGAGCTGCTCGTTCACCGCGGAGTAGGGATATCCCGTCCGCAGTTCGCCGGCCAGTTCGAAGATCCAGTTCCGACCGACGTTGGCCCGCCCGCGCCCCACGAAACGGTCGGGCGAATCCGTATCGGTCGGTCCGACCGCGTTCGGACGCAGGATGGGGTTCGCCGTCAGGTTCAAGAAGTACCCGTAGGCGTCGTTCAGGTCTCCGATCGACGAGGAGTGCGTATAGGACAGGTCGACGTCGAGCGTCGTGCCTCGCTTGAAGTGCGCGCCGACCTCGGTGTCGCGATAGGTCGACGAGCCGCGCGAGGTCAACTGAATGACATCGCTCTGGTCCTGTTGCACCACATCCATGACCAGCTCGTGCCTGCCCGTCCGCTGGAGATGATTGGCGCGCACCGCCACCCACGGTGTCATCCGGTGCTCGTAGCCGATGTTCCAGGTGGTGCTGCGCGGCGTCTCCATCACGCTGTCGAGGGCGTGGCTGTAGACGACGGGAGGGCCCAGCAGGGTCTTGCCGTCCGGACCGTAGGCCGCCTCGGACAAGTCGGACAGATGCGGAAATGCGCCGGCCATGAGCGGCGTTCGCTCGTAGAAGTAGCCCCAGCCCCCTCGGATCGTCGCGCTCCGGTCCTGGTCGAGCGCCACGACGGCGCCGAATCGGGGGATCACGTTCACGCGACCGAAGACGCCGTCCCGCTCCACCCGCAGGCCGTACTCGAGGAGGAGCCGGTTGTTCACGTGCCAGCGGTCCTGCACGAACGCCGCCGCATCGGTCGCGTCGAACTGTCCCCCGCTCGGTTGGGCCAGGAACCGGCGCGTCAGCGTCCCGTCCTCGCGCAGGACGTCGATCGGGCGCATCTGGAGATTCCCGACGAAGCTGGCGTGCAGGATGTCCACCCCGCCCTTGATCAGGTGCTCGCCGGAAGTTCCGCTGACGAAGCCCGACAGCGTCGCGCTCACCTGGAATGCGTTGGAGCGTCGATCCTGCTGGGCGTAGTAGGTGCCGGAGTTCCCCTCGGGGGCCAGGATCATGTCCGTCGCCGTCCCATGACCGTCCACCGCCGTGTCGTACCGAGTGAAGTGCGCGAGGGTTTCGAGCACCATCGCGTGCGGCAACTGCGCCGTGTCGCTCACGCCGACTCGATACACCCGCTGCCGTAGGTCGGCCGTCGCCGCCGGCGGGTCGAACGTGCTGAGGGTCACCGAATTGGCGTTCTCGGGCGCAACGGTGAACGTGCCCGAGAGCGTGTTCTTCTCGCTGGCCACGTAGTCGAACCGAGTGAACGAGCTCAGGCTCTTGCTGATCCGCCTCTGGTCCTGCGGCCGGCTCGCCACTTCACCGGAGTCGTAGCGGAATTGTGTGCTCTGGGCCACGAACAGCCGGTTCTTGAGGATCGGGCCGCCGATCGCCAGGTGCGGTTCCATCGAGGCGAGGCCGATCACATGGAACGGGTTGGACCCGCGTTTGAGGACGAATCCGGGGAGGAAGTTGTTGACGGTCGCCGCCCACTTGTTCGCGCCGCTGCGCGTCGAGACGACGATGACACCCGACGAGAACCGCCCGAATTCGACCGCGTACGGGTTCGCCATCACCTCGATCGAATTGACCGCTTCCCCCGGCAACTGCACGGGGCTGATACCGGCGGCGGGATCGACGACCTGGGCGGCTTCCACCTGGAGGCCGATCTGGTTCGGCCTCCCACCCTTGATCGCCCACTCCCGCCCGTACGCGGACACGCCGGGGAGCCATCGAAGCTCCGCTGCCACGCTTCCTGAACTCATCGCGGACTGGTTCAGGGTCCGGCCGTCGATGCTCTCGGCCGGCGCCAGCGGCCTGGCCAGGTTCAACGGGGTATCGGCCGTTGGCGTGACGTTCACCGTCTGTTCGATTTCGATCAGCTTGAGATCGAGATCGGCGGTGCGGGTGGAGCCTTCCGTGAGTTGCACCGACTGTTCGGCCGGATGGAAGCCGTCTATGCTGGTCTTCAGGCGGTAGAGGCCCGATTTCGGCGCCTCGATTCGATACTGCCCGGCCTCGTCGCTGACCGCCTCACCGATCGATTCGCCCGTGCTCCCGATCAGCACCACGACGACGCCCGGGAGCCGGATCTTGCCGTCGAGGGTTGAGATCGTGCCGGCCACCACTGCCGTGGCCGCGCTCGCCCCTGATGCCAGCGCACCCCCCGCGGGGACGAGCCCGAGCAGGAAGAACAGGGAAAATCCCATGAGCTGACGGTAGCGCCTTGAAGAGATCGTCAAATGCTCGAGCCTCTCGCGGGAAGATCCAATGATAACACTGCCTCGAAGGAAGAGCGCCGGACGGGCGGTGGCCCCGGGGTCAACGGCGGCTCGGGGTGAGGACGAAATCCCGCTCGTAGAGCACGACCCCGGCCACGCGTTCCCGCTCGCGGTAGTGTGCCCGCACGTACGACGCGAGCCGCGGGTACCGCGCCAACTGGAAAGGACCGTAGGCGTCCCACCCGGCCGCCGCGGTGTCCACGAGCCAGCGCGGCTGCCGCCGGTCGAGGTCGTCGAACAGCATGTCCCACGCCGCCCAGACAACGTTGGGCGTCGGGTCGGCTTCGCCGGTCTGGGTGCGGGTGCCCGGGCTGATGCCGGTCAGATAGTCGCAGAATGAGAAGCGGGTGCCGAGCGGCCGCTCGGCGAACACGTAGATCTGCGTCGAGTCGCCCCAGACGAAGACGCGGTCGCGCGGGTCGCTGATCTGGCGCAGCCGTGCCGCGACGGTCTCGTAAGGCGGCTTCGGGTCGAGCCGGCCCACCACGGCGGCGCGAAGGACGGTGGACAGCGCGAGCGCCACGATCGCCGGGACCACGATCAGCATCGCGATCACCGGGCGGAGTCGGCTGCGCTCGTCCCACGCCCTGAGGACCGGGCCCGCCGCGAGGAGGCAGAGCGGCGGGAGGACGAGGTGGAAGTAGTGCCCGAAGAACCGGGCACCGGCGGCGAGCCCGATCGCGGAACTGGCGAGCCACGTGAGCGCGAGCAGGCGAGCCGCCAGAGGGGCCTCGGGCTCGCCGCCCGCGGCCCCTGCGCCGCGCCGCGACAGCCACTTGCGGGCGGTCTGCCAGGCCCCGGCCGCGCCGAACGCGTACGGGACGAACGCCGCTCCGCCGAGGAGCGCCGTGCGCAGGAGTCCGAGACGCACCGCCTCGAGGCCGCGAGGGCCGGCATCGACGTACGACCTGTTGAACCGCAGCCAGTACCACATCGCGTCCAGCCCGCCGTCCAGCCACGCTCGCAGCACGTAGAGCGCGGGCACGATCGCGCAGCCAATCAACGCGACCGCCAGGCCGGCCGCCGCGCCCGGCACCGAGCGCCGCCGCGCCACGACCTCCAACGCCAGCGCGACGGTGATGACCGCCAGAAACGTCGCGCCCTGGAATTTGAAGGCCACGGCGACCCCGACCAGGACACCGGTGCCGAACCACGTGCGCCACGGCCGCGGGCCGGGCGCATCGAGTCCCTGAAGCAGCCACGCGAACGCGACGGCTTGCGCCGGCAGCAGGAAGAGTTCGCAGTTGGCGGCGAGCGCGTCGAAGTCCGGCATCGTCGTCGAGAAGACCACGAACAGAAGGGCCGTCAGCCAGCCGGCTCTCCCGTCGGTCGTCATGTGGCGGGCCGCCCGGGCCAGGCCGAACCCGCACAGCAGCACGGCCGCCACGACCAGCAGGTGGGCGCCCTGCGTGTTGTACGGCCCAAGGATGCGGAAGCTCGCCCGGTAGACGTCGTAGATCGCCGGAGGCTTATGGTCCACGACGTCGCGGTACAGCACATCCCCGCGACCGAGCGCGTCCGCCGTCAGCGCGTAGTTCGTTTCGTCGTTCGAGAGGAGTTGTCGGCCGAACGTCGGGAGACGAAGCGCGAGGCCGAGCAGGAGGATGACACCGAGCAGCACCGCATGGCGGCGCCTGCTGGATCGGGTGACGACGGCGGAAGTGTCGGACAGGCCATCTCTCTCGCCTCCGCACGCCACGTTGCTCATCTCGCCCGAGTCTACCACGCGGCCCGATGTGGGCGTCCCGCTCCCCGATTCTTCATTTCTGCCTGGGTCCGGGATAAGATCGTGGAACAGGGACTCCTCGTTGACTCGGGCGAACTCCGGAACAGGCTGGGGGAACAGGTTGGGTATTTGGCAAACGGTCGTCGAGAGCGCGAAGCGGTTGTCGACCGCGCGCCCGGGATATGTCTTGGCCGCTTTCACGCTCTACGTGGTCAGCCTGTTCATCGTCGGCGCACGGTGGCGGGGGTTCATTCGATCGATCGGCGGCGAGGTGGGAGTCTGGCGCGCCTCGCTCGCGACGTTGGGCGGAATCGCTGTCAACAACATGTTCCCGTCGGGCCGGTTGGGCGGGGAAGCCTGCCGGATCGCGCTCGTTCGCCAGTCCGGTTTGGTCACCTGGCGGCAGGCCACCGTGGCGGCCGTGTGGGACCGGTTGTCGCAGGCGCCCGCCATTCTGGTCCTCGCGGTGATGGCGGTGCTGGCAGTCAGGCACCTCGGGTCCAACTGGCGTCTGCTGGCGGTGCTGGGCGGCGTCGCGGCCGTGCTGCTCGTCGGGGGTTTCGCGATCAAGAACCTCCGCCGGTCGGGCTCGCGCCTGGCCGGTTGGCGGGAGTGGCTGGCGCTCGACGAGGCGGATCTCCGGGTGTTCGCGGTTGCCGCGGGACTCTCGACCCTCCTCTTCATCCAGGATGTGCTTCGGATTGCGTGCGCGGCCCTGGCATTCGGCGTCAGCCTGTCCCCGACGAAGATTGCCGTGCTGTCGATGGTGACGATGATCGGCGGTCTCGCGCCGAGCATCGGCGGCCTTGGGCCGGTCGAAGGCGGCCTGATTGCGGGGCTGGTCGCGTTCGGGGTGGATCTTCCGACGGCCGCAGCCATCACCGCCGCCGAGCGTCTGATCTCGTACGGCTTCAGTACGTCCGCCGGCGCAGCCGTGGTAGCCTTGCTGGGAGGGCGTTCGTTGTGGAACGGCGCCCGCCGACGCTCCGGGCCTGCCGATTCTGTGTCGTCCTGACCGCGCCGGCACATGGCCACGTACGATCAGCGGTTGTGGGACGTTCGATGACACCTCCGGATGCTGACGATATTGGGCGGGGCGTGCTCGCCGTTCTCCGCCGCGTATGCCGACGACCCGTCGAACTGGAAACGCACAGTAGCCTGGCCGCCGATCTGGGATTCGATTCTCTCCAGACGCTGGAATTCGTAGCCGAGCTGGAAGACCATTTCAATATCACTGTGCCGATCGACCGGGTACCGCGGATCCAGACGGTGGGTGAAGCGGTCAGCTGCGTCCGATCGCTCCTCGCAGAAAACGCCCGGCCCTGATGGCATTGCTCACACTTCCTGAAGCCCTGGCCGCGGCCGCGCTCACCGGCGGCGGGTATGACTATCTGGCCGAAGACGGGCAGGACGGTTCGCAGCAGTCATTTGCCCGACTCCTGGACGACGCGCTGTCGGTGGCTGGAGGCCTGCGCGAAGAAGGCCTGAAACCGGGTGAGGTCGTCGCCCTGATCGTCCCGGACGCGCGCGACTTCCTGACGACCTTTCTGGGGGCGGCGTGCGCCGGCCTCGTGCCTGCTCCGCTGTATCCGCCCGTTCGCCTCGACCAGTTCGAGGATTACTTGCGACGGACCACGCCGGCGGTGCGCGTGAGCCGCGCAGCGGCAGTCGTGACGACCACGCCGTTGCGGCGTGTTCTCGGTGCACTTCAGGCGGACGTGGCGACGGTGCGGTCGGTTCTTGCGATCGAGAAGCTCCAGGGACCCCGATTGCCGGCGATGGCGCCGGTCGGCCTGGACGACGTTGTGTTCCTGCAGTTCACGTCGGGATCGACGTCCGATCCGAAAGGCGTTGTCCTGACGCACCGGAATCTGGCCGAGAACGTCACAGCCATCGGCGGGCCGCACGGGCTCCGCCTGACCGGATCGGACCGTGGCCTGTCGTGGCTGCCGCTGTTCCACGACATGGGCCTGATCGGGATGGCGCTGGCGGTGTTGTATGCGGGCAGCAGATCCACGTTCCTCTCGCCGCTGGCGTTCCTGAAGCGGCCGGGGGCCTGGCTGAGAGCCATCAGCCGGACGCGGGCGACCATCAGTGTCGCCCCGAATTTTGCCTACGACCTGTGCGTGCGTCGCGTGCAGCCGCGCGAAATGGCGGACCTGGATCTGTCCTGCTGGCGCGTCGCCGCGTGTGGTGCCGAGCCGGTGCGCGCCGAAACGCTGGCGGCATTCGCCAGGAAATTCGCCGAGGTGGGATTCCGGGCCGAGGCATTTCTTCCCTGCTACGGCATGGCGGAACACACTCTGGCCGTCACGTTTCCTCCGCTCGATCGCGCTCCGCGGGTGGACGCGATCAAGGCCGAGGAGTTGTGGTCCGCGAGGCGCGCTGTCCCGCACGTGGACGGCCGAACGCCGCGGACCGAACTGGTGAGCTGTGGGCGGCCGTTCCCGGGCCACGAGGTGCGCATTGCCGATCCAACGGACCACTCGCTCCCCGAACGCCACGTCGGACAGATCCTGCTCAGGGGACCGTCGGTCTTCGGGGGGTATCTCGGTCATGAGGCCCTGTCGCGCGACACTCTGGCCGGTGGCTGGCTGCATTCGGGGGACCTGGGCTACCTCGCCGACGGCGAGCTGTACGTGTGCGGCCGGGTGAAGGACACCATCATCGTCAACGGGC
>DASVIS010000016.1:0-15967 GCA_036381995.1 Vicinamibacterales bacterium | reverse complement strand
GCGCGCTGTGCGAGTACAACGGCGAACTGCGGGGGCGCTTGAAGAAGGAAGGGCTCCTGACGCGCGATGCGCGCGCAAAGGAACGCAAGAAGTACGGCATGGCTGGCGCGCGCAAGCGCTTCCAGTTCAGCAAACGTTAACTGTTTCTTATCGAACCGAACGTGGAGGGAGCTTGGCCGGGATCGCGATGAAGGAGCTGCTGGAGGCGGGGGTTCACTTCGGCCACCAGACCAAACGCTGGAATCCGAAGATGAAGCAATTCATCTTCGGCGAACGGAACGGCATCTATATCATCGACCTCGGGAAGACGGCAAAGCTGTTCCGGGAGGCCGAAGAGTTCGTGACCCGTCTCGCGTCGGAAGGCGGCACGGTCCTGTTCGTCGGCACGAAGCGGCAGGCGCAGGACGCCATTGCAGAAGAAGCACAGCGCAGCGGCATGTTCTTCGTGAACCAGCGCTGGCTGGGCGGCCTGTTGACCAACTTCACCACGATTCAACGCAGCCTCGGCCGGCTGCGGGAACTCGAGGCGATGGCCACCGACGGGCGTTACGAGTCGCTGTCGAAGAAGGAGATTGCGCGGATCGAAAAGGAGAAGCGCAAGCTCCAGAAGAACCTCGACGGCATCCGCTTGATGGCGAAGCTCCCCGACGCGATCTTCGTGGTCGATACCCACAAGGAGAAGATCGCCGTCGACGAGGCCCGGAAGTTGAAGATCCCGGTCATCGGCGTGGTCGACACCAACTGCGACCCCGAAGAAGTGGACTACGTCATCCCGGGCAACGACGACGCGCTGCGCGCCATTCGGCTGTTCGCGTCGCGGCTGGCCGACGCGATCATGGGTGGCCGCGGGCTGCGCGAGGCCGCGCACGTCGAAGCGAGCGCGGACGCCGAAGCGGCCGCTGATGCGCAGCGCGGCATGCGGAACGTTCGCCGGCCGCGGCCCGAGCACACGCCGACCCCGGCCTCGGCCTAGGGCACGGTCTCGAGGGATACACCCGTGTAGGGGTGGGTTCGGGAGCCCGCCCCTACAATTTTTTTGTACGGAGAAGGACGCCATGGCTATTACGGCAGAACAGGTCAAGATCCTGCGCGACCGCACCGGCGCAGGGATGATGGAATGCAAGGCAGCGCTCACCGAGGCGAACGGCAGCGTCGACGACGCGATCGTCGTTCTCCGCAAGCGCGGCCTCGCGAAGGCGGCCACGCGGAGCGGCCGCGCCACCAAGCAGGGCGCGATCGGCACCTACGTTCACATGCCGATCACCGAGGGCTCGGGGCCGTTCGGTTTCGCGAAGCTCGGCGTGCTCGTCGAGGTCAACTGCGAATCGGACTTCGTCGCCAAGACCGAGGACTTCAAGACCCTCGTGAAGGAGCTCGCCATGCAGGTGGCGGCCGCCGATCCGAAATGGGTCAGCCGTGACCAGGTGCCCGCCGCGGAGGTCGAGAAGGAGAAGGAGATCTACCGGGCGCAGATGGCCGAGTCGGGCAAGCCGGCCAACGTGATCGAGAAGATCGTCGAGGGTAAACTCGGCAGCTTCTTCGAGCGCGTCTGCCTGCTCGACCAGGAGTCGGTGCGCGACAGCTCCGTCAAGGTGTCCCAGATGATCGCCGCCACCGTTGCCAAGACCGGCGAGAACATCGCGGTCTCACGGTTCGCGCGGTTCAAGCTCGGCGACGCCGGCGAATAGGCAAGAGGATAGAGAGTCGAAGACAGAATGCAGAACGGGCGGGTCCGCCTTCCGTTCTGCATTTTCCCGTTCTTCGTTCTATAATCCCTTTCTGTATGCCATCCTCGCCCGCCGCTCCCGCCTATCGACGCATCCTTCTCAAATTGTCCGGCGAAGCGCTCATGGGCGAGCAGTCCTTCGGGATCGATCCGGTCGTCGCGGGCCGGATCGCCAAGGACGTGGCCGACGTGCGGGGCCTGGGCGTGGAGATCGCGATCGTCATCGGCGGGGGCAACATCTTCCGCGGCGTCGCGGCCAGCGCCCGCGGGATGGACCGCGCCACGGCCGACTACATGGGCATGCTGGCCACCTGCATCAACGCGCTCGCGCTGCAGGATGCGCTCGAGCACGAGGGCGTCGTCACGCGAACGCTCACCGCGATCGAGATGCGGGCGATCGCCGAGCCCTTCATCCGGCGCCGCGCGATGCGGCACCTCGAGAAGGGACGGGTGGTCATCTTCGCTGCGGGGACCGGGAACCCGTACTTCACGACGGACACCGCGGCCGCGCTGCGGGCGATGGAGATCAAGGCCGATGTCCTGATGAAAGCCACCAAGGTGGACGGGATCTACACCGCCGACCCGCTGAAAGTGCCGGACGCCCAGCGCTTCGAGACCATTTCGTACCTCGACGTGGTTGTTCGCGGTCTCCAGGTGATGGATGCCACCGCGATCTCGCTGTGCAGGGACAACCGGATGCCGATCATCGTCTTCAATCTGCGGACACACGGGCACCTGAAACGGGCGGTGCTCGGCGAGCGCGTCGGCTCGCTGGTCGTTCCCGAGTAGGCAGGTCGATCGAACTGCGCAACACGCTCATCTCTCGGAGCTGACACATGGATGTGAATGATCTCAAGAGCCTGAACGTGGAACTCAAGCGGCGGATGGCCGGGGTGATCGAGCATCTGCGCCAGGAGCTGGCCGGCGTGCGCACGGGGCGCGCCAGCACGGGCATTCTGGACCCGGTCCACGTCGATGCCTACGGCACGCGCATGCCGCTCAACCAGGTCGCCTCTCTGTCGGTGCCCGAACCGGCGATGATCGTCGCACAGCCGTTCGACCCGACGTTGATGGGCGCGATCGAGAAGGCGATCCGCGCGTCGGATCTCGGCCTGAATCCGAACAACGATGGCAAGGTGATCCGCATCCCGGTGCCGTCGCTGACCGACGAGCGCCGCAAGGAGTTGTCGCGCCACGTCCACAAGATGGCCGAGGAAGCGCGCAATGCCATCCGCACCGTCCGACGCGACGCCAACGACCGTCTGAAGAAGCTGGCGAAGGACAAGAAGGTGTCGGAGGACGACGAGAAGCGCGGCATGGACGAGGTCCAGAAAATCACCGACCAGGAGATCAAGCAGGTCGACGAACTGCAGAAGAAGAAGGACGCGGAACTGCTCACAAGGTAGCAGGGCGGAAGCCCCGCTCCCTCAGTCTCCGAACCCGATCCCCATCGCCCTCGCCGTCGTGATCAGGTCGCTGTCGGGCGGCACCGTCTTCATCCGCCCAACCACGTCCTGGAATGGGACTGGCACGATATCCGGAGGCCGGTTCGCCACCATCATTCCAAACTGGTTGTTCTGGACCAACTCCACGGCCTTCGCGCCGAACCTGGTGGCCAGGACGCGGTCCGCCGGCGTCGGCGCCCCTCCGCGCTGCAAGTGGCCCAGCACGACGACCCGCGTTTCCTTGCCGGTGAGCCGCTCCAGTTCGGCCCCCACGAAGTTGCCGATCCCGCCGAGGCGCTCGACACGACCGCTCCTGGCGGCCGCCGTCACCATGACGCCACCGCCAATCGGCTTCGCCCCCTCGGCCACGACGACGATGCTGAAGCGGGCCCCCCACTGGTCCCGCTCGCGGATCTTGGCGGCCGTCTTCTCCACGTCGAACGGGATCTCGGGAATGAGGATCACGTCCGCGCCACCGCCGAGACCCGAATGCAGTGCGATCCATCCCGCGTAGCGGCCCATCACCTCTACGACGATGATGCGGTGATGCGCCTCCGCCGTGGTGTGGAGCCGGTCGATCGCGTCGGTGGCGAAGCTGACCGCGCTGTCGAATCCGAACGTGCTGGTCGTGCCGACGATGTCGTTGTCGATCGTCTTCGGCACGCCTACGAGCGGGATGCCCTTGCGAAAGAACCTCTGCGCGATCGCCAGCGTGCCGTCACCGCCGATCACGATGAGGGCGTCGAGCCCCAGCTTCTGGAACATCTCGACGACGCGCGACGAGTAGTCGACCTTCCCTTCCGGCGTCGGCACCGGATAGGCGAATGGGTCGCCGCGGTTGCTCGTGCCGAGGATGGTGCCGCCCACCCGGAGGATGCCGGTCACATCCTTCGGCGTAAGGGTGCGCGAGCGATCCGGCGCGATGAGGCCGTCGAAGCTGTCCTCGAGGCCCACGCACTCGAGCCCCTGGTTGTAGGCCGACTTGACCACCGCGCGGATGACCGCATTGAGGCCGGGGGCGTCACCGCCACCGGTCAACACACCGATGCGCTTGATCTCGGGCATGCTCAAAGTCCTTCTTGGACGCGACGCTTCCCATCACCCGGGGTGGCGTGGGCGGAACGGATGGGCAATGGTAGACTACCCCAAAGGAGGGCGCCATCACCCTGCGTGATCTCGTCTCCGTCCCGGTCCTGTGCGTGGCCGCGTCCATCCTCGTGTCGGGGCAAGGGGCGCCAGCCGACGCGGGCCTCGAAGCGTTCCTCCGCAGCCGCCTGAGGCTGACTGCGCAGCAGATCGCGGCCGTTCGGCAGGGGCGCCCAATTGCGGTGGTACTGCCGGCGGCCGTGGACCGCGAAATCCAGGTCGGCGGCGCCATCCATGTCCGTGCGGCGGCGGACCGTGTGGCGCATCTCCTGCAAGACGTCGAGCGCCTCGAGTCCGGCGAAGGCTTCCTCGAGACCCGGCGTCTCAGCGATCCGCCCCGTCTCGAGGATTTCAGGGACCTGGACGTGCCCGCCGGGGACATCGCGTCGCTCCGCACGTGCCGTCCCGGCAACTGCGACGTCAAACTCGGAAAGGGCGCGTTCGACCTGCTGGCACGGATCGACTGGACCGCGCACGACGTGGCCGCCCAGGTCAACGACCTCGCGCGGGCCACGTCCCTCGAATACATCAACGCCTACCGCAAGGGCGGAAACGCGCAACTGGCCATCTACCGCGACTCGGAGCGGCCGCAGTTCATTGCCGCCGAGTTCACGGACATGGTATCGCGGGCACAGGTGTGGCCGGATCTCCTGCGTCCGCTCAGCACCTACCTGCTTGGCTATCCGGCAGCCTCGGCCCCCCCCGATACCCGGGAGTTCTTCTACTGGTCGATGGCCGAGTTCGGCCTCAAGCCGGTCATCCGGCTCAATCACGTCGTCGTCTTCTCGACGGGAAGGGCCTCCGACCTCCAATACGTCGTGGCCGTCAAGCAACTCTATGCCAGTCACTACTTCCACACGGCCCTCGAGCTCAGGGCCGTCGTGGCCGACGACGGCCCTGACGCGCCAGGATCGACGCTCTTCATCCTGAACATGGGAAGATCCGACGGCCTGACCGGCCTCTTCGGCGGCCTCGTCAAATCCAAGGCCAGGTCCGCGTCGCGCGAAGGTCTCGAACGCGCGCTGGCCGCAATCAAGGAGATGGTCGAATCGGGCGGCCACGCGGCGACCTCACGCTGAACTCGCGGTGCAATGGCCGCAGGTGAGGGCTTGCGGCTGTCGGTGTGCGATCCGGGCTCAGAACCGGCCATGCGAGACACGCAACGGCCGGCCCTGGGGAACCTGGGGGTCTGCATCTTCCGACGATTGGCGCCAGGCAATCAGCGGAGCATCCGCCACAGCAGGAGCACGACGATGGCGCCGACGATGGACATCAGGAAGCCGGCTGGGTGGAACGAAGATCCCGGCTCGGGTTTCTTGATGAGGCGCCCGACGAATCCCCCCAACAGGGAGCCCACGATCCCGACGGCGGTTGTGGCGATCAGACCCAACTGGTCCGCACCCGGCAACACCGCGCGGGCAATCAGGCCGACTACGAACCCGGTGATGATCGACCAAAGCACGTGCAGCACACAGCCTCCTCTGATTGTGGTCCTGACTCCCCCCGGTCGACAATTCGAACGGCCCGAACAGAACTCAGCCGGACCGCGCGTCGCGGGGCCAGTCGACAGCGTTTCTGGTTCTCGCGGGTGGGCCTTCGCAGTCTGAGGCCCGCCTCGCTAGCACTACCGGTCGTGCCCTCCAACCACGCACTGAGAACTCTCGCCCGCAGCAGAGCCTCGAGCGTCGCCGGGGCCGACAGCCTTCCCGACCTCTCGCAGCCACAGCACTGAACTTGCCACCATTGTACAGCGGAGCCAGTCGCCGGGGCTCAAGGCCGCCGTCGAAAACGCCGCCTGCAGGAAGGGCACGTAGACCACCGCGGCCTGCAGGACGAGCGAAAGTCCGATGGCGGCCCACAGCCAGGGATTGTCGAACGGGCGCGTAAAGGCGCTTCGCGTGTCCGACCGTGCATTGAAGACATTGAAGAGCTGGAACAGTATGAGCGTCGTGAACGCCATCGTCTGACCGTACCGCATGCTGCCAGCGCCCTCGATCAGCCCTCCAGGTAGGGCCGCATCGAGCACGAACAGGGTTCCTGCAGCCATGATCGCGCCGACGAAGAAGATGCCGGACCACATGCGTCCCGTGATCACATGTTCGCCCCTCGGACGGGGGGCCGCCTGCATCACCCCCGGATCGACCGGGTCGACCCCGAGCGCCAGTGCAGGCGCCCCATCGGTCACGAGGTTGATCCACAGGAGTTGCGTCGCCAGGAGCGGCAGCACGACCGCGTGAGACTCTCCCCGCAGCCCAATCACTCGTGCCAGCAGCACGCCGAAGAACATCGTCATCACCTCGCCGATGTTCGACGACAGCAGATAGCGCAGGAACTTCCTGATGTTGGAGAAGATCGCACGTCCCTCCTCCACCGCCGCCACGATCGATGCGAAGTTGTCGTCGGCCAGCACCATGTCGGCGGCTTCCTTGGAAACATCGGTGCCCGTCACGCCCATCGCCACGCCGATGTCGGCCGTCTTCAAGGCAGGCGCATCGTTGACGCCGTCGCCCGTCATCGCGACGACCGAGCCGCCCCGTTGCAGCGCCTTCACGATCCGCAGCTTGTGTTCAGGGTTGACGCGCGCGTAGACGGAGACCTCACCGACGGTGCGCGCGAGGAAATCGTCGTCCATCGCGTCGAGGTCGGCGCCCGTCACGGCGCGATCTTCGTCGGCGATTCCGAGTTCGTGCGCGATGACCGCGGCGGTCTTCGGATGATCACCCGTGATCATCATCGGGCGGATCCCGGCGGCTCTCGCACGCGCCACCGCGGCCTTCGCCTCCTCGCGGGGCGGGTCGATCATGCCGATCAGCCCCGCGAACACGAGGTCGCGCTCGATGTGTTCATTCACCTCGTCCAGCGCCAGCGCCTCGGCGGGCAGCGCGCGGTAGGCGACCCCGAGCGTCCGAAGCGCCCGTCCTGCGAGTTGCTCGTTGGCGTCGCGAATCCGACTGCGGCGCGCGTTGCCGAGCGGCCGCGTCACTTCACCGACAAGCTCCTGGGAGCAGCGCGAGAGCAGCACGTCCGGCGCACCCTTGGTGAACAGGAGGACCCGTTCCACACTCTCGGCGTCGGTGTGAACGGTACTCATCAACTTGCGCTCGGACGAGAACGGCACTTCCCCGACTCGCTCGAAGCGAGCGGCGAGGGCGCCGGCCTCCAGGCCCGCCTTGCGTGCGGCCACGATGAGGGCGCCCTCGGTAGGATCGCCCTGCACCCCCCATCGTCCGTCGCGCTCCTGCAGCACGGCATTGCTGGCGCGATCGGCAACGGCGAGCGCTCGATCCAGCTCGAATCGGAGCGCGCCGTCCACGGCGCCGCCCCCTTCGCGTTCGACCTCCCCCGTCGGCGCATAGCCGGTGCCGCCGAACATCACCGCCCCGCTCGCGGTGACGACGATGCGCACCGTCATCTCGTTCTTCGTCAGCGTACCGGTCTTGTCGGAGGCGATGACGTCGGCCGAGCCGAGCGTTTCGACCGCTGCGAGACGCCGCACGATGGCATGTCTGCGCGCCATGCGCTGGACGCCGATGGCCAGGACGGCGGTCACGACTGCCGGGAGCCCTTCCGGTACCGCCGCGACGGCGAGCGCCACGCCCAGGATGAGGACATCGAAGAATCCCGAGAGGCCACGCACGTGCTCCACGAGGATGATCGTCACGATCATCACGACCGCGATCAGGACGACCAGAAGCCCCAGGAGTTTGCCGACGCGATCGAGTTCCACTTGCAGGGGCGTGGGCTCTTCCGGGGCTGACTTCAGAAGCCCGGCGATGCGGCCCATCTCGGTCTGCATCCCCGTGGCGACGACCACCGCGCGGCCGCGCCCGTAGGAGGCTGCCGTGCCGCTGAAGACCATGTTCTGGCGATCCCCGACGCCGATCTCCCCGGCGATCGCGTCCACGTCCTTCGTGACCGGGAGGCTCTCGCCCGTCAGGGCCGCCTCGGCAGTGTGGAGAGCCGTGGACTCGATGACCCGCGCATCGGCGGGGATCGTGTCGCCTTCCTCGATGACGAGGATGTCGCCTGGCACGACCTCGACGGCCTGCACGCTCTGCCGCTCGCCATCACGGATGACCTGCGCCTTGGCCGCCGCCATCTGCCGCAACGCCGCGACGGCGGATTCCGCCCGCGACTCCTGCATGTACCCCATGACGGCATTGAGCACGACGACGCTGAGGATCGCGATGGCTTCGTAGGGGAGCGCCGAGCCGCCCTCGTACAGCCACAGCGCCGCCGAGATGGCAGTAGCGACGAGGAGCAGGATGACGAGCATGTCCTCGAACTGCGCGAGGAACTTCCGCCATGCCGGCACTGGCTTGTCCGGCGTCAACTCGTTCCGGCCGTGGCGCTCCAGTCGCGCGCGCGCCTCATCTTCGGTCAGTCCGAGCTTCTCATCCGTGGCGAATGCCGCCAGCACCTCTTCCGACGACTGTTGATAGGCATGCATGGGCGTTCAACGACTCCGAATCGCGCTATCAGAACAGGCGATCACCATCCAGCCAGGACCTCGCGCCGCCGAGGCCTGCTCGGTCGGCCGCGAGGCGTCCGCGAGGCGTCCGCCACTATGCTACTCCTGACCGACGACGGACACCCGGGACGAAGAGACGACGGCGGGGGTCGCTCTGGCCGGGGTTGCGCCAGGTCCCGCAAGTCGCCATCGTTGGGCGAGGAATCCCACTTCGCGGTATCCTCGAAGAGTACAGCATCGACATGGCCGAGCCGGGCTGACGGGCGGGACGTCCTCGAGGGTCAGGAGGATCGCATGCGGAAAATCTGCGAGTCGGCCGATGCGGCGATTGCCGACCTGGAGGACGGCGCCACTCTGGTCGTCGGGGGGTTCGGTCTTTGCGGGAATCCCGAGAACCTGATCGCCGCCGTGTACCGCAAGGGCGTCAAGCGGCTGACGATCGTCTCCAACAACTGCGGCACCACCGACCAGGGACTGGGCGTGCTGCTCCAGGCCCAGCAGGTCAAGAAGATGGTCTCCAGTTACGTTGGCGAGAACAAGGTATTCGAGCGGCAGTACCTCTCCGGCGAACTCGAGGTGGAGTTGGTGCCCCAGGGCACGCTTGCCGAGCGGTGCCGCGCCGGAGCGGCGGGCATCGGCGGCTTCTACACGCCGACCGGCGTGGGGACGCTGGTGGCCGAGGGCAAGGAGACGCGCACGTTCGACGGGCGAAAGTACCTGCTCGAACTGCCGATCCGCGGAGACGTCGCGCTGATCAAGGCGTGGAAGGCCGACCGCCTGGGCAACCTGGTCTTCCGCAAGACGGCGCGGAACTTCAATGCGTGCATGGCCGGGGCCGCGACGATCACAATCGTCGAGGTCGAGGAGATCGTTCCCGTCGGTCAACTCGATCCGGACGGGATCCACGTGCCGTCCATCTACGTCCAGCGGCTCGTGCTGGGGACGGACTATCAGAAGCCTGTCGAACGCCGCACCACGCGGCCGAGGCCGTGAGAGAGATGCCGCTCACGCGTGAACAGATCGCTCAGCGGGTCGCCCGCGAACTCCAGGACGGGTTCTACGTAAACCTCGGCATCGGCATGCCCACGCTGGTGGCGAACTACGTGCCGGCCGGCATCGAGGTCGTGCTTCAGTCCGAGAACGGGATGCTCGGCATCGGGCCCTATCCCTACGAGGACCAGGTCGATCCCGATCTCATCAATGCCGGCAAGGAGACCGTGACGGAGCTGCCGGGGACCGCCTACTTCAGCTCGGCCGAGTCGTTTGCGATGATCCGCAGCGGTCAGATCGACCTGGCCATCCTCGGAGCCTTGGAGGTGTCGGAGTCGGGCGATCTGGCCAACTGGGTGATCCCCGGCAAGATGGTCAAGGGGATGGGCGGAGCGATGGACCTGGTGGTCGGCGCCAAGCGGGTCGTCGTCATCATGGACCACGCGAGCAAGGACGGGAAGCCCAAGCTCCTGAACAAGTGCACGCTGCCGATCACCGGGTTGCGCTGCGTGCAGGCCGTGTGCACCGATCTCGCGTGGATCGACGTGACGCCCGCGGGGCTCGTCGTCCGCGAGCTGGCGCCAGGGGTGACGCTCGAGGCGCTTCGGAAGCTCACCGAACCGACGGTCACACCCTCGCCCGACCTGAAGACGATGCAGATCTGACCAAAGCCCACGATCGACTCATCTACGTCTTCATGCCATTTGCTGAACCTACTCGGCTTCGCCGATCCGCGAACTGCGACGCCATCTCGGAGGATTGGTCCGACGTACGCGATAATAGGGGTACGGTAGCCGAGTGTCTCTGCACTTCTGCACGCTTTCGCCCGTGAGAGGGCTGACCGAGCACGAAAACCGCTCCAACCCGAGCGCACGATTGCTCACCCGAGCGGCGCCGGGATGTGCTAAACTAACATGGTCAGGTTGGACAACCGCATTTCCGCTCTGCCGCGTCTGATCGAATCGAGTTCAGCAATCTCGCTTCCCCGCACACGGCATCTTCTGGAAGGGCATTCTCCATCCCGCTCGAGGTCCGCATCTGGATCCCGATCGACAGTAGACGATGAACGGACGTTGACGGTCCGCCATCACCAGCCCCCGCAGAAGGCGGGGAGGAGATTGAGCCAATGGGTAGAAAACTCTACGTAGGCAACCTTCCGTACGACGTCGGCGAAGCCGACCTCCAGCAGTTGTTCGGGGCGGCGGGGACCGTCGAGACCGTCAACGTCATGCGCGACATGGCCACCGGCCGCGCGCGTGGGTTTGCGTTTGTCGAGATGAGCACCGACGAAGAGGCGCAGAAGGCGATCAGCCAGTTCAACGAGCACTCGATGGGCGGCCGCAATCTCACCGTGAACGAGGCGCGTCCGAAACCGGAGCGCTCGGGCGGATTCGGCGGCGGCGGGTACGGCGGCAATCGGCGTCGGTCGGAACCGCGCTGGTAGTGACTAGCGTCGCGGTGCCGGGCGCCTGACACCCCAGCGTCGCGATACCACGAACCGGGGAGGCTCTTTCCATCGGACCGCCTGGGTCCGAATGGAGCGAGCGTCCCCGTTTGTGTTTGCGCAGCCCCCCACCACCGTCGGCGTCCCTGTTTTCGAACGCCCCGGAGGGCGTCTCGTGGGGCGCGCGCCAGATTCGGAGGAACATGAACAAGTCCAGACCCACATTCCTCAAGCGGGAACGCGAGAAGACGAAGCGCGAGCGCCAGCAGCAGAAGTCCGCGCGACGCGCCGAGGCCAGCGCCCGCAAGGCCGCTGCGCCCGTCCACACAGACGGCGAAGATCCGGATATCGCCGGGATCCGCCTCGGACCCCAACCTCCGGAGGAGTGAGGCTCGATTCTGCCTCGAGCCGGCCGGGCGACTCTCCGATCAGCACTCGTCGGGGCTCGGGAGCGGTAACCCTTCGGCCTCGCACAACTCCCTGAGACGGCCGACGCTCTGCTCATTGTCGAAATCGAAGAACGCGCGGTAGGGCCGCCGGAGCAGATCGATCACCTCGATCGTCTGGGAATCGGCGCCGGTCGGCACTGCGCGCCGGACCTCGCCCAGGTCGATGCGGCTCAACTTGAGCGGCGCAAAACCGGCAATCGTGGCAGCCAACCCCGGCAGGTCACCCAGCCCGCCAGACAGGATGACTTCCCTGGCCCGCGCCACGCGCTTCTCGCCCAGAGCCTCGAGCACCTCCAGGTACTTCTGGTACTGAACCCACTCGTTGATCAGGAATGCAATCTCATTAGGGTGGAAGCGCTCCCAGAACGCGACCGGCGCCCGCGGATCGAGCAGGCTCCCGATCACGAAGGCGCCCGCGTGATAGCCGGACAGGCCGCGGTGGGTACACGCGGCCGCCGCCATCCGGAACAGGCGCACCTTGCGGTCGTCGGTCAGCAGCGTGAACGCCGTCAGGTTGACCAGGTGCATGCCCAGCGTCGTTTCGAGGAGGCGCCGCACGAGACCCTCCGCACGCGCGTCGAAGCAGCGATTGACGAACTCCCGCGCACGGACAGGATCACCGCGCAGCTCACCGTAGCGAATCGCGTGACCAAGGTCTTCCACGCTCTCGAACCCAGATGCATCGACGCTTTCGAGGATGCGGCGATACTCGCGATAGCAGTCTGCCAGGCGTTCGAAGCGCGGCCGCTCGGACGCCGTCAACTGGACCGCCTCGCCGGCCATGAACCGCAGCAACCTTGCTGGCGCGAACATCGCACGCCCGGCGTACAAGGTCCGGTGGCGGCTGGAGATCGTGACCCAGTCGCCTTCGCGAATTTCGCGGCCGGCGGCGTTCACCAGGCGTCGCCCGGCCGTGTCGATCCGGACGCCGTCCGCCTCGAGGTTCAGCAGGGCGGGGATCCCGAGGTTCTGGGCGGTAGTGACGACGTGGATCGCGGCGGGACTCAAGCTGCAGATGCCGCACACCCTCTGCATCTCCATCGCGTCCTGTGGCGTGAACCGGTCCTTCGCGAGGATGGCGCGCGATGGTTCGGAGTGGCCCGGCAATGCGTCGGCTGCAGCCGAGAACGAGAGCCGTCCGGTGACGACCGAACGCGGCAGCACGGCGACGCCGTGTGCGAACGGCTCGAGGCTGCTAATCGATGCCGGGTCGATCGCATCCGACTCGATCTGCCGGACGTGGTAGGGCTTGATCACTTCCCGTACGCGCTCCGACGTGATCCTCCCGTCGCGGTGCAGGTCCATCACCGCCGTCAGCATCGCCGAACCCGTCAGCTCCGCGGCATTCACCTGAAGGATCGTGAAGGTGCCGTGCACCCCGGTGAACTCCACCATGACCGGACCGCGAAAGATGTCCTCGAGCTGGAACAGCCGGTCCCAGAAATGATAGACAGCCGGAAAATGGCGCTTCGCCTCGTCGCGCCTGGAAAAGTGCCCTTCCCGGGGAACCAGACGTCCCGTCATCAGGTCTTCGCCGAAGACGGCCGTTGCATACTGGAGGAAGACGCCCTTGCCGGTTGACGGGTCGCGGCTGTAGAGGATGCCGGCGTAGGATCGGTCGTCGATCACCGAGCAGACCATCCGCTGGAAGATCACCGCCGGGTAGTGCGTCTCGAGGCGCATGAAGTTCCGCAGCACGTCGAGATGGTCCGTGTAGTAGCGGTACGCCCTGTCGAGAAAGAAACGGATCTGGGCGAACGCGTCGGTCAGCAGTGCCGGCGCGCGGCGGGCGATCAGCTCCTCGACGTGGCAAACCAGTGTCTCGGCCTGGGCGCGCGTGAGGTTCGGATGGAGGTCCGACTCGAGGGGCGCGTACGCCTCCGGATCGAGCGCCTCGAGAATCGTCTTGCGGCTGTTCAGCCGGATGCGGGCAGCCCCGTCGAGTCCGTAGCGTGCCGGCAGGCCCGGGAGCACGTCGGGGGTCAATCCGACGTTGAGATAGGTTGGCATGAACCCCGGGATGTACTCGGACACGGCCGATCGCATCGCAATCAGAAGCGGATTGGCGGGATCGCCAAGCCGACGACCGGTGAGCACCTCCAAATTGCGGACGACATCGCGCACCGCGCTGTCCAGTTCGCGGGGTGACAACCGGAAGGCGTCGGCCGACAGGAGGTTGAAGTCGGCGGTGGCGAACCCCCGCCGCGAGAGGTCGATGAGGATGGCGCCCTTGTGACTGATCTGTTCCTCGCTGAACGTGCCGCTCGCCGTGTAGGGGATCACGAGGGCGTTCTCGACGAGCGCCTGCCCGGCGAAGCGCGCGGAGATCGCCCGCCACAAGCCCTCCGTGCGACGATCGAGCTCGGATCCAGCCGCGCGGTCGTCGCGCCTGGCCCGGTGGATCAGGTCGACGTGCTCGATCGCCTGCTCACGCGGGACACGATCGAGATACCGGACGTCGCTGTCACGGACGTGAACCGTGTGAGGACTGCCGTCGCACAGGACGTAGTCGATTTCCGGCGCCACGTAGCCGGGATCGCGGCGGAGGACCGACCGCCGAAGCCGATGCTCGATGTTGGCCGCGATCAGGCGCGCGCTCATGTACTCCGAGCGCACGTCCGCCGCGGCGCGAACCATGCGAGGTGGTCCCGCCGGGAGAATGCTGCGCGAGGGACGATCGAGCGTCTTCACCCTACTGGGCCTTCTGCATGCGTTCCAATTGCCCGCGCGAGAGCGGCGTGCAGTAGGCCGAGTACTGAATCAGCGGCTCGGCCGCGTGCTCGAGCTGTATCCACGTGTCGTCGCGTCGATCGAGGAAGACGGCGTTCCATCGCGTCCCGTCCACCACCGGAATCACGCCCTGCACGTTCCTGATCTGCCCGTTCTCCCACTGCATCAACCGGAAGGTGTTTCCCGCGAGATCGCGCACGTTCTTCGTGCCGTGGCACTCAGCACAGGCGCGCCCCTGCCGGACCACCGAGTGCGAGAACGATCGCCCGAACGTGATCATCGTCCGGTTGTGGTAGGCGTAGCTGAGGAATGTTCCCGCCGTCACGCGCCCGTCGTGGTTCACCAGGAACAGCACGTTCTCGAGCGGAACAGAGATGCTCTTCTTGTCGCGGAGCTTCGTGTCGAGGTGGCAGTTGTGGCACTGCGTGGCGGCGCGCGCGTGGCATGCGGTGCAATCCACCTTCGCCTTGTGGACGGTGAAGCCCTTGCACTTCTCTCCGTCGTGGCAGTTCTCGCACTTCGCCTCCACCGCGCCGGGCTGCGCGTAGGTGTCGTAGGCAACGCCGTTGCCGTGGATCTCGCGCGTCGTGTGGCAACTCATGCACGTCATTCCGCGGCTGGCGTGCACGTCAGCCTTTGCCTTCTCACCGGTCGGCACCGTGTGGCACTTTGCACAGGCAGCCTCGGCCCGCGCCGGCTCCAAGGAGTAGACCGCCTGGCCATCGACGTCCTTGCGATGGCAGATATCGCACGAGCCGACATGGCAATCACCGCATCCCATCGCGGAGTACGGCTGTCCCGTAATGAGTTCCGGTCCTCCCTGCTCCTTGGCGTACCAGTGGGCGAAACCCTTCGTCGTGAAATGGAGGCTTCGCGTGTAGAGAGAGTCGCTCGACTGCGGCGGCGTCTGCGCGCGGAGCGCCGCGGGCGCCATGGTCAGCAGCGTGAACGCGCACAGAGTCAGACGGAAAGCCTTCATCGCTCATCTCCCGCGGGGGCCGAGGTCGGTCGCGACAAGGTGCACCGGAGGGGCCAACGGCTGCCGATTATAGCCTGGCGGACGCCGGGCCGCTGGCCCGTGCTTTCGCCCGGGGCAATCTCGGGTGGGCGGGCAGACGAGATCGGTCACTGCCCGGCCGACGACGAGGGTCGCCAGCCCGGAGGCTGGTCAGATGGCCGCTCCAGCCCGATCGCGGCGTTCGTAGGCCGCATGGTCGCCCGCAGATTGAGGGTAGAATCCCAGCCGGCCGCCAGCGACCAATACCGGTTGGCGTACTGTGGACACGATCGTCGCTCCACAACTGCGCTTCGATACGGCCGAAGGGAGCCAAGCAGATGCTGACAATGCAGGCATGGGCGGTGATCGGGTGGCTCGTTGCGACAACGATAGCGCAGTCCCCACCGCAGCCGGCTGCACCCGACCCCTGGGCGCCGCTTCGCGCATCAGGACGCCGGCTTCTTCAGCTACGACAAGACCCGGAAGACGCTGGTCTTCCGTCAGTTCCACGGCGAAGGCTTCGTGAACCAGTACGTCGGCGAACTGGCGGGCGACGGGACGACCCTCGT
>DASVIS010000015.1:0-3628 GCA_036381995.1 Vicinamibacterales bacterium | reverse complement strand
CCGCGACGTATTCGGCGAACGCGCCGTGACCGAAGCCGTAGACCTCATCGCCCGGTGCGAACCCGCTCACCCGTACGCCTACCTGTTCGACCGTGCCGGCCAGGTCTCCGCCGGGGATGAGGAACTTCGGCTTGCGGATGCCGCCGATCCCGGCGGGCCGCATGAGGACCGGTTCGCCGCGGATGAAATGCCAGTCCCATGGGTTGGCGCTGCTGGCCTGCACCCGCACCAGCACCTCCTGATCACCGAGGGCCGGCGTGTCGACCTCGGCGAGCTTCAGGACGTCAGCGGGGGCGCCGTACTCGTGCTGGACGATCGCCTTCATCGTGCGTCCCTTTCAGGACCGGGGCTGACTGCCAGGTCCCGTGTCATCGGCGGAGTGGTTCTGGAATGCCTCGAAGAAACAACGATAACAACGCCCGGGAGCACAGCACGTGCGATTCAACTTCACCGGCCAACGTTCCCTTTCGGACGCCTGATTTTGGCGGGTCCGCCCCGCCCTCTCTGCGCTCGAGAGGGCGGGGACCTGATCCTGCTTTCAGATGGAGGGAACAGAGGCGTCACCGGTGGCGTGGACCCGAACTCGAATGAGCTTGGGTGGAACGGGTGAGTCCGGCCCGAGGCATTGGCCCTGGCTGTCGCGGGCGCCGATGAGCGTGCCACGGTCGACGAACGTGCCCTCTCCGCTCGCTCCCGCGTACGCGCGAGTGCCGCCGGTGATCGTGAAGGTCCCGCCACCGGTGCCACGGGCCATGCATGCCCGGAGGTTGATCGTCCAGGCGAAGTGCTCGCGGAAGACAGCGGAGACGTCGCCGTCGCGAAGGTGCATCACGGCATAGCTGATCTGTTGATCGCCGCTCTCTTCCTCGGTTTGGGTCTCGATGCCGGCACCGGCGATTGGGCCTTTGGCGATGACGCGAGCCGGCTGATCGATACCGTTCTGGGTGGTGGACATCAACGTAAAGCTTTGCGTGTCGTGCCCGTGGGCCGAGGCTGCGGGCGCCGTGAGGAACATGGCGGAGCTGACCGCGGCGACTGCCCCAACGGCGGCCGTTCGACGGATGGAATGCATGGGAATCTCCTGGAGGTCGTTGAAGGGTTGCGATGGGCGGATGGTCAGGCGGTGGGGCGCCGCGACGTACGGCGTCGCCGGAGCGTTCCGGCTGTCACCATCGTGCCGAGGATGAGGACGCTGAGCAGGCCGAGCAGGAACGTGAACCACGCGATGTCGCCTGCCACGTAGGCGACGCCGTGCTGGGCATTCCGCAAAGCGCCGGAGAGCAGGAATGCGCCGACGGTGACGATGGCTGCATATCGCAGCAGCCGTAGAGGGTTGAGGGTCATGAGACGGTCCTTTCTGAATGGGTGAGCCAAACGCTAGGGCGGGGTTGACCGTCTCGTCGTCGGTCCGCGGCTTGAACTGATGAGCCGTCCGGGTTGAATTCCGACAGGCTCGAAGGGCCGTTGAGGTTGACGTAAGACCAACCCGTAAGTTGACGCTCGCGGCGCCCCCCGGTCGTAACATCAGGCCTATGAATCGGCGCTGGCTGCCCGCGCGAAGCGAGGTGCTGCTGGCTGCCGCCGTACTGGTCATGGCGGCAGTCGAGCTGGCCGCCAACCCGGCGATTCAACCCAGGGCCGCCGCGGTGCCGCTCGAGATATTGCTCGCAATCACCTTGGCCTGGCGGCGACAGTTCCCGCTGGTCGTCGTCGTCGCTGTCGCGACGATCGCCACGATCGAGACGATCGCCGGCGTGCCGCTGGACCAACCGATCGTTCCCCTGATCGCAGCGGTGATCGCGACGTTCACGGTTGCCGCCCATCGGCCACTGCGGCCGGCGTCGGCCGGCATGGTGCTGATGATCGGCGCGATCGGCACTCAAACCTTGGCGCAGCACAAGGGCCTCGGAAACTTCCTTTTCGGCCTGATCTTCGTCGGCGGCGCCTGGGTGGCCTCTCGGATCGTCTACTCCCGCACGAGGGAGAACGTGGCCTTGCAGGCCCAGACCAACCGGCTGGCCGAAGAGAGGGACGCCAGCACCGCACAGGCCGCGGCGGCCGAGCGCGGGCGCATCGCGCGCGAGCTCCACGACGTGATCGGACACTCGCTCAGCGTGATGGTCGTCCAGGCCGGTGCAGCCGAGCGCGTCATCGCCCGCGAACCCGCCCGCGCAGAGGAGGCCATGCGCGCGGTGCAGGACACCGGACGGCAGGCATTGAGCGAGATGGCACACCTGCTCGGGATACTGCGCGAGGACGGCGAGGAGCTCGGCTTCGTGCCGCAACCGGGAATCAGTGACCTGCCGGCTCTGGTCGCCCAGACCCGAAGCGCCGGCCTGCCGGTGGAACTGCACATCGAAGGTGAACAGCACCCCGTGCCCGCGGGCGTCGAGCTCTCGCTGTTCCGCATCGTGCAAGAGGCGTTGACAAACGCCCGCAAACACGCAGGGCCGGCCCACGCAACCGTGCTATTGCGCTACGGACCGGATGCCATCGAAGCAGTCGTCAGCGACGACGGGCACGGCTCGGCGAATGGGTCCGGCGGCGGTCACGGCCTGGTCGGCATGCGGGAGCGGGCCAGACTCTACGGCGGCGCGCTGCAGGCCGAACCGGGACCCAACGGTGGCTTCGTGGTCCGGGTCTCCATGCCGAATGAGATCATCCGATGATCCGGGTGCTTATCGCCGATGACCAGGCACTCGTGCGCGCCGGCTTCCGGATGATCCTCGAGGCCGCGGGCGACATGACCGTCGTCGGCGAGGCCGAGAACGGTCTGCAGGCGCTTGCACTGATCGGGCAGCATTCTCCAGACGTCGTCCTGATGGACATCCGGATGCCGGAGCTTGACGGTCTGGAAGCCACCCGACGTGTGCGCGCAAGCCGCACCGCGCCGCCGCATGTCCTGATCCTCACGACGTTCGACACCGACGAATTCGTGTACGAGGCGCTCAAGGCCGGTGCCGCCGGTTTCCTGCTCAAGACGGCACCCCCGGCGCGGCTCGTCGACGCCATCAGGGTGGTGAACACCGGCGAGGCACTCTTGGCACCGAGCGTGACGCGCCGACTGATCGAGGCCTACGTCCAGCGGCCCTCGCCCGGAACCACGCACGGAATACTCAAAAAGCTGACCGCACGCGAGCAGGAGGTTCTCAAACTCATCGCAAGCGGCCTATCCAACAACGAAATCGCCGAGCACCTCGTCCTCAGCCAGGCAACAGTCAAGACCCACATCAATCGCCTCTTCGCCAAGCTCGGAGTCCGCGACCGCGTGCACGCCGTAGTGCTGGCCTACCAGACCGGCCTCGTTCCCTCCGACACCGTCACACGATGACCGCCGGCGGCGCATGCACATCTGCCCAGTAGTGGGCAGGTGCGCTGCTCCCCGCGCATCTATGGTCTCCGACCGAGCCCATCGGGAAGGATTGCCCGACAAAGGATCCCTGAGTGGTTGAGGCTTGGGCTTCAGACACAGTCTGGTTGATCGGCTTGTATGCCGTTGCCGGTAGCCGCGGCGTTGCTTCGGACCGGCCCATTGGTAGGAGGTGCGCCATGGTGGCGCTACTTATCGGATACGCCCGTTAGTCCAGCATGAGACCAGGGCTCCTGACATGGAGCCAGAATTCCTGTG
>DASVIS010000014.1:0-3055 GCA_036381995.1 Vicinamibacterales bacterium | reverse complement strand
CCCCCGAGGTGAAAGCGCTCAAGAACATCGACGTGGCGTTCGTGCCGATGAACCTGCCGTACACGATGCCGCCGTCGGAAGCCGCCGAGTGCGTGAAGGCGTTCAAGCCGGCGATCGTGTATCCGTATCACTACCGCGGGTCGAATCTGGACGAGTTCGCGTCGGCGCTGAAGGGCACCGGGATCGACGTGCGGATCCGCGACTGGTACGTGAAGTAGGCGTCGGATTGCGAAGTGTGCCGAGGCGGGCACGCGCGTTGACCCGCCTCGCACCGATTCGCTAGTATTGGGGTTCCGCTCGTCGGCGCGCGCCCGCCTTGTTCCTCAGTAGCTCAATGGTAGAGCATCCGGCTGTTAACCGGAGGGTTGCTGGTTCGAATCCAGCCTGAGGAGCCAATTTCCGATAGCCGGGAATTTTCCGAGATGCCGGTGGTGGCACATGCGTTACCCTGCGAGTGAGGCCATGAGAATGTACGCCTTAGGGAGTTCATCGTGACGAACAGCAGACCGGCGGCCTTTTCCACCATCCTTGCCCTGAGCATGCTCGCCGCTTGCTCCGGTCGGCCCGCTGCAACAGCGGCGCGGACCCCACCGATCGACACGTCATCGCCACCGATGGCCGTCGGACACGCCCTCGCCCAGAGCCCTCCGGCGAGTGCGCCACCCGAGAAGGTCACGACGGTCATAGAGCCGGCCAAAGACGGGACGACGGTGGCGGCGGTGTGGAAGACGCGAACGGCGCTCGCCGGCAAGAAGGTGACGCTGCGCGGCAAGGTCGTGAAGTACACCAGCGCCGTTCTCGGTGTGAACTGGATCCACCTCCAGGACGGCACTGGAAAAGCCGCCGACGGATCCAACGACATCACGGTCACCAGTGAGATGGAAACCAAGGTGGGCGACGTGATCACGGTCACCGGCACGGTCGTGCTGAACAAGGACCTGGGGTCGGGCTACAACTACCCGGTGCTCATCGAGCACGCGAGCATCGTGAACAGATAGGGAAACCACGAGCGCCGCCCGCAATGGGCTAAGTGTTAGCCTGAATGAGAACCACACTCCTGCTGGCAGCCGCGGCTCTGGTCCTGGCGAGCGCAGTCGGCGTCTGGTGGCTGACTCACGGTCCCGACGCGTCTCAATTCGCTGACCTCCGCGAGCCACGCCTCACGCGAATGAACGATCAACGGATGCTCGTCGTCGAGGCCGCGGGCGATCCGAACGTCGTCGGAGCGAGCGCCTTCAAGCTGTTGTTCAGCACCTACTTCAAACTGGACGGCGTTTCGAGAATCGGGCGGCCGCCGGCGCCGCGCGCCCGCTGGCCACGCCCCCAGGACACGCCGAAAGACACATGGCTCGGGCAGTACGCGTTGCCGCTGCCAGAATCTGTTGCGACGCCTTCGGTCGAGTCAACGGGAGCCCTGCGGACCGTGATCACGACGTGGGCCTACGGTGACGTGGCGGAAATCCTGCACGTGGGGCCCTACAACGCCGAACAGCCAGACATCGAGCGCCTACTCAATTTCATCAAGTCGCGGGGCTACCGCGTCGTCGGTGATCACGAGGAGGAATACGTCAAGGGACCGGGGATGCTGTTCGCCAGCGATCCCGACAAGTACCTCACGATCATTCGCCTGCGCGTGGAGCACTGAACGAAGCGCCAGGCAGCACGACGTGACGCGCGGCCGCGAACGCCTTCCGGAGCTCAACCCGGAAGTCGGGATGCGCGATACCGACGAGCAGCTCCGCCCGCTCGCGGAGCGTCTTGCCGAACAGGTCGACCGCGCCATACTCGGTGACGACCCAGTGCACGTGGCCCCTGGTGGTGACGACGCCGCCGCCCGGGTTGATCGTCGGCACGATGCGGGACACGCGGCCGCCCGCCGCCGTCGAGGGCAGGGCAATGATCGGCACACCGCCGGACGACAACGCGGCGCCCCGGATGAAATCCATTTGCCCGCCGATCCCCGAGTAAATCCGAAAGCCAATCGAGTCGGCCACGACCTGTCCGGACAGGTCGATCTCAAGCGCCGCGTTGATCGCGACGACGTGATCGTTGCGGCGGATGACGGCGGTGTCGTTGGTGTGATCGCACGGGTAGAACTCGACGAACGGGTTGTCGTTCACGAAGTCGTACACGCGCCTGGTGCCCATCACGAAGCTGGTGGCGATCCGCCCCGGATGCACCTTCTTGAACCGGTTCGTCACCACGCCGGCCTCGACCAGATCCACGATGCCGTCCGAGAACATCTCGGTATGGACGCCGAGGTCGTGCTTGTCGGACAGGCGCCGCAGGGCGGCATCGGGAATCGCACCGATGCCCATCTGCAGCGTGGCGCGATCGGGCACCAGCGCCGCGATGTGCTCGCCGATCGCATCGTCCACCGGCGACGGCCTCGACGGAGGCAGGACGGCGAGCGGCCGGTCGGTGCATGTAAACGCGTCGACGCGCGAGAAGGGGACCAGCGCGTTGCCGTGCGTGCGCGGCATCTGCTCGTTGATTTCGGCGATCACATAGCGCGCGCTGCGGACGGCGGCGAGCGCCGTGTCGACCGAGGTGCCCAGCGTGCAGTACCCGTGCGCGTCGGGAGGCGAGAGCTGCAGGAGCGCGACGTCGAGCTGCACGCGGCCCGAGGTGAAGAGCATGGGAATGTCGGAGAGGAAGATCGGCACGTAGTCGGCGCGGCCATCCGCGATCGCCTCGCGGACCGGCGCCGCCGCGAACAGGGAGATGGAAAAGAAGCGCCCTTCGTGTTCCGGCGCGGCGAATGGCGCCGGGCCTGTCGTATGCAGGTGGTACAGCGTGACGTCGGCGAGGTCCGTCCTGCGGGCCAGCGCGTCGACCAGCGGGGTCGGAGTGGCCGCCGCGCCGTGCACGAACACGCGCATGCCGCTCGTGACGCACGAGACGGCGGCGTCCGCGCTCGTGGCCTGCGCCTTCCAGTCGATCATGCGATCACTGTAACATCTCGCAATAACTCCAGGTGCTTCGACGCGCGGGTTTCGTGCGCGAGCGCCGCCGCGGCCAGCCGACTTCTCGTCGAAGGCGGGCGACGGGCGTT
>DASVIS010000013.1:0-9209 GCA_036381995.1 Vicinamibacterales bacterium | reverse complement strand
CGTCGCGCATGTACGGGACCGAGAAGACGGACACCAGAAAGGTCAGCGCCATCACGGTCGCCGCGACCACGAGGCCGACGCCGTCCATGCGGAGTGAGATGGCGCCTACCGAGAGCACCACCGGTCCGCTTGCGAGGACCGACTCGCCGACGAACCAGAGCGGGACGCCCGTGAGGGCCAGCGTCAGGGCCGACAGCCACCGGGCAGGAGCCGCGCTCGCGCCCAGGCGCACGCTGATACGGCCCGCGAGGTAGATGACGGGGGACGCGACGAGGGGCAACAGGAGCAGCCAGGTCAACGCCAGTATCGGATTCATAGGTCTCAGGCCCCTCCGAGCGCCAGGATGGCCAGGATGACGACCCGCCCGACGAGGATCGCCATGACGGTCCAGTTGAGCACGCCGTCGTGGATCGTGCGAAGCGATGCGGCGGACGCCACCGTCATCCGGATCACGCCACGGTTGATGGCTTCGAACCCGAAGCTGTTCGACGCCATCGTGCCGACGCCGTGGAGCGCGTGTGCGACCCCGGCGAGCCTGTCGCGCTGCCACCAGGCCGCCAGGCCGAGCGCGACGACGGCCAGCGCCAGGAGCGTCGCGGGAGCCGTGGCAATCTGCATCAACAGCGCGCCGGTCGACTCGACTTCGTGGCCCTGAGGCAGCGCCTTCCCGAGGAACTGTCCGAACTGGCCCGCGAGCAGCCACGTGGTCAGGGTGCCCAGCGCCAGCGGCACGAGCGCGGTCTTCATCGCCGGCCCGGCGTCGTGCACGTGCGCGCCGCTATGCGGTTCGCCGTAGAAGACCATCGTCAGGAACCGGAGCGTGTAGAGGGCGGTCAGACCCGCGCCGACGAGCATGAAGAGCCAGGCCCACATCGGGCCCCCTTCGTGACCGGCCTCGAGCACGAGTTCCTTGCTCCAGAACCCGTTCAGGAACGGAATGCCGGCGAGCGCCAGGCCGCCGATGATCATCACGACCTTCCCCAGCGGCATCTGCTTCCCGAGTCCGCCCATCTCGCGCATGTCGCGCGTGTGCACGGAGTGGATGACCGCGCCGGCCGACAGAAAGAGCAGCGCCTTGAAGACGGCGTGCGAGAGCAGATGGAACTGGCTGGCGAAAACGCCACCGGCGCCAATCGCGTAGAACATGTAGCCGAGCTGGCTGACGGTCGAATACGCCAGGACCCGCTTCAGGTCGTTGGACACGATGGCCATCACGGCAGCCATCAGGGCGGTGACGGCGCCGACGACCAGAACCGCCAGCTTCCAGTTCGGCACCGCCTCGAACGCCGGGTAGAAACGCGCCAGCAGGTACACGCCCGCATTCACCATCGTCGCGGCGTGAATCAGGGCGCTGATCGGCGTCGGCGCCTCCATGGCGTCCGGGAGCCAGGTTTGGAACGGGAACTGCGCGGACTTGGCCGCCGCCGCAATCAGGAAGCCGAACGCCATCAAGGCCAGCACGTTCGCCGGGAGCTTCGCCGCGCCGGCGAGGAAGGTCGGCACGTCGTAGTTGCCCTGGTAGGCGTAGAGAAACAACGCCCCCATGAGCAGGCCGATGCCGCCCACCTGGGTGATGATCAGCGCCTTGATGCCGGCCGCCACCGCCTTCGGGTCGTCGTTGTAGAACGAGATGAGGGCGTAGGAGCAGAGCGCCGTGATCTCCCAGAACACGAAGACCAGGAGCAGGTTGCTCGACAGGACGAGGCCGACCATCGATCCGATGAAGAAGAGCACGTAGGCGTAGTAGCGGCCGAGCTGCTTCTCGCCCTTCATGTAGTCGACCGAGAAGATGACGGCGAGGCTGCCGATGACCGCGGCAATGACCGCCAGGAACACCCCGAGGCCGTCCGGCAGGAACGTCAGGTGGCCAAACGCCGATCCCAGCGGGAAGTCGAGGACGTTGACCTCGGTCCTCCGCGGGATCATGGCGACGGCGGCGACCGCGCCAGCGAGCGCGAACAGCACGGCCAGCGTGTGCTGGAGCCGCGGCTTGCGGTCCTGCACGAGCCAGACCACGACCGCGCCGATCCAGGGCAGGGCAATCGAGAGCAGCGCAAGGGTTTCGATGTTCGGCATCGCGCTACCTCCGAAGTGTCGACAACGCCTGGAGATCCAGGGTGCCGAACTGCCGCCGCACCTGCACCGCGAAGGCCAGGGCCACGACGGAAACGATCGTGTCGGCCACGATCACGGTGAGTGCCAAGGCCTGACCGGTCTGCACCTGGCCGGACAACCGGCCGGCCAGCACCAGCGCGATCATCCCGCCCTTGACCAGGATCTGGATGCCCACGACAACCTTGATGAGGTTGCGCGTCAGGAGCAGGCCGAGGAGTCCGATGCCGAGCAGCCCCAGCACGGCCACCGCCGCCAGGAAGGGAAGTGAAAGCGACATCATTGCTGCTCCTTCCGGGCGTGCGCCGGCCCCGCGGCCAGCAGTCCCAGCACCGTCAGGGCGCCGCCCAGGATCAGGACGACCTGGAGAATGACGTCCAGGTTGCGCTGCTCCCACAGCACCGTCGCGAACCGGTCCGCCTGCACGAGCACCGACTCGGTCCGCAGGTTGGGCAGCGCCATCGCGGCCGCGAGGCCGACGGCGCAGAACACCGCGATGCAGGCCAGCGGGGCCGGCACCAGCGAGCGCAACTTGACCGGCGGTTCCTCGCCCGCAATGTTGATGGCGAACACGAACAGGACGGTGACGAGACCGGCACCGACGCTCAGCTCGATGACCGCCACCTCGGGGGCACCGAGCCGGTACATCATCAGGGCCGTGAGCGCCGACGCGCCCGCCAGCCAGAGCGCAGCGATCAGCAGGCGCGTGCCGCGGACGGCTTGCAACGCACACACCAGCATCGCTGCCACGATCAGCAGGTCGAACATGGACGAGTCCCTTGATGGGTGGTCAGGATGGGAATGCTGCGCCTTCCCGAGGGGCTGTTCGGTCGGCGCCGCAGGATTGCGGCGCGCTTCCCCGCTCGGAACGACAGCAGACGATGGGACCGAACTAACCTAGTCCTCGACGAGAGCCACGCATGGAGCCGAAGATGATGACGTCAACGGACGATTATGAACGAAGTGGCCTTCGACACGGTCTGCGGCCGCGTCCGATCCTTGCTATCGTACCCCAACGAGTGGGCTGGCACAAGCGTTTTGTGAAGTTGTTCACAACCTGCCGCTTCTACTGCGGCGCCTTTGGCAGGTGCAGCTTCAGCTCGATCTGGCGCGCACCAAGCGTGATGATGCCGAACTTGCTTTCGTAATCTCTGAACACCAGCTTCGTCGCCGTCGTCGTCGCCGGCGCGAGGTACGTGTCCAGATTCTGCCGGACGTTGCCGAAGGCCCTCTTCGCGGCCGCCGCGTCGGGGTAGGTGATGAGGATCAACGTCGTAGCGCCGGTGGCGCCCTTGTAGTTCCCGGCCACTCCCACGATCTTCCCGCCGAGCTGGAGGATGTCGCCCTCACCCAGCGTATACAGCGATTGCAGGCCGAACGGGCCGCGCAGCAGGCGCTCGGATCCGGGCACGAGCCCCTGCGCGGGCAGCCGTTCGAGTTCGGTGGGCAGCCGATCAGCCGGCAGCCTTGCGGCCACCAGATCCCCGAACTTCAGCAGATCGGGGCCCATGCGGTCGGCGCCCGAGAGGTTGTTGATCGTGACGTAGTAGCGATCGCGGACGAACATCAGTTGGTGGCGGTTGAGGGTATGGCGGGCCTTGAAGGCCGGGTCGCGCGTTTCCTTACCGCACTTCATCAGGTAGATCCCGGTGGCGGCCACCGGGTCGGTCATCCGGTAGATCTCCACCGCGAACTCACCCGCACCGTTGCGGTACTTCTGCAACGTGAGTCGATCGAAGCCCAGCTCGAGAAACAGTTCGGCGCCGCCGTCGATGTAGCCGTAGAGGTCGCCCTGCGTGAAGACGCGGAGGTTCTCCACCCTCTTCCAGTTCGGCGCGGCGGCGTCCGCCGGCATCAGCGACGCGTCGCCGACCGGGCGGGCGCCGGCCTGCGCGGCCAGGGTCGGTTCGAGGGAGGCCGTGCCGGCGGCCAGGAACAGAACGACGAGCGATGCGAAGAACCGTCTCATGGATCTACACCTTCACGACGTTCATCTTGTCCGGGGATACCACGCCAATGCCAAGGGTCTCGGCGTAGTGGAGGTACTCGGTGATTCGCGGGCTTTCGTTGACCGGCGCGCCCATCTCCTTGCGCTTCGCGGTGATTTCCTGATGGCAGAGCATATCGAGCGCGAACGGGTCGGTGGCGAAGTAGAGCGAGTGATTGTCGTAGACGAACTGGGCGTTCTTGTCCGGGCCGCCGTCGTATTGCGCGCGCAGACCGTCGGTGATGTTCAGGGCCAGTTTGTCGCGCAGCACCGGGGAGGCGAGGACCTCGGTGTTGACCTTGAGCGACAACGGAGCGTGGAGCCGGCCGGTGTTGCAGACCGATCCGTAGCCCATGTTCTTCGTCGCCATGGAGATCGACGCGCCGGTGTTCTTGTAGGCCGCCACGTTGATGATGCGCGTGAGCTTCCTGGTGAGCAGCTTGCCGAAATACGAATACTCGCCGTTGAATACGTGCTGGTTCAGGTAGAACTCGTCGTCCTTGTAGCCCTTGACGCCCTTACCGACAATGCCCTTGGCGAAGTAGAACGCATCCTTGTCGAAGTTGTCGATCGACACGTGGTTCCCGTCAGCGCCCCGCCACCTGTTCCCATCCTCGTCCATCGTCTGCAGGCCTTCGAGCCCGATGCCGGGGAACCGCTCCTTCGTGAAGCCGGCGTCCTTCAGCATGTAGTCGAATCGGTCCCAGATGACGATGTTCGACCTCTTGATGCCGTTGTCCACCAGCCAGGTGATGACGGCGTCGACGACTTCCGGGCGGGTGTTGATGAGCGGAGGGCCGACCGGATTGACCTTGATGCCGACCACGTCGCGCGGATCGATGAGGAGCCCGAACGACTCCTTCATCGGTTTCCCCGTGAGGGTGGTGATCCCCCTGGCGACCATCTCCTCGATGACCTTTGCGTCGAAGCGGGCGGGAAGAGCCTCGGGCTTCCCGGGCGGTTTCTCGGGCGCCTTCGCAGGCACGGCCACCGGCTCCGCGATCACCGACCGGGTGTCGGTGACCTTCACGACCTTTCCGGGGAACGGCCCCGGAAGTGACCGCGGCGTCCTGGGCACTTTCTGGAACTCGCCGATGTTGGTCTCGACTGGCGCCGGAGGCTGCGGGGTCTGCCCGAACCCGGGGCCGGCGAGCACCAGGCCGCCAGCCGCGACAGCCGATGCGGCTCCGATGGACTTCACGAACTCGCGTCGGCTGCAACCGGGCGTCATGTCCATCGAGCGATAACGTCCTCTGCTCACGCGAACCACCTCTCTTCAACCCTGTCGTTTCGGAGCCGGGGGCAAGATGAACTGGTTGGTCTTCGACCGCGTCTCGCCGACGCTCGTCACGTACACCGCCGGCCGGTCCTTGACCGGGCACGCGAATTCGCAGGCGCCGCACCCGATGCAGCGCTTGGCGTCCATCTGCGGCCGCCGCACCGACTTCGTGCTTCCATCGGAATCCACCACGTCGGCGTTGAGCAGGAAGATCGCCTTCGGCGACGTCGGGCACCACTCTTCGCAGACGATGCAGTCGGTGGCCATGGCCCAGGGGAGGCAGCGGCCCTGGTCGTAGAAGGCGGTGCCGATCTTGATCGGGTTGTTCGCCTCGGGCGACGCAGGGCCCACTGGCCTGGACGGAGGAGCCGCCTCGCCGGTTGCGGGCCGAGGCGCCGGACGCGTGTTGGACGCACCGAGCGGGCGCCCGAGCTTCTCGGCTTCGGTGATTTCCCAGATGGCTCCGGTCGGGCACACCTGGCTGCACAGCACGCAGTTGGGCTCACAGTAGCCAACCCGCGGGACGAGGACCGGCGTCCAGATCGCTTCGAGACCCCCTTCCATGAAGGTCGGATGCAGCGCGTTGTTCGGGCACACCTTCATGCACTCGCCGCAGCGGATGCAGCGCTCGAGGAAGTGCAGTTCGTCGAGCGCGCCCGGCGGTCGGATCAGGCGCGAGTCGGCTTCGACCTGGAGGCCCGTCGTTGACCGGAGCAGCGGCACCAGAGCCGCCCCGGCTGCGACGGAAGTGAGGAGTTTGCGCCGCTGGATCTGCGGCGCGTCGATGGTCGTGGCGACCGAGCGTACCGCGCCGACGCTGAACGCGATGCCGCTCGTCGGGCAGTCGCCCACGCAGTTCAGGCAGAGATGGCACTCGGCCTTTCGCCACTTTGGTCCCGGGATCGGATCGTCGCCGCCCTGGCAGTGCAGCAGGCAGCGGTTGCAGTTGTCGCAGCGGCTCGGGTCCTTTCGCAGGTGCACGAGGGACCACCGCGACGCCAGGCCGAGCAGCGCGCCGAGCGGGCAGACCGCGCGGCACCAGAAGCGGGTGACGCGCAGGTTGAGCGCCAGCAGGCCGATGAAGATGGCGCCCAGGAAGAACGCCTGCCGGAAGTGTGGCTGCCGGAAGCTGACGAGTGTGCCCTGCAGCAAGAATTGTGCGACGTCTGCCCCGAAGCGGACCGGGCGCCACGGACTCTGATACCACGCGTCGAGCAGCGCGCCCGACGTGTAGTCGAGGCCGGGCAGAACCGAGAGCGCGAGTGAACGAACCGTCAAGGGGATCGGATCGACGAGGCCGGCCAGCAATGAGCCGAACACCGCCGACACGAGCACCGCGGCCAGCACGTAGTACTTGACCGCCTGCCAGGGTTTGTAGCGGTTCGACTCGAGCAGCGCCTTCCCGCGCTTCTTCTCCGAGCGGAGGCTGCTGAAGAAGTGGTTCAGCGTGCCGAGCGGGCAGATCCAGCCGCAGAAGAAGCGGCCGAGGAAGAAAGTCGGCACGAGGATCGCCAGGCTCCACCACAGTTCGCGATACAGGGCGTGCGTCGAAATGGCGCTGGTGACGGCCGCCAGCGGGTCGGCCTGGAGGAAGATCGACACGGGCCACGGAAGCCGCACCTGCCCAGTCCAACCGCGGAACGAGCCGGTGAACTCCGACCTGAACAGCAGGAAGAAGAACGCCGCGAGGAACACGACCTGCGACAGGCGGCGGACTCGGGACAGGGTGGACTGGGACACGAAGCGCATTCTCCGTTCTAAACCGTCAGCATCTTGGTTCTGACTTCCTCGAAGTTCATCTTCCCCAGCCCCCGGGCCTGCGCGATGCGGAGGAAGGGAAGCCGCTGGTAGTCGAGGTCCCACCACGCCTTGGCGGCGTACGAATCGAGTGCCACCGGGTCCGTCCCGGCGATGAGCGTCTTCTTGAACTCGACGTCCGCGAGGCTGCCGCCGGTCGGTCCTCCACGCATCAGGACCCGGTAGGCATCCAGGATGGTCAGCGTCGGCCGCGCGAACGCGGTGAGGTCCACCAGGCTCTCGTTGATCCGCTGGTGGAGCCGGCTTCGCTGGCCCCCGATGATGCCGTAGAAGTTCTTCATGCCGAGCGTGCACCCGGTCAGGCTGTGATGCTTGGCGATGGGGACGTTGATGATCTTGTCCGCGGTCAGGAACGGCTCGAGGACCGGCCACGTGGTGAGGACCTCGCCGCCGAGGTTGACCTGTTTGAACCGCCGTTCGTCGGGGACGATCACGTGCGCGCCGGCCGCGCGCGCCGCCGCCGCAATGCCGCTCCGCTCGAAGCAGATGCGCGGGTCGTTGCAGCTCATGTCGGTGACGATCACCGTGCGGGCGCCGGCATCCTGGCACAGCCGCACGACTTCCGCCACGAGCGCGGGGTTCGTGTTGGCCCCCTGCTCGGGGGCGCGGTCCCAGCCGATGTTCGGCTTCACGACGACGACGTCCCCACGCGCGATGAACCGGCGCATGCCGCCCAGTGCCTCGACCGCGCGGCGGACGAGCGCCTCGGGCGATTCGCCCTGGACGACCACCATCTCGGGAAGGCTGGGGTCAGCCGGCACTCCGGTCCGACGGTCCGCGACGAGGACTTCGGAATCTCTCGGCCGTTGACTCCTGACGTGGAGCCACGCACCCGCGCCAAGCGTGGCTGCGCTCAGGCCGCCAAGGCGAAGGACACGAAGCATGAACTCGCGGCGGTCCGCCGCGGGCGAATCACTGGTCATGTTGATCGCTCCACCAGCGTCCGACCGGGACGGGAATGGAGAGAGGATAGAGGGACGGCCGAAAACGAGTGCCTATGTTAGCATCTCGGGACAGCTCGGACCATTGATGGGCCGGTGACGGCGGGCTATCCGGCCCATCGGCAACCTCGATGGGAGATCGCGATGAGATCCATACTGCGTCGGGCCGCCTGGCCGATCGTCCTGGCGGCGCTGGTCGTGCTGGGGCTGCGCGTCGCGCCGGCCGGCCAGGCGCCGGACTACGCCCGGGCCCACTATACCAAGTCCGAGTACGAAATCACGATGCGGGATGGCAAGAAGCTGTTCACGGCCGTCTATGTGCCGAAGGACGGGTCCCAGGCCTACCCGATCCTGTTGACGCGAACGCCGTACAGCGTGGCGCCCTACGGATCCGACAACTACAAGCCGAGCCTCGGGCCGTCCGATCTCTTCATGCACGACGGCTATATCTTCGTCTACCAGGACGTCCGCGGGCGCCTGATGTCGGAGGGCGACTTCGTGGACATGCGGCCCTACAAGCCCGCGAAGGCCGGCCCCTCGGACACCGACGAGACCACCGACACGTACGACACGATCGACTGGCTGGTGAAGCACGTCGCGAACAACAACGGCAAGGTGGGACTCTATGGGATTTCCTACCCCGGCTTCTACACGGCCATCGGCATGATCGACGCGCACCCGGCGCTCAAGGCGGCCTCGCCTCAGGCGCCGATCACCGACTGGTTCATCGGCGACGACTTTCATCACAACGGCGCCTTCTACCTGCCGCACGCGTTCGGCTTCTTCTCCGGCTTCGGGTGGCCGCGGCCGAGGCCGACGACTCAGGGCGTGGCACGCTTCGACTACGGCACGCTGGATGGCTTCCAGTTCTACCTGACGCTCGGGCCGCTGTCGCACGCCAACGACCGCTACTTCCACGGGCAGGTGCAGTTTTGGAACGACCTGATGGCGCACGAGACCTACGACGCGTTCTGGCAGGCGCGGAACCTGCGGCCCCATCTCAGGAACATCAAGCCGGCGGTGATGACGGTCGGCGGGTGGTTCGATGCCGAAGACCTGTTCGGCGCCCTCG
>DASVIS010000012.1:0-18174 GCA_036381995.1 Vicinamibacterales bacterium | reverse complement strand
GATGACGAGAGCGAAGCGGCGGATGGACATGGGTGATCTCCTGAGAATTGGGGGGAGTATACCCCGCCCCGGCCAAACCGCACCCTGTCGCGTAGTGCGTCGTCTGGTGCGTGGTATGCTCCGGCCGTCACTCAATCAATGCTCGGCATTCTCGAGGAGGCATCCCGTGCCGTATGAGATTCTCGTCCCGTCGAAGCAGTCGATCGCGCGAAGCGGCGTCATCCTCATCGCCCTGTTCCTGCTGGGGATTCTCGGCGCCTGTTCGGTGACCGCGGTTGACACCGGGCACGTCGGGGTCATGACGCTGTTCGGGCGCGTGACCGGCGAGCGGCTCGATGAAGGCATTCATCTCATCAACCCGATGAAGCGCGTGACGAAGCTGTCGGTCCGCACCCAGCAGGCCAAGGAGACCGCCGAAGTGCCGTCGAGCGAGGGGTTGCTGGTCCAGCTCGAAGCCTCGCTGCTCTTCCGCCTCGACTCGAGTCGCGCCAACGACGTGTTGCAGAAGATCGGGCCCGAGTACCAGGACGTGGTCGTGACCCCGAACTTCAGGTCGGTGATGCGCGACGTCACGGCCGCCCACACCGCCAGCGCGTTGTACAGCGAGGGGCGCGAACAGGTGTCGCAGCAGATGCTCGCGCAGATGAAGAAGTCCCTCGAGCCGTACGGCCTCGTCATCGAGAACGTGCTGCTGCGCGACATCAAGCTGCCGGTGACGTTGAAGAACGCGATCGAGGCCAAGCAGCAGGCCGATCAGGATGCGCAGCGGATGAACTTCGTCCTGCAGAAGGAGCGCCAGGAGGCCGAGCGCAAGCGGATCGAGGCTCAGGGGATCTCGGACTTCCAGCGGACGGTGAGCCAGGGCATCAGCCAGCAGCTCCTCGAGTGGAAGGGGATCGAGGCGACGATCGAAGTGGCCAAGAGCCCGAATTCGAAGGTCGTGATCATCGGGAGCCCGAAGAACGGCCTGCCGCTGATCTTCCCGGGGCAGTAACAGGCCCCAATTTCTCCAGGCCCTTACCGGTGACGTTGCTGATCGAGAGCAGAGGGCCGATCACGCCCGTCACCGTGATGTCCTGCAGATCCGCGTTCCGGACGTTTGCCAGCGTGATGCCCTTCTCAGCTTTCCCGCTGATCCGGATCAGCGCCAGGCCATCCAGTGGTTGTTCCGGCGGCACCGGGGCCCCGTCCACCAGCGTGCCGCCCTTGATCCGGACGTCCTCGAATCGGAAGTTCCTCGTTCGCGGGATGCCTTCGTCGCCCGGCACCGGCTCGGGATCCTGCAGACCGCTGTTCGTCAGGTTGAACCGCAGGAAGCCCTCCGCATTCGACACGTCGAGGTCGCGTCCGACGATCTCCTCGATGTTGGCGCCGCGGCCCGGCCGGCTCTTGATGTAGACCGCGTACGTCTTCGCGTGGGTGAACGTGACGTGCTCGATGCGCACATTTCGAATCCCGCCCGACGTCTCGCTGCCGATGCCGATCACCGCGAACCGGCTGTCGCCAAGCCGGCAGTTCGAAATCAGGACGTCCTCGGTGGGCCGGGCCAGCCGATAGCCTTCCATCCCGCGCCCCGACTTGATCGCAATCGCGTCATCACCCGTGTCGATGTCGCAGGAGTCGATGACGACGTGCCGGCACGAGTCCACGTCGATGCCGTCACCGCCGGTGCTGCGAATCGTGAGGCGGCGAGCCACGACGTTCTCGCAATAGACCGGGTGGATCGACCACATGTCGGTGTGTTCGGCAGAGAAGTCCTCGAGGCGGACATCGCGGCAATTGACCGTTTCGATGAGCACGGCGCGGTTCGGCATTCGCCTCGTGCCGACCACCGGGTGGCCGGCAATGTGGCCCGGGCCGGCGATGGCGATGTGCTCCGCGTCCTGAGCGGAGACGAGCGCGCGCCGACCATCGACCCAGCGTCCTTCCCAACGCACCTTCGTCTGCGGGTAGTCCTCGAGGTCCGGGCTACCGCGCAGCGTCGCGTCCTTCTCGAGCCGCAAGGTCGTGTTCGACTTCAGCACCAGGCTGCCGGAGACGTACGTGCCGGCAGGCACCACGACCTCGCCGCCGCCGGCCGCGGCCACCCGGTCCAGCGCCGACTGAATCGCCCGCGTGTCCTTGGTCGTGCCGTCGCCCCTCGCGCCGGCGTCGCGCACGTCCAGTGAGAGCTGGTGCCCGGGCGGGGCCGAGACGCCTGCCACATCCGACCCCGGCGCGGGCGCGGCCGGGAACTGGTCGAACCGTCGGTCCACCTTCAGGCCGCGAAGCTGCTGGTCGGCAAAGTCCAGGAGCGCCGTCCAGTCCTCCGTCGTGAGCGCGTGTCGATGGGGTGCGTAGTTCACGCCCAATCGACCCTCCAACTTCAGGAGCGCATACGCGGGCATCGCGCCGTCGCGTGTCTGCTTCACAGCACTCGCCAGGCAGTTCTCATCCCCGGTGCCCTCGAGCGAGATGAAGGCGCGCGGCGCGGCCAGCGCCATGAACCAGTGCTGATCGAACGGCAGGCGGTAGACGTGACCGGCGAACTCGCGCAAATGCGGCGAGAACCAGTTCGGGTACTTTCGCATCATGTCGTCCAGCCCTTCGCGCGCGCCGTACGCGGCCCCGTTGAAGCGGTACGCGCCCGTGCCACCCGCGCCGCTTCCGGCGGGCGCCACCACTGCGAGGCGCTCGTCGAACGCACCGGCCACGAGGACCGCCTTGCCGATCCGCGAGTGGCCGACGGCGACGAGCTTCGTCCGATCGGCGAACGGCTGCGCCTCGAGGTAGTCCGCGACCCGCGAGATGCCCCAGGCCCAGGCCCCGAGCAGGCCCCAGTCGTAGCCCGGGTATGCTGGGAAGAAGCGCGTGTTCCGGAACGCCCAGCTGCCATCGTCGTTCCGCCGAATCGTGTCCTCGCCCGTGTCCTGGTAATGGTAGGTGACCAGCGCGTAGCCGCGCCGGAACAGGTCGGCGTAGGTCCTGGCCGCCTGTTCCGGATTGCCTGCCTGGTCGAGCAGCACCGGGGGCGCCTGGGTGCCGGCCCCTGCTGCGATGGCGGCCGCGGCAATTCGCACGGACGGGTCGCCGAGTGGGAGGGCGAGCGCGTCGAGGCCCTTGCCCTGTTCGGGGACCCGGAGCATCGTCGGCAGCGGCGTGCCGCCGGGGGTGAGACCAAACGACGGAAAGATCACGGTGGGGACGGGGCGCCTGGCGCCGGCCGGCACGAACACGGCCACGTCGAATCCGAGCGTCTTTCCGGGACCGAACGCGAGGTGCACGAGCTGATACGAGATCGCCCCGTTCCCGAGGGACCGCGACGTCAGCACCGTGCCGGTGACATTGCCTGGCGCGGGCGGCACCAGGCCGACCGCGTAGTACGAGAGGAGACGCTTCAACTCGTCGCGGCGCCGGCCCCACTGGGCTGACGTCGTGACCCTCCGCCCGTCGTTCATCACCAGGACGTCGGGCATCTCGCCGCGCGCCGTCACGTCGTTCACGCCTGGCATCGTGCCGAGCGATGTCGGGATCGGCGGCAACGGGACCGGCTGTTGTGGTTGCGCCTGAAGACCGATGGCGACCAGGACACCGAGCACGGTCAGGCCCAACCGTGTGCTCTTCGTCACGGCGATACCTCCTCGAGCGCTACGGCCAAAGCCAGCCGAACGTGCCTGCCGTCAGCAGGCCGTAGATCAGGCCGTCGATCGTGGACTTCAAGGTGACGGTCCAGTGGCGCTTGAACCAGATCGTGTTCTGCCAGAGCGCCAGCGCGTAGCCGACGAACGCCGTGCAGCCCGCGAACCGGAACACGGACAGGTAGCGCGCGCCCGGGGGCAGCGCGCGTCCCGCGATGTACCCGGCGAACACCCCGACCACCACGCAGTAGACGAACCACTGCGCCAGCGGCACGGCCATCGACGAACGCCCGGTCCTCATCACCGTCATCAGGGCGACGGGGCCCTTCGTCATCTTTTCGACGAAGCCCGGGGCGTTCATCTCCTTCGGCGTGCCCGCGCACGGCACCAGGTAGTCGCCGGGCGGGATGTTGAACTTCCGCAGCGCGTCCATCACGGCATCCTCGGACGGCAGCTTCCGGTAATCCGACCGATGGATCGGCAGCACCATGTGCAGGATGGAGCTGGCTCCGAATACGATGACGGCGGAGACGAGAATCGGCAGCCACAGCGACGCGAGCGGGACCATCGCGACCTCCAATCTGACAAAACCAGCGGCCGGCCTGCCAACGTGGCCCGAGGGACATGGACGAAGCGGCCCCCCGCGTTTCGAGGTCGTCGTGGAGAGCCCGGGAAGCAGGGTAGCACAGCCGGGCGGTGACGCGGGCCGACACGATTTGCGGCTCGGGCGCCTATGGTAGAGTGGTGGCTCAACACGACATGTCGTGCGGACAACCGCGCCAATGCAGGAGGCCACCGATGGTTGCGCCATGCCCACGGGATCCGCGCAGTTCAAGATCACTGAGCTCGTTGCGTCTTGTCATTGTCGTGACGATGCTCGTGTCGATCCTGAGTCCATGGCCGACGGCGCAGCGCATCCAGGCGGGCGTGAGGACGAACCTCGGGAAAGTCCGCACGGCCATCTACGTGGGGGCGTTCAACGAGAACATCCACGGCCCGTTGACGGGGACCGGGCTGATCCCGGCACTGAACCCAGACTTCTCGCTGACCGTGACGCCGCAGGGCCCGTGGGACGCCCTGCTCGGCGCCAACTTCGAGTTCACGTCGCGATTCGTCGTGACAACAGAGGTCGGCCTCGGCAATCGCAAGCAGTTCCTGATCGCGCCCGGCGTGCGGTTCTAGCCCGGCGGCGAGGTGGACTCCGCACATGATTCCTGTCGATTTCCCAGCCCTTCGCTACGTCGCCCCGGCCGGTTCCTCCGACGAATCAGCGGTGTTCTCGCCGGAAGAGCAGCAGGTCCTCGACCGCATCAACCAGAAGATCGCGGCCCAGGAATCGCTCGAACAGCTGGTGGACTTCCTGTTCGACGCGGTGCAGCCGATTCTCGTCGCCGATCGCATTGGCGTCTCGTTCCTCGAAGAGGACGGCGCCCGCCTCGTCGCGCACTACACCAAGGCCAGCTACGAACCACTGCTGCTCACGAAGGGGTACGCGGAGGATCTGAACGGAAGCTCTCTCGAAACGGTGCTCCGCAGCGGCCGGCCCCGCATCATCGACGATCTGGAACGTTATCTGGCGAACCACCCATCGAGTGCGTCCACGCGGCTGCTGGTCCGCGAGGGCGTGCGGTCGAGCATGACCTGTCCGCTCGTGGTGGACGGCCGAATCGCCGGCATGCTGTTCTTCAGCGCCACGCGCCCGCACGCCTATACCGAGCACCACGTCCGGCTGCACCAGGCGATGGCCGAACGACTCAGCCAGGCGGTGGAGAAGGCGAGTCGGATCGAACAGCTGGCACAAGCCAACAAGGCCTACTTCGAGATGCTCGGGTTCGTCAGCCACGAGCTGAAGAGTCCCCTGGCGTCGATCATGGCGGACGTTTCGGTCCTCGATGGCGGCTATCTCGGCGAAATGGCTCCGGAGCAACGCGTCCGTCTCGGCCGGATGCGGACGAAGGCGGACTACCTGCTCAACCTCATTCGTGAGTACCTCGACCTCGCACGGATCGAGGACGGGGAGTTGACGATCCGCCCGAAGTCGTCGGTCGACCTCGTGAAGGACATCGTCGAGCCCGCGTGCGACATCGTGGCGCCGCAGGCCGACGAGAAGAAGATGCGCGTGGAGCGGAAGTACCCGGACCAGCCTGCGCTGGCGACGTGCGACCCGGACCTGCTGAAGATCGTCGCGGTGAACTTCCTGGGCAATGCCGTCAAGTACGGACGTGACGGCGGGATCGTGCGCGTCTCGGTCGAACGGGCGCCAGATCGCTTCGCGGTCGCGGTCTGGAACGAGGGGCCGGGATTCCCGGCGAGTCAGCGAGGGCGGCTGTTCCGCAGGTTCTCGCGGCTCGACACGCCGGAACTCAGGAAGCGCAAGGGCACCGGCGTCGGGCTCTATACGTCCTGGCGGATCGTCCGGCTGCACGGTGGCCGCGTGGGCGCGACGTCGCAGGAAGGCGCGTGGGCCGAGTTCACGTTCACTGTCCCGCAGCCCCTTCTGTCACCTGAGCCCGGCGCTCAGACGCCACGGGAATCGTAACACGGGCGTGAGCGGACACCCTGCCTTCCCGGCGACGGGACCCGCCCGGCGCCACCCGCCATTTCGAGCACTACCTCGGGAACACCATCTCTTCGTCAACTCGAGCGAGCTTGGGTATAGGTACGCGTCACTTCGACGGGCGCAGCGCGACCAGGCGCTTGATCAACGCCGGATCGTTGGGCAGTTGGTTGGCGGCGGGGAGGCGTGGAATCAGGTCCGCCCACCATGGCTCCTTCGCCAGGACACGCTTCAGCATGGGCGTCGCCTCGGCCTCGCGGCCGACCGACACGAGCGTGATCGCCTGCCAGAACGGCAACTCCAGGATCTCCGGCGCGAGCACCGCGGCTGCCGCATACTCCTTCAGCGCCTCGTCGATCTTCTTCTGGCTGACGAGTTCGTCGCCGTGGTTGGCGTGACCGTATGCCCGCTGCAGCCGGACCAGGCGCCGCAGTTCCACGAGGGGCTCGGGATTGTCCTCGACACGCAGGTCGAAGATCCGATCGGCGCCCGCCCACGGACGGCCGGTCGACTTCGGTCCCACGATCAGGATGGCGGCCGCCTGCCGTCCGCGCAGATCGCCGCCCGCCGCCTGCGCGGCATCGAGCGCGGCGAGCATCCGATCCGCGAGGTCGCCGGTGGCGTGCTCGAACGCCGCGGCCATCGCCGGCCAGACACGATCGTTCGCCATGATGTTCGCCTGGACCGAATAGCCCGCGCCCACCTTGTGCCCCGCCTCCGCAATGCACAGCTTCCCCGTGTGCGCAAAGACACGGCCCTGCGCGTCGAGCATGGCGACCTGGCGCACTTCGCGCTCGGCGTCGGCCGCGAGCAACTGCTTCAGCGCCTCGGGCGCGCTGGCGCCGCGCCGCATCAAGTCGAGCCCCTTTCCGCCGTAGCCCGGGTCGACGATCGACTGGGTCGCGACGACGCCCACGCCGGCTTCGCCCCACGTGACGATCGAGCCGACCGAGAACCAGTGCGACTGGACCGCGACACCCATCTCGCCTGTCTTCGGATCGCGAGCGACGATCGAGAAGGTGTGGACAACGGGGCCCGCCAGCGCAACCGCCGCAAGCGTGGTCAGGCCAAGAACGATCGCGGCGAGACGGATAGCGCGCATGAGTCCTCCTTCTTCCCGGTGGCTCAGTATAGACCTCTCGAGGGCTTATAATGCCGTCCGCCCTCTCACGACCAAGGAGCCCACGTGCAGTATCGGTCGTTGCCCAAGCATCCAGAGATCCTGCTGCCGGTCCTCGGCTTCGGTTGCATGCGGTTGCCGGTTGTCGATCGTGACAGCGGGCACATCGACGAGGAACGTGCCTCCGCGCTCATTCGATCCGCCATCTCACGCGGTGTCACCTACCTCGACACGGGGTATTCCTATCACAACGGCCAGAGCGAGCCGTTCGTGGGGCGCGTGTTGAAAGGCGGCTTGCGCGACATGGTGCACCTGGCGACCAAGCTGCCGACCTGGCTGGTGAAGACGGAGGCGGACTGGGAGCGGTTGCTCGACGAACAACTGCAGCGCCTCGACACCGAACGGATCGACTTCTATCTCTTCCACGGCCTGTCCGCCGAACGATGGGAAGTCGTCCAGCGCCTGCGAGGCCTCGACGCCGTCGAGCGAGCCCGCGCGGATGGCCGTATCCGGTACATCGGCTTCTCGTTCCACGGATCGCCCGGCGCGTTCACCACCATCGCGGACGGCTACGACTGGGACTTCTGCCAGATCCAGTACAACTTCATGGATGAAGAGTACCAGGCAGGCACCGCCGGGCTCCGCCACGCCGCGGAACGGCGCGTCGGCGTGTTCGCGATGGAGCCGCTGCGGGGTGGGGCCCTGGCCGTCAAAGGGCCCGACGCGGTCACCGCGATGTGGGCGCGTGCGGCCGAGCGGCGTCTACCGGCGGAATGGGCGCTGCGGTGGGTCTGGGATCACCCCGAGGTGATCACGGCCCTGTCGGGGATGAATGCGCCCGAGCAACTCGAGGAGAACCTCGCCTCGGCCGAAACGGCGCGCGCTCACGGCCTGAGCCCGGAGGAACTGTCGCTCGTCGGCGAAGTGCGAGATTTCTTCCGCGCGAGGATGAAGGTCAACTGTACGACGTGCGGCTACTGCCTGCCGTGTCCGAGCGGCGTGGCAATTCCCGACGTTCTGTCCAATTACAACAGCAGCGCGATGTTCGACGCGCGCAAGACGGCCTCGGCCATCTACAAGTTCTGGGTCATGGCCGGCGGGCATGGTGCCGACCAGTGCGCGCACTGCGGCGAATGCGAGCCGAGGTGTCCCCAGAACATCCCCATCCAGGACATGCTCGAGGAGGCGCACGCGCACCTGGCGTAACGCCTGCCACCACCATCGCCAACTCGCTGCTGGCGATCGGTTCCCACCGGAAGGGTGCCGGAGCCAGCGGTTCCGTTCTGTCGTGCGGAGTTTCGGCGAGCGGTGAATCCCAGCGTCAGCGAATCGGAAGCGTTACCGTTCGGAGGGGGTTCCGTACAGAGAGTCGGGGGTCGGCCAGTCCACGGCCTGCATCGCGTCGGGCGTGTGCGTGGGCAGGAGCCGGTGCGGAACGACAATCGGTTGAGTGGGCGGAGCCGCGGCGCCGCGCACCGGAATCCGGTAGGCGCGGCCGACGCGAAGCTGCGTCGTGCGAATGCCGTTGGCCTGCATGATCGCCCGAACCGACGTGCCGTAGCCTGCGGCAAGGTGACCCAGTGTCTGCCCTGATCGGACGACGTGCGACACCGTGTACACCGGCGGGCTCATGATGTTCAACTGGACGAGGAGGGGGTGCGCCCTCCGCCCCAGTTCCTGAGCCACCGAACTGTAGAAGCGCACGTGATAGTGGGTCTGGTGCCCGGCCACGTGGCGGATGATCGACTCGGAGGATCCCCTGGAGAACTGGAAGACGCGATCGAGCCAGTCCTTGGCTTCACCGAGGCCCAACGCATACTGGTAGAGCACTCGCTGGATTCGGGTGTCGAGCAGGATGGTCTCGACATCGGTGCGCGTCACGAGCGCACGGACCAGGGCCCAGTTCCGCGGCAGGTCCAGATTGGCCGGCGTGCCGCGGGCGAACCACGTACCCTTCCCGGTCTTGTAGTAGAACCCGAAATCCACGTCCCGACCGCCCTGATGCGTCACATGGCGCTTCAGGCGTCCACCACCCGGCGCGCTGATGTCCCCAATCACGATGGGAGGCGTATCGGGGAACAACTCGTGGACTGTATCGACGGCGGCCTGGATGGCCGCGATCGTCTCGGACGTGCCCCACGAATCGGCGTTCGGCGCGATCTCCCAGCGAGGATTGGCCGGCAGGGCCACGCCGTTGAACAACGTCGCGCTGCTCGGCCTGCCGATCGACAGCGAACCGAGAGAGGCAGGATCGGCTTCGATCCGCGCCAGCAACTCTTCGTCGGTCAGTTCGAGGAGCGCCGCCGGGGTGTCCGCGGACCTGGCCGCTGCGGACGCGGTCTTCAAGTCGGCAGGCGGAGAAAGAGGAGGCGAAGCCGCGCCCCAGGTCGGCGCAGCCAGTATCCACAATCCGGCGATCGCTTCGAGCGGTGTCAACATCGCGTACGCGCGAGCACTTTTTACCGAAACGTGCCCGCAAGTCAAGCGCGATTTCGAGTGTCGCCCGGGCTCGGCTCCTCAGGGCCATTGTCTCCATCCCCCGCCCGGTCCCCTGAGGCTCCACGCAAGCTCACTCGACGTGCCCGCCCGTCGTCACCTCGACGTGCTGGAGATTCGAGCAGGTGGCGACGCCCTCGGACCATTCTCACATGCGCGCCGGCACCAGCACCAAGGCTCGCGGGCCTGTGAGAATGCGATCGGCCACTCCGACGTCAGGATGTGGCACAATTCCCTTTGAGCGATTGGTGGGCTCCCTGGCCTGCGGCCATCCGGCAGTATCGGCCCCCCTCACTCTCGATATCATTCCAGTGCCCCAGGGGAACTTATGAAGAAATTCGCGATCGTCCTCGCCGTCGTCTGCGCAGCGTTCGCATTGCAGGCTGCCCAGGACAAGGGGCGGCTGGAGCAGGGCTCGGCTCCTGCTTCGAGCGTCGCTTCCTGGGAGCGCCAGGCCCAGAACGTCACCGTCATTCGCGATAGCTGGGGCATTCCGCACGTGTACGGGAAGACGGATGCGGATGCCGTGTTCGGCGTGATGTACGCCCAGGCCGAGGACGACTTCAACCGGGTCGAGACCAACTATCTCAACTCGATGGGGCGCCTGGCGGAAGCCGAGGGCCAGTCGGCGATCTACCGGGATCTTCGCATGAAGCTGTTCATCGATCCGGTAGAGATGAAGGCGCAGTACGAGAAGAGCCCCGCGTGGCTCAAGGCCTTGATGGACGCCTACGCCGACGGCCTGAACTACTACCTCTACACCCACCCCAAGACGACGCCGCGGGTGATCACGCGGTTCGAGCCGTGGATGGCGCTCACCTTTAGCGAGGGCAGCATTGGGGGCGACATCGAGAAGATCAACGTGAATCAGCTCGAGGCGATGTACGGCGCCGGCCCGAAGACCCTGCCGCCAGGCCAGCCCGACAGCGGCGACGCCGAACCGTCCGGGTCGAACGGCATCGCCATCGCGCCGGCGAACACGGCCTCAGGCCACGCGCTACTGCTCATCAATCCGCACACGTCTTTCTTCTTCCGCGCCGAAGCGCAGATGGTGAGCGACGAGGGGCTCAACGCGTACGGCGCGCTGACGTGGGGGCAGTTCTTCGTCTACCAGGGGTTCAACGAACGCGCCGGCTGGATGCATACGACGAGCGCCGTGGACGACACCGATCAGTATCTCGAGACGGTCGTGAAGAAGGGCGACGCGTTCTACTATCGCTACGGGACCGAGGAGCGCCCGGTGAAGACCCAGGTGATCACCGTGCCCTACAAGACCGCGACCGGCATGGCCCGGAAGGACTTTACCATCTACCGGACCCATCACGGTCCGGTCGTCCGGCAGGTCGATGGCAAGTGGGTGAGCGTCAGGCTGATGCAGGAGCCGCTGAAGGCCCTGATCCAGTCCTACAGCCGAACCAAGGCGAAAAGCTACAAGGCCTTCCGCGAGACGATGGAGCTGCACACCAACTCGTCGAACAACACGATCTTCGCGGATGCCGACGGCACTATCGCCTACTTTCACGCCAACTTCATCCCGAGGCGCGACACGAGATTCGACTGGACCAAGCCGGTCGACGGCAGCGATCCGGCCACGGAGTGGAACGGGCTGCTGTCGGTGGACGAGACGCCGAAGCTGGTCAACCCGGCGAGTGGCTGGCTCTACAACACCAACAACTGGCCCTGGTCGGCGGCCGGCCCGAGCAGCCCGAAGAAGGCCGATTACCCGGTCTATGTGGATAGCGGCGGCGAGAGTCCGCGGGGCCTCCACGCGATCAGGGTCCTGGAGAACAAGAAGGGCTTCACGCTCGACTCGCTCGTTGGAGCCGCCTACGACAGCTACCTGACGGCATTCCAGGGTACGATCCCGGCGCTCCTGAAGGCCTGGGATCGGACGCCGGCGGGCGATGCGCTGAAGGCGAAGGTGTCCGAGCCGATCGAGGCGCTGCGCGGCTGGGATCTCCGCTGGGCCGAGACTTCCGTTCCGACAGCCCTGGCGGTCTACTGGGGCGAGGAGATCGCGCGGAGAGTGGGCGAGGATGCGCGCAAGGCGGGCGTCTCCGCCGAGGACTATATCGTGAACAAGGCTGCGCCCGAGCCGCTGCTCCAGGCGCTGTCGGCCGCCTGCGACAGGCTGGCGAACGACTTCGGCACCTGGAAGACGCCGTGGGGCGAGATCAACCGCTACCAGCGCCTGAATGGCGATATCGTCCAGCCGTTCAACGACGCGGGGCCCAGCATCCCGGTGGGCTTCACCTCGTCCCGTTGGGGATCGCTCGCGGCCTTCAGCGCGCGCACCTACAAGGGCACCAGGAAGATGTACGGGACCAGCGGCAACAGCTTCGTGGCCGTGGTCGAGTTCGGCGACCGCGTTCGAGCGAGGGCGGTCACGGCCGGCGGGCAGAGCGGCGATCCCGCGTCGCCTCACTTCAACGATCAAGCGAGGCGCTACAGCACCGGCGATCTGCGGGAGGTCTACTTCTACCGCCCGCAACTCGAGGGCCATATCGAGCGGCAGTACCACCCGGGACGGTAGACAAGTCTTGCGACGTGCGGCATGGCCCGCAGGATCCCCGCAAGCGCGTGGGGCGGGGCGTCAGCCCTGCGTCTCGTCCTCGCGCTCGGGGGGGGGAGTCGTATCCGGCCCCCAGCGGGCGAGCGCGTTGTTGATCGTGCGCAGTCCGAGCCACCACTGGGACTTGGGCCGGCGGTTCGGTTCGTCCATCATCCGCGGCAGGTCCTCGAGCGGATGGAACTGGACCTTGCCGGCGACCATCCCGATGAACGATCCCGCCGGTCGCTCCTTGGCGGCCTCCTGGATCAGGAAGCCTACCGACCGCCTTCCGAGTCTGGTCGCCTGAATCCGGTCGAACGGCGACGGGTCGCCTCCCTGCTGCAGGTGACCGAGGATGCTCTCGCGGACGTCGAACGCGCCGCCGCTCTCCTCCTCGAACAGGGCGGACATGAACGCCGTGTCGTACGTCGGGTTGGCGTTCTCGTTGCGGATGACGAGGCCCAGCCGCTTGCCTTCCCGGAACCCCCGGATCAGTAGGTCCAGGTCCTTCTCCATCGCTCTCAGTGTGACGCCTTCTTCGTGCAGGTAGACGCGTTCCGCTCCGGTGGCCAGGCCGCTCATCAGGGCGAGATAGCCGCACCGGCGGCCCATCACCTCCACGATGTAGCAGCGGCGTTCGGCGACGGCCGACTGCTTGATCTTGTCGACGACGGTCACGATGCTGTTGAGCGCGGTGTCCGCCCCGATGCTCAGCTCGGTACCCGGCAGGTTGTTGTCGATCGTGGCCGGCAGGCAGACCATCGCCACTCCGAAGGCCGGGAAGTTCGACCGCTCCTGGAAGAGGCGGTAGGCGCCCTGGTAGCCTTCCCATCCGCCGATGATCAGCAGTCCTTCGATCCGGTGTTTCTCGATCGTCTTCGCGATGGCGTAGAAGTCGGGGCCGCTCGGCACGACACGATTGGTGCCGAGCTCGGATCCGCCGAGGGGCGCCCAGCCGTTCACGCTCATCCACGCCATTTCCTGCATGTCGTCGTCGATGAGGCCCTGGAAGCCGCGGCGGACGCCGAACACGGCATGGCCCTGGTCGATGGCGATGCGGACCGCGGCCCTGACCGCGGTGTTCATGCCGGGAGCCGGGGCGCCGACGTTCAGGATGGCCAGCCGCAGTCGTCGCTGGGCAGGCTGCGGGGGATGCGGGAGCGCGCGCAGGAGCGTGTGCAGCGTGCGGAACGAGGTGGTGAAGCTGTCGCCGCGCAGCTCCAGGGAGCGCGAGTACTCCCGCACCTCGAGGAGCTTGTTGATCTCGCGCGTCTTCGAGACGCACTCGGGCAGCGGAATCCGGACCACGCGGTTGCCGCGGACGCCGATGACCTGTGACTCTTCGTCGGCGGCGCCGGCCAGCAGCGTCTTCACCGCGGCATGGCCCATGATGGTGCCGAGGTTGCGGTCGAACGCGCTCGGCGCGCCGCCGCGCTGCACGTGTCCCAGCACGGTGATCCGGACGGACTCGCTCAGTCCAGCCTCCAGCACCTTCCGCAGGTGCTCGCTGGTGATCGGACGTCCATTCCGATCCGTCGCACCCTCGGCAAGGATGACCATGGCGTCGCGCCGGCCCGCCTCGCGGCCGGCCTTGAGCGCCGACACCATTTCCGCTGCCCAGTCGTCGGACTCCGGCGGAGACTCGGGGATGAACACCCAGTCGGCGCCGGTGGCGATCGCGCTCATCAGTGCGAGGTAGCCGCAGTGCCGGCCCATGACCTCGACGACGAACGTCCGCCGATGGCTGGAAGCCGTGCTGCTGATCGCGTCGATCGCCTCGGTGATCCGGTGCAGCGCCGTGTCGGCGCCGATCGTCATGTCGGTTCCGAACGCGTCGTTGTCGATCGAGCCGGCGATCCCGACCACCGTGAGGCGGGGATGACGACTGGCCACCTCCAGCCCGATGCCGCCGGTGCTGACCAGTTCGTCCAGCAGGCTGGGCCACTCGCGCCGGAACACGTCGGCGCCCATCAGGCTGCCGTCGCCACCGATGACGATGAGGCTGTCGATCCCGGCCGCGAGCAGCGTGCGCGCCGCAGCCAGTTGTCCCTCACGCGTCATGAATGCTTCAGACCGCGTAGTGCCGATGATCGTGCCGCCCCGGTGGATGATCCCCCCGACCGAGTTCCAGGTCATCGGCCGGATGCGATCGCCGCCCTCGATCAGGCCGCAGAAGCCCTCGTGGATCCCATAGATCTCGAGCCCCCGGTCCAGCGCGGTCCGCACGATGGCCCGCACCGCCGGGTTCATGCCGGAGGCATCGCCGCCGCTCGTCAGTACACCGACACGCGAGATCGCCACAGACGTGACTCCTGATGTCAACACGGTTGATCCGCCGCGGAGGACCGGTCGCGGCCCGCCGGGGCACCTCACGCGCTCAGCCGGAGGATCTCCACCATCATCGCCACGGCTCGCTCCATGTCCGCCACGTGGATGTGCTCGTCGAGCGAGTGCTCGAGGCGGGCGCCGATGCCGACGACGGCCATCTCGATCCCCATGTTGTTGTAGATGGACGCATCGGTGAAGCCGCACATCAGGGCGGGCTTGGCCGCGATGCCCTGCGCGGCCAGTGCCTGCTGCGCGATGCGCACGGTCCACGCGTCCTCCGAGATGATCGAGGCCCGGCACAGGTTGTTCACCTCGACGCCGACCTCGGCGCCGGACGCCGTCACCTGTCGCCGGATCACGCTCACCATCTCGTCCGCGACGGCCTGGCCCCTGTCGTGCGACAGGCTCCGGCACTCGGCGGCGAACGTGCAGGTGTCGGGCACGCCGTTGCGGATGATGCCGCCGTGAATGATGCCGACGTTGGCGGTGGTCTCCGGATCCAGGCGGCCAATCTTCAGTGCCGCGATGGCGCGCGACGCCGCCTGGATGGCGTTGATCCCCTTTTCCGGCTCCATCCCCGCGTGCGCGGCCTTGCCCTTCACCGTCACGTCGATCGCAAAGTACGACGGGCCTCCTGTGATGATCGTGTCGAGCGTGTCGTTGTCGAGAAGGAAGCCGCGCTTCGCCGTCAGCAGGCGGAAATCGAGATTCTTCACGCCGATCAGGCCGACTTCCTCCTGGCGCGAGATGGCGATCTCGACCGGCGGCCGCACGGGCGCGACGCGAAGCGCCTCCAGCATCTCAGCAATCCCGGCCTTGTCGTCGGATCCGAGGATGGTGTCGCCGCTGGAGCGGACCACCCCGTCCGCCAGGACGGGTCTGATGCCCTTTCCGGGCTTGACGGTGTCGCCGTGGCAGGAGAGCAGGATCGGATCCGCCGTGCTGTGCTTCGCCGGCAGCGTTGCCACCAGGTTTCCGTATGCGTCGAGTTGCGCCGGAGCGCCGATCTCCTCCAGCCTCGGCAGCAGCCACGCCATGAAGCGCGCTTCGTCGCCAGATTCGCTGTCGACGGGCACCATCTCCATGAACTGCGCCACCAGGCGGTCGGTATCCATGGACACGCCAAACCGTTCGTGAAGAGCCACCGCTGCACCTCCGTTTCCACGTCATTGTACCGACAGGGCGGTGGCGCGAGCCTTTTCTTTTCACGGCTCCCCTGACGCTGTAAACTCAGTCGCACGCATTTGACGGGCGGAGAGCCGCAGGGGGGCAGGACGTTGCAGACTGAACTCAGGGCTTGGACGGTCCAGGACTCGATCGAGCTGTACAACATCGCCGGGTGGGGCCGTGATTTCTTCTCGATCAACGAGGCTGGAAACGTCTCGGTGACGCCCGCCGGGCCGGGGACCATGAAGATCGACCTCAAGGAGCTGGTGGACGACCTCCGCAGTCGCGGCCTCAACCTCCCGATCCTCATCCGATTCTCGGACATCCTGCGGACCCGCCTCATCCAGCTGTTCGGCGCCTTCCAGCAGGCCATTGTCGACAACGAATACAAGGGCGCGTTCCGCGGCGTCTACCCGATCAAGGTGAACCAGCAGCGGCACGTCGTCGAGGAACTGATGGAGTACGGCCGCCCCTTCAACCTCGGGATCGAGGCCGGGTCGAAGCCGGAACTGCTGGTGGCGCTGGCGTTGCAGGAGAACCCCGAGGCGCTGATCCTGTGCAACGGCTACAAGGACCGCGCCTTCATCGAGACCGCGCTCCTCGCGCAGAAGCTGGGGCGGCGGGTGGTGATCACGATCGACCGGATGGGAGAGCTGGAGACAATTCTCGCCGCCGCGGGCGAGCTGGACCTGCGCCCGGTCATCGGCGTCCGCGCCCGCCTCTCGACGAAGGGGGCCGGCAAGTGGGTGGAGTCGACGGGGGACCGCTCGAAGTTCGGTTTGACCACGGCCGAGATCGTCGCGGCCGTGGACCGTCTGCGCGACGTGGGGATGCTCGATTGCCTGCAGATGCTGCATTTCCACATCGGGTCGCAGATCACGAACATCCGCGCCGTGAAGGACGCGCTGCGCGAGTCGAGCCGCATCTACGTCGAGCTGTACCGGCTGGGCGCCAACATGCGCTACCTCGATTGCGGCGGCGGGCTCGGCGTGGACTACGACGGCAGCCAGACCAACTTCCACTCGTCGGTCAACTACACCCTGCAGGAATACGCAGCCGACATCGTCAGCCAGGTGGCCGAGGCGTGCAACGCGAAAGGGGTCCCGCATCCCGACCTCGTGACCGAGTCGGGGCGCGCGCTGGTCGCGCACCATTCCGTCCTGGTGTACAACGTCCTCGCCACGAACGAGATCCTCGGCGGCCACCTGCCCGGGGCGCCAGCCAGCGACGACCACCACGTGCTGCACCAGCTATGGGAAGCCTACAGCGGCGTGTCGCGGAAGAACTTCCAGGAGACCTACCACGACGTTCTCCAGATCAAGGAGGAGGCGATCACGGCCTTCAACCTCGGCGTGCTCGACCTGAACGCGCGCGCCGAGGTGGAGCAGATGTTCTGGGCGACCTGCGAGAAGCTGCTGAAGATCGTACGCGACCTGGATTACGTGCCGGATGAACTCGAGGGGCTGGAGCGGCAGTTGAGCGACACGTACTACTGCAACTTCTCGCTCTTCCAGTCGATGCCCGATCACTGGGCGGTCAAGCAACTGTTCCCGACCATCCCGATCCACCGGCTGAACAAGGAACCGCTGCGCCGCGGGATCATCGCGGACCTCACCTGTGACAGCGACGGCAAGATCGACGAGTTCATCGACCTGCGCGACGTGAAGGGGTTCCTCGAACTGCACAGCCCGAACGGCGGGGAGTACCTGATTGCCACCTTCCTGGTCGGCGCGTACCAGGAGATCCTCGGCGACCTGCACAACCTGTTCGGCGACACCGACGCGGTGCACGTCAAGATCGACGGCGACGACTACAGCGTCGAGAAGGTAGTCAAGGGAGACTCCGTCGCCGAGGTGCTCTCCTACGTGCAGTACGACAAGGAGAGCCTGGTGGCGCGGGTGCGCCGGTCGGTCGAAGCCGCCCTCCGCGAGAAACGGATCACGATGGCCGAATCGGGCCGCTTCATGAAGCGGTACGAGGAAGGGCTCGAGGGGTATACCTACCTGGCAGTGGGTGAGTAGGTTTCACACGCGGTCGGAGAGGATGCGGCACGGGAATCGAACGACCGGAAGGTGATCGCGCCGGTCGGGCAGAACTTCACGCACCACGGCTGGCCGCCGCACAGGTCGCACTTCTCGGCCAGGTGCGCGCTCTCGTCCCACAGCACGTTGCCGAAGGGGCAGGCGCCGACGCATGCGCGGCAGCGGATGCAGCGGATGCGGCGCTGCGGGTCCAGATCGATCGCGTCCGTCCGGCCGTTCCGCCGCAGGGCGCCCGAGGGGCAGGCCGCGACGCAGGCGGCTTCGTCGCACTGGAGGCAGACAATCGGTGTGCCACG
>DASVIS010000011.1:0-10592 GCA_036381995.1 Vicinamibacterales bacterium | reverse complement strand
GGCAGCCGGGATTTCAGCCGCTCACGTTCCAGGCGTACATCCAGCCAGGCCACACGACCGATTACAAAGCGGCGCTGGCACCCGCGCCTGACCGCGCCTCGGTAGCCAAGCCCGCAACCGGAGGCATCCCCGCCCGACGACCTGTCGGGCGTTTGGATGCCTCCTCCGCACATTCACAGCCACCCATCGTCAGGGGGGTCGGCCTCTCGCGCGTCTCATGTCGGGACGAGCGAACGCACGGCGTACGGGAGAGCGGGTGCTGACGGTCGTGGCCGGGAACTTGCCGGGCCGGTCGTCCGTCAAATGCTGACGAAGCGCCCCGACACTGGGGCAAAACGGAAGGAGGAACGACCATGCGAGTCCTGAAGTCTTGCTCGATTTTGCTACTGGCCTGTGCCGTTCTTGGCTCGCCGGCGCTCGCCGGCGCGACGCCGCAGAAGGGGCAGGTACCCCTCTTTGACTCAGCCATCAAGGTGAACGTTGACGATCAAATGATCGCGAACGAAGTCTCGAGGCGCGTGCGGCAGTACGTCTTTTACACGATCTATGACGACGTCCAGGGGTCGGTCCATGATGGCGTCGTGACGCTGACCGGAAAAGTGACGATGCCGCACAAGGCGTCGGACATTGGCGATCTCGTCGCCCGCGTCCCTGGCGTGCGCGAAGTCGACAACAAGATCTCGACGCTTCCAGTCTCGACGTTCGACGATGAACTGCGGGTCGCCATCGCGAGCCAGATCTATCGGGATCCCCTGTTCTGGAACTACGCGATCCAGGTGAATCCGCCGATTCACGTCGTCGTGGAGAACGGCCACGTGACCCTGACCGGCGTGGTCAATTCAGAAGTTGAGCGCCGGAAGGCTGAAACCGTGGCGCGCACGACGTTCGGCGTGTTCAGCGTGGACAACAGGCTCCGACTAGATGGCGAGATGCGTTCGACCCAGTAACAGGCTGAACGCCGGCGATCGGACGACATGCGGCGGCCAGATTCTCTGGCCGCCGCATTCGTTGCGTCCTCCTGGTCGGGTCGATCGCAACGCGAGAGGAAACGAAACAGCCCGTCAGGGAACAGTTTCGATATAGTTCCCCGAAAGTCGCCAAGGGTCTACCGATCCGCCTGTCGTTCATATGCGCGCATCGGGGGACGATTCGACAAGTGCCTCGCCACAGACTCCTTCGAAGACATCGGAACTCGGCGTGCGTCCAGCCTGGCTCGACAAAGTGCCTCTACGCGTTGCCAGAGGACCGGCGACGGCGTTCGCTTTCTCGATTCCCACTGATAGACAACGGCTTTGCCGGCGGCGCCAATGCACCGGGCGAGGCCGTCTTGCGTGAGGCGGAACTGACGACGAAGGCTGCGGAGGCGCTGATCGTAGTCGGGCGGAACCGTCGGAAGCGGTGCCGGACATGCCTGCTGCCCGCCGAATCGGCGGTAGTGCGTGGCCATGAACCTTTCGGTAGCGGCGCGCGTGGCGAATCGCAGGGGCCGGCCAAACACGGATGTCACTGAAAAGTGCGCGTCGAGTCTGCCGGTTCGGACGGCGGCCTGCAACGTTCGGAGGTGGACGTGGAGCTCGTGGGCCAGCTGGTCGAGGGGCAACAACTCAGTCTGTCGCGCGTGATGCGCGACCACCGCTCGAGCCCGCTGTAGCATTGGAGTGGGGACCCCTCGTCGTCCGCTGTCCCAAGTGCGGAAGGTCTCGAGAGCGACGAATAGCAGCGTGGCGAACTCTCTTTGTCCCAGACCGGTCGCGCGCCGCAAATCGCGAAGCTCGTACATGCTGATCACACGATGCCATCCGTCGCGCCAGACGTGAAGCGACCTCCGGCATTCATGGCCGGTGATCACCGGCGTTTCGCGATGTGTCGCGAGGTCGCCCGAACGTCCGCTCAGAGCAAATTGCTCAGGAGAATCGTCGATCGCAAGTTCGCGGATTCCTGGCGCAATCTCGCGCGACCGGTCACTCTGTTCGATGAACCTTCGCCTCGTGATTCTCTCGGCTGGATAAATCGGCGAATTCTTTAGGAAATGGCGCGCCCGGCAGGACTCGAACCTGCGACCCCCGGCTTAGAAGGCCGGTGCTCTATCCACCTGAGCTACGGGCGCGCGCGGAGAGGGCGGGGTGTCTCTCGGCTACCATCATGGTAGCAGATGCCCCCCACCCGCTCGCGGCGCAATCTCGGGTTCGAAGGGTCAGGAACTGGAGGGCGCACACCACAAACATCGCGGGGCCGGCAGCCGGGCGGCGTCGGCGTGCGTGTGGCTACATCCGGGACGCGGAGAGCACGAACGACCCATCTCGCGTGCGGGCCAGGAACTGAAGGCGCGTCAGTGTGACGAGCAGTTCATCGCACGTGGGCCTGTCCAGCCCCCACAGCCGCTGGGCTTGCGCGCAGGTGAGCCGCAACCCAGGCATCTCGAGATACTCCGCGCGAGCCCGTCTCAAGACCGTTTCGTCAACCACCGTCGCGGGAGCCATAGGACCGCTCCTCACAGGGGCAACGACACGTCGCCTCACGTACTGTAGACCTCGAACCCCGACTTGTAAATGGGGCAAGTCCTGACGTCCAAGATCTTCCAGGACTCGTCAACCCTCCCGGTATACTGCGCGAGCACACTCCGCCCAACGAGGAGAGTCCATGCGCCGCCGACACCGCAGACCACCGCGAAGTCCGCGTTCACCGCCGAAGATCTGTTGAAGGTGGCCACCGGCGGATCGACGTCGCGACCGGTGAGATGACGCCCCTCGTCCGTGACGCGCGACTGTTCGCAAAGTTCCGGTTCTCTCGAGACGGCCGGACGATCGTGTTCACGATGATCGATGGCGACGAGCCGGCCGAACCGTATGCGGCCGACAGCGGATTCACGGAGATACGGCGCCTGACCACCATCAACGAGTGGTACGACAGATTTCTGAAGAAGGAGAAGACGGGAGAGGGAAGGGAGCAGGAAACAGGGGATGGGGAGTAGGGGATAGGGAATGGGGAATAGGGAATAGAATGCGATCGCCTGTGCCCACCTTCGACCTGACCACCGCCGTCGGCCTGTCGGATGACGAGGTCGTCGAACGGCTCCAAGCGGACGGCTTCAACGAGCTGCCGGCGTCCAAGCCCCGCAGCCTCTTCGCCATCGCATTCGAAGTCGTCCGCGAGCCGATGTTCCTGCTGCTGGTCGCAAGCGGGTCGATCTACCTGGCGGTGGGCGACCTCACAGAGGGTCTCCTCCTCCTGGCCTTCGTCTTCGTCGTGATGGGCATCACGCTCTATCAGCAGCGACGGACCGAGCGGGCGCTCGAGGCGCTGCGCGATCTGTCGAGCCCGCGCGCGCTGGTGATCCGCAACGGCGGGCGGAAGAGGATTCCCGGACGAGAGGTGGTGCGTGACGACCTCGTCATGCTCGCCGAAGGCGACCGCGTGCCAGCGGACGCGGTGCTGCTCGAAACGACCGGCCTCTCCGTTGACGAATCGCTGCTGACCGGCGAGTCGGTCGCGGTGCGCAAGCGGGCGGTCTCGGCGGAGCAGGGTCTCCCGCCCCAGTCCGCCGACGTCTCAGGCGGGATCGGACGTGGCCCCGCCGGCGCGCCGAGCGCGAAGGCGGCCAACCCTGCTCGTCCCGGCGGCGACGATCAACCGTTCGTCTTCTCGGGCACGCTGGTGGTGCAGGGGCAGGGCGTCGCGCGGGTGTGCGCGACCGGCCTGAATACGGAACTCGGGAACATCGGACGCGCGCTGCAGACCGTCGAGCCCGAAGACACGGCGATCCAGCGCGAAACCGGCCAGCTGGTGCGCCGTCTCGCCGCGGGTGGCGCAATGCTGTGCGTGGTGGTTGTGGTGGTGTACGGCCTGACCCGAGGCGACTGGCTGGGCGGGCTGCTCGCCGGGATCACCCTTGCCATGGCGGTGCTGCCCGAAGAGTTTCCGGTGGTGCTGACGATCTTCCTCGCGCTCGGCGCGTGGAGGCTCTCGCAGCGCCGGGTGCTCACCCGCCGCGTGCCCGCCATCGAGACGCTGGGCGCGGCCACCGTGCTGTGCGTGGACAAGACGGGCACGCTCACGCTCAACCAGATGACGGTGCGGCGCATCTCGGCGTCGAACCGGGTGCACGAGGTCCGCGCCGATCGGCAGGACCTGCCCGAGCCGTTTCACGAGACGGTGGAGTTCGCGATTCTCGCAAGCCATCGCGATCCGTTCGATCCGATGGAGAAGGCGTTCAGGCAGCTGGGCAAGCGCTATCTCGCGCAGAGCGAACACCTGCACGACGACTGGACGCTCGTCCGCGAGTACCCGCTCTCAGGCCGCCTGCTCGCGATGTCCCACGTCTGGAAGTCGCGCGAGACCGAGGACTACGTCATCGCCGCCAAGGGAGCGCCCGAGGCGATTGCCGACCTCTGTCACCTCGACGACCGGCGGTTGAAGGCGCTGTCGGCCGACGTGGCGGCGATGGCCGCCGACGGTCTGCGCGTGCTGGGCGTCGCACGCGCCACGTTTCGTCCCGCGGCGCTGCCGGGGGAACAGCACGACTTCCCGTTCGAGCTGCTCGGCCTCGTCGGCCTGGAAGACCCGGTGCGGCCCACGGCCATCGAAGCGGTACGCGAGTGCCACACGGCCGGCATTCGCGTCGTGATGATCACCGGGGACTATCCGGGTACCGCGCGCAACATCGGGCGCCAGGTCGGTCTTCGGACGGAGCAGGTGGTGACGGGCGCCGAGCTCGACACGATGACCGACGCCGAATTGCGGGCGTGCGTGAAGACGGCCGGCATTTTCGCGCGTGTCGTGCCCGAGCAGAAGCTCAGGCTCGTGGAGGCGTTCAAGGCGAACGGCGAAGTCGTGGCGATGACGGGGGACGGCGTGAACGACGCGCCGGCCCTGAAGTCAGCGCACATCGGCATCGCGATGGGCGGCCGCGGCACGGACGTGGCGCGCGAGGCGGCGTCGCTGGTCCTGCTGGACGACGACTTCACGTCGATCGTGCAGGCCGTGCGGCTGGGCCGCCGGATCTTCGACAACCTCAAGAAGGCGATGGCGTACATCTTCGCCATCCACGTGCCGATCGCCGGGATGTCGCTCCTCCCCGTGCTGTTCCGCTGGCCGCTGGTGCTCCTGCCGGTGCACATCGTCTTTCTCGAGCTGATCATCGACCCGGCCTGCTCGATCGTGTTCGAGGCCGAGGGCGAGGAGACGGACGTGATGCGGCGCCCGCCCCGCGACGCGCGCGAGCGCCTGTTCGGCGCGCGCACGCTCGGCCTGAGCCTGGCTCAGGGCCTGGCGGTGCTGGGGATGGTGGCGCTCGTCTTCGCGGTGGCGATGACGCGCGGCTACGGCGAGGAGGAGGCCCGGGCGCTGTCGTTCACCACGCTGATCGTCGCCAACATCGGGTTGATTCTCGCCAACCGGTCGTGGTCGCAGACGATCGTGTCGAGGCTCGGGTCGCCCAACCGGGCGCTCTGGTGGGTGGCCGGCGGCGCCGCGGCGTTTCTGGCCTGCGCGCTGTATATCCCGGTTCTGCGCGAGGTGTTTCGATTCTCGCTGCTGAGCGCAGCCGACGTGCTGCTGTGCGTGGGCGTCGGCCTGGCGAGCATCCTGTGGTTCGAACTGGTGAAGGTCCTGAATCGGCGGCGGACCCGGGTGTAGACGGCGTGCCCTGGTGTAGACGGCCTCGCGCGGGCGTGGCCTCCCGGGTCGCGATCCGGGCGGTGATCAGTGGAAGACGCGCAGGAACCGAACCAGGATCAGCGCCAGCAGGCCCACCAGGTAGAACTGCAGCGCCCACAACAGGACCTTGGCCGTTCTGTTCAATTTCACCCGCGGCATGGATTTCCCTTCCCGGCCGCCGAAGCGCGCCGAAGCGCGCGAAGGCGGCTACGTGTTGAGTTCCGGCCCCTTCATGATGTCGTTGTAGCGGATGACGCCAAACAGGCGGTCCTGGTCATCCACCACCGGGATCATCCCGAAGCCGTACTTCTCGAACATCTTCTCGAGGTCGTCGCGCAGGTCGCTCTCCTGCGCCGCCACGACCGGCGAAATCATGATGTCGCCCAGCGTCGTCTCGTCGGACGCGAGCACCAGGTCGCGCAGATCCACGACCCCTTGCAGCACCGGCGCCTCGTCGGCGACGACGTAGAGATAGGACAGGCTGCGCGGCTCGTAGCCGGTGCCGCGAATCTGCGCCAGCACGTCGCCCACCTTCGCACTGGTCGGCCGGGCGACGAAGCTCAACGAGATCATGTCCTTCGCGGTGGCTTCACGTTCCGTCAGCAGGTTGGTCACCGCCTTCGCACGCACCGGCCCGAGCCAGCCGCTCACCTCGCGCATCTTCTCCTGTGGCAGCGACGCGAACAGGTTGGCCAGCTGCAGCACCGTCATCTTGCCGAAGATGGCGCGTCCCTGGTCGGACGTCAGGTCTTCGATAATCTGACGCTGGGCGCGCGGCTCGGCTTCGGTCAGTGTCTCGGCGGCCTTCTCGGGATCGAGGGCCGAGAACAACGCCTGCTGCTCCTTGCCCGACAGTTCTTCGAGCGCGTCGGCCAGGTCCTCGCCCGGCAGGTCCTGCAGCTGGCTTCGCGTCACCGACAGCTTCAGCCGATCGGTCGGGATCGCGTCTTCGAGCGACAACGGCTGGACGTATCTCCACGACACCAGCTTATCGCCCGCCTTCGTCACCCGCCCCAGGCCCCACCGCCGCAGAAACCCGTTGAACGACAGATCCACGTCGATCAGCAGCAGGCGGCCGTGAGACTCGAGGAACCGGACGTCGTTGACCACCTCGATGCGCCGGCCGTCGATGTCGAGGATCGTCCGGCCCATCAGGTGCTTGTCCACCAGGATCCAGCCCGGCTGGTCCACGAACGGCTGATAGGCGCCTTCGGGCGCGGGCTGGACGAAGATGGCATCGTCCTCGATCTTGACGACCTTGTCCCACGGGACGAACTCGGTCGGCTTGCCCCAGCCGTGATCGAGGAAGATCCCCGCGGCCTCCGGGAAGGGCTCCATGTGCGTGAAGACGAGGTCCGTCACCCGGCCGATGCGATCACGGATCGACCCCGCGACCACGGGCCGCTTGAGCAGCTGCGAGAAGTGCAGGAAGTGTACGTCGGCGCCGGGTTGATGCGCCGGCGGGTTGCCGGGCGGCTCGTTCCCACGCGGCAGGGTCTTCGGCAAGCTGACCATGGGCCCCTCCTATTCCAACAGCGTCGGGAACAGGGTTGTGATGCCGAGCACGGTCGACATCAGGATCACGAGCGCGACGATGGTGCCGTTCGCGAGGTTCTGCCAGCGGGTGTTCACGTGATCGCCCATGTGCCCCCCGTCGTTCAGCAGGAGCAGCAGGAAGACGAGCAGCGACGGCAACAGCGTGACCGCGACCACCTGCACGAACATCGTGATGGTGACCAGCGGCGCGTTCGGAATGAGAACGACCGCGCCGGCCGTCAGCAGCATCACCAGGTAGAGCAGATAGAACCAGGGCGCGTCGCGCACGCTGTTGTTGAGCGAGTGCGCCCAGCCGAACACCTCGCCGACGGCCCACGAGGTCGAGAGCGAAACGCACAGCGCGCCAAGGAACCCGGCGTCGAACAGACCGATGGCGAACAGGCGCCGCGCCCACACGCCCTCACCATGCGGCAGCAGCGGCGCCAGCGCCTCCGCCGTTTGCCGCGCGTCCTCGATGACGATCGGCGGGTGGTGGTAGAAGAAGGCGGCGCCCGTGGCGATGATGATGAACACCGCCACGCCGCACGTCAGCATGGCCCCGGCCAGTGTGTCCCACTTGCCGAAGGTGATGTCCTTGACGTCCAGTCCCTTGTCCACCACCGCGCTCTGCTGGAAGAAGATCTGCCACGGCGCGATCGTCGTCCCGATGTTGGCGAGGACGACGAACAGCAGCTCGGGCGTGAAGAGCAGCCCATGCGGCCGGAAGAACCCTTCGGCCACCTGGGTCCACGCCGGAGCCGTCGGTGTGTCCATCGCCCAGAAGGCCGCCGGGATGTAGACGAAGTTGAGCAGGCAGAAGAGCAGCGTGATCCTCTCGAACGTCCAGTACTCACCCGACAGCACGATCGCGAACAGGATGCCGGTGACGACGATGACCGTGATCCACGGCGGGATGCCGAACAGGCTGGCCGCAGCGGTCATCCCGATGTACTCGGTGATGAGCGTGAGCCAGTTGACCACCGCGAGATCCGCCAGCGAGAACCAGCCCCAGAAAGGGCCGAAGCCCTCGAAGATCGCCTCCGCGTGCCCGCGCTTGGTGACGGCGCCGAGGCGCACCGTCATCTCCTGGACGTAGTACGCCATCGGGACGAGCAGGATGAAGATGAAGAGCAGCGAGAAGCCGTACTTCGAGCCGGTGACGGCGTACGTGGAGATGCCGCCGGCGTCGTTGTCGGCGACCATCACCATGATTCCGGGCCCGAGGACGGCGAAGAAGATGATCAGCCGTCGCCGGAAACGGGTCAGATAGTGGATGAACTTGCTGATCCAGAACATGGGGCGATCCTCGCAAAACTCACGTGTGCACACCTCGGGCGTGAGACACGCGAAGCGGCGGATCGGCGGCCTGCCGGATCAGGGCGGTCGTGTGCTTGAAGATCGAGAGGATCATTCGGCACATTCCCTTCTGCCAGGTTGTGTCCCGGCTCGGAATGTGCCTGGAGGTCGGACCTAGGGCCGCGGTCTCAGGGCAGCTTCCGAGTGGTCGCCCGGCTCGACGACGCGCCGGACGCGGGACGAGTCAATCTGCCAATCACTGCAACTTGGGGGTTCCATGTCAGCTTTCAAGAGCACCATCCCCACGGGTGTCCACATGACCACCCGATCCTTGGCAGTCTAACGGACGTCCGCGGTCATGACAACCACTTTGTGCCGCCACTGTGCCGCCACCACTTTGTGCCAGCAGATGTTGGGCGGGGTCGTCAGATGTGAGGCGGAGTTCCAACGCCGCCTTCAGCCCCGCCTCTCCCGCCTCCAGCGGCTCGAACGCGCCGTACCGCCCGTCCTCGTAGAACAACCGCACCGCCCGGAACCCGAAACCGAGCGGCGTCGTCCCGGCGTAGACAATCGCCGACGAGTTGTCGCCCGCCAGGCTGACGGAAACCTGTCCGCCCGCCAATTGCTGGAGCGTCGGCACATGTACGGAGACCGCAGCACCGCCCTCATCGCGCGCCTCGACCGTCAGGGAGCGGCTCTTGACGACGGCCGTCGTGACGTACAGGCGGTCGGCGTCCAGCAGCGTCTCGACGTGCGCCGACTGCCGGTTGACACGGGCGTCGGCGAGGTACTGGTCCAGATCCACCAGCTCCACGCTGTCTTCCACCACGTCCCTGAACTCGAACGTGATCGTGTGCGCGGCGCGGTACGTGTCGTCGAGGCCGATTTGCGATCCGCCCATCGCTGCGACCACGCCGCCGAGCAGCGACAATCCGACGCCGACGTCGAGGCTGCCCGTGCGCCGGCCGGAGATCGACGCAGCCGGCCGATTGCGCGACACTCGCGGCAGGCCGACGTGCGGCCCGGGGACGAGGACGCTCGAGAGGTGCCCGAGACGCTCCAGATCGTCGCCGGCCCTGAGCAGCAACTGAAGCGGCTCGAGGTCGGCCCTCGGCAGCCGCACCACGCAGTAGCCAAACGCTTCGAGGCAGGAGAGGAAGGGATCACGGCACATGGATGGCTCTGGGCGCCCGGCGCCGCACACGAGCAAGGATCGTCGTCCGGGCTTGCGAACGCAAGGCACGTGGCGCGAATTTGCACGCAAACTGCCGTGGCGATCCTGCCCTAGAAACTGAATCCGATCGACACGTCCACCCTCCGCACGCCGTCCACGGCGGTCGGCTTCAGGAAGAACGGCGAAGTCATGTTGCCGTTGTAGCTGACGTAGTTGGCGTGGTTGGTCGGGTTCTGCACCGAGACGTTGAGCATCAGGCGGTACCGCGGCGCGTCGGCCTGCGAGAACGTGCTCAGGGAGAGGCCGCCGCCCGACGACGTGAGCGTGATGCCGGGCGGCAGCGCCACCGTGCGCTTGCCGACGCCAATCGTGTAGGTGAAGTAGCCGTTGGAGTTGTACTGCCACCCGGCACGGGCCGTGTTCCGGCCGACCCCCAGCGGGCGATCGTTGAGGATGAGGTCGCCGTTGTCGTCCCGTCCTGTCCTGATCGTGTAGGGCGCGCCGCTGCTCGCCGACACATAGATGCTCGCGCTGAAGTTCTTGAGCGCGGTGCTGTAGGCGACCAGGGTGACGCGGTGTCGGACGTCACCGTTCGACGGGCCCCACTCGGCGTCCAGGCTGCCGGTGGGCGGCACGTTGAAGGCGCCATCGGTGTTGTTCCTGGACTTACCGACGTTGTAGTACGCCATCAGGGTCAGCCCGCGCTTCCAGCGGAACCGCGGCTCGCTCTTGCCGATGGTGCCCGGCAACCCGATCGACACGCTCTGCCCGGTCCCCGAGAAGTTCAGGGTTGCATTCACGCCGACCGCCTGCGCCCGCGACTCACCGAGGGAGACGGTCTCGATCACGTTCGCGGCCGACGGGTTCGGCCGCACGCCGTTCACCGGCGCGTTCAGGTTCGTTCCCGTGAGCAGCCCGGTCGCCCTCGTGT
>DASVIS010000010.1:0-16678 GCA_036381995.1 Vicinamibacterales bacterium | reverse complement strand
TTGCCGATGTACAGCCCTGCGTCAATCCCAAGTAGAGCCAGCGACAACACCTCGAGGCCCAGCCAAAGACAAGCGATACCGCCGAGCGACGCCACCGAGCAGACGGCGGCCGCAAAAGCCACCCTGTAGGCCTCCCCGTATTCCTTTCCGGACAGCTTCTTGCCTCTGTTGTCCCAGGCCCCTTTCGCCTCCCACCCGCAGAGGTACAAGAGGACGCTGTGCAGAGTCAGTTCCGCCTTCTCGGTAGCGGACTGGCCCCGGCCCCCACTGACTCGCAGGACTGCGTTGCCGTCTGGTTGCACGCTCCACCACGCTGCACGGCCATCCGATGTCAGCGCGACCACGAGCCGGGCGGCCGCCGACTCGTTGGACCGTATCCACTCGACATCGGCGCTCGTCACGCCGGCCGCCTGAAGCCCCGCTGTATCCAATGACGTCGTCAGGAGGATGGGTCGCCGTTCCAGTTGGGCGCGCCGGAACAGGTTGGCGCCCGATTCGGCTTCCGTCTGCGTGAACTCCTCCAGGAAGGTCTGTTCGAGAACGCAATCAGCCACGCCCTGACGGAGCGCGGCGTCGAAAGCCGCGGGCTGGAATTTCGCCGCCTCGGCTACGTAGCGGGCCGAGTTCTCGACAATGTCGATCGTTCGCTGGGTCTCAACCCGTCCCTCGTCAGGCCGGAGCGCAGCCAGCCGGTGGGTGGAGATGGTGAGCATCGGTTTATCGATCAACGCCTTGATGTCACTCTGTTTGGCGAGAATCCCGGCCGTAGCGATCTGCCGGGCGACCGCCAATTGGAGCAACTGCACGGGAACGGGTGGCGGGGCCGCGGGTGACCCGCCGCGTGGCGCCGTCACGGCGTCGGCGATCGCCATCAGGAACTTCAACGTCTGGAATCCCACGAACTCCGGAGAGATCCACTGCGGCTGAACCAGGAATCCCCATTCCAAGAGGGGCGGGGCAAATGTCGGCGCCTCGATGTCGCCCGCTCGTACCAGGGTCCGCGTCTGCATCAGCGGCTCCCGACCCGGTCCGGTCAGCCGCAGCACGACCTGCAGGTCAACGAACTGCGCCGACGGCGCCTCGCCGCCAAGTCCGAACAAGCCGCCCATGGCGCCGCCGAGGGAGCCGCCGGGCAACGCGCCGGACTCCGCGTCGAACGTGTGGCCTTTGAGGTCGAATGCGCGGCCACCGATGATGCGGGAGCCCTCGCGGAGAATGCCCTGGAAGCGAACCATCTTCCGAAGGGCTTGGAGCTTCGCGTTCCCGTCCATGGAGAGCAGCCGCTTCATGTCCAGGCTTGAGTCGGCCGGCTGAATCCGAAACTCAATGGGTGCAAACAGCGCGTCCCCGGACGCGAACGCGCGAGTCAACAGCACTTCCTGCTTCAACGCCCCATCGACACTGGTCTCGTAGACGAGACTGAATTCAAATCGATGAATGCTGTCTCCGGCAACCTCGGAGAGCACGCTTGGGTTGGAGCCGAACACCGCCCCTCGGCTGGCGTCCGGAAACGCCGTGTCGAACTCGCTCCAGCCACCGTCCGTGCCGCGGACCTGAAGCCAGTAGTGCTCCTGCAACCGCTCCTGGAGCGTCCGGGTGAGCGCCGCCCAATCGGTCCCAGGCTTGACTCCTGCCCGGCGGAGTTGGTCGCTGACAAACGCGAATTGACTGGCACGCTGTTCGTCCGTCTTCCACCAGAAGATATCCGCCTTGGCTCCGGCGCGACGCAATGACGCCGAGATCCCCTGCTCTCGGAGGCCTGTCTCCGCCGCCATCTTGCGTGCAGTCGTTGCGACGAACGACTCGGCCGGCTTGATTGCGCACGCCGCAAGCGGACCCTGAATCGCCGTGGTCTTCAGGTAGTCTTGCAGGAGCGCCTCCGCCTGAGAGCTGGACAGACGCCCCTTCACGAGGCGGGCCTCGACGCTCGCTGCTCTCAGCAGCGCCTGGGCCAGCAAGGCACGGTCGAGGGCGTTGCCAGCCCCAGCGGCAAGCGCTCCGCGAGCTCCACGCAGTTGTCCGCTGTAGGGCTCCAACGTGATGTGATCGCGCACGAACTCGAAGATCTTCTGGCGGTCGCCCCCGAGTGCCGCCGCCCTGGCCTGGACGTCAGATGGATCGGCTCCCGGCCTCTTCAGTTCGTTCTCAACCGCGCGAGAGTAGCCCTCCCATGCCACGGCCGGGTTCTCCTGTCCAATCAGCTCCCGGCGAATCTGTGCATTCGACACGGCGACCGCGGCCCGGTCCGCGGTCGACGGGATGCCGGCCAATGATGGCCTCGTCGCGCCCAGGCCCGGCAGCATGAGGCCCGACAACGCCATCACGAACGCCATGACGAGGGCCGTCGCCTGATTGACCAGCGCCCGTATCGGCTGCTTGCGCCGCAGGCCCCCAATGATCCGAAGGAATTGCACGAGGATTCCGACTGGCAGCAGAGCCGCTACGCCGACGAACGTCCCTTGCAGCCATCGGGGCAGGCGCTGCCACAGCGCGCCGCCTTGAAAGAGGCTTGTGAAGGGGATGTTGTCACGGAGTGCGAGCCCGAACGCGACGAGCGCATAGAGCGCGAGCGTGGTGAAGAACACGCGGGCGACAAGTCTCGGCGTCGCCGAGAGAGAGCCGGCCGCGCGAAAGAGCACGACACCGGCGAGGAGAACCACCAGTGCCAGCGCGGCTGTAAGTAGCCTCGGCGTCGGCTGGAGAAACATCCGAACGCCCGTCGCCTGCCCCCCAGGTAGCCACGCGGTGACCGCGAGCACCGCCAGGAACCCCATCACCGGCGTCGCGGCCGCCGTCGCAGGACCGTACCGCTTCAGGAGCCCTCCGCCTGGCCGCCAGAGCCAGGCGCTGAGCGCAGCGAAGACGAGCAGGCCCGGCGCGACCCACCAGCGCAGCGGTGAACCGCTCCAGAACGTCTCAATCGCGGCATCGAGCAGCGCAAGATGCGCGAGAACTGCGACCAGAACCCAGACGATCGACATCGCCGTTGAGGGTGACGAGGGCTGATCCGCGCTCCCACCGATCTGCGGTTCACGCTCCATGATTGGCTCCTCACCACCTCGCGCCGGGCAGGGATGAAGCCCGACTCGAGGCTCGTTCCACCGACCGTTGCACTACCGTGCCGTCGCCACCCGTCATGCCTGCTGCGCCGAGCGCGGGGACCGCAGTCGCTGAGCCCTTGGGTGTGGCGGCGATTCTAGCTCATCTCGCGGACGTCGCGAACCGGGAAGTCCAGGCGCACGGGGGCCGTCGAACGGCGCTTGACCTCGGGGGAACGGGTTCCGTACAATCGCGTTGACCTTGTGAAAACACAAAGCAAGAAGCGATCGGCCACCGAGCAGGTGTCCGAGCTGACCACCAATCGCCTGTCGATCTACCTGCGCTGCCTGGACCATCTCTCGGCCAGCGGCGCGCGGACGGTATCCTCTCAGTCGCTGGCCGGACAGTTCCGCCTCAACGCCGCGCAGATTCGGAAGGACCTGGCCTGGTTCGGCGAGTTCGGGGTTCGTGGCGTGGGCTATTCGGTGGATGGCCTGGCCGCGCACATTCGGAAGATCCTGGGCCTTGGCGACCCGATCCGTGTCGTGGTCATCGGCGCAGGCAACCTCGGTCAGGCGCTGGCCGACTATCCCGGCTTTCCACGCGACGGGTTCGTGCCCGTGGCGCTCTTCGACCGGGCGTCGAGCAAGATCGGCACCGAGTCGCGCGGCGGCGTCCCGATTCTGCACGTCCGCCGGCTTCCGGCCATCGTCCGCAAGGAGAAGATTCGCATTGCGATGATTGCGGTGCCCGCGTCCGCGGCGCAGCAGGTCGCCAATTTCGTGGTCGCCGCCGGCCTCAAGGCCATCCTCAACTTTGCGCCGGGAACCGTCATCGTGCCCGCGGGCATCAAGGTCAAGAACGTGGACCTCACCGTCTCGCTCGAGGGGCTGGCCTACCACCTGGCGAACACCGCCAATGGCAAAACGAAGTAAGCGCCCGTCGACCCGCCTGTCCCACGTGGACGACGCCGGGCGCGTCCGGATGGTCGATGTCAGCACCAAGGCGACGACCGCGCGCGAGGCGGTCGCCCGCGGACACATCGCGATCGCTCCAGCGGCGCTCGAGTTGATCCGCACCGGTCGTATCGCCAAGGGCGACCCGCTCCAGACCGCCCGGCTGGCCGGAATCATGGCGGCGAAGCGGACTGCAGACCTCGTTCCCCTGTGCCATCCACTGCCGCTCACGCACGTCGACGTCGTGCTGACGGCCGCGCCGGACGGCTACGACATCGAAGCGCGCGCCCGCACCATCGCCCAGACCGGCGTCGAGATGGAAGCGCTCACGGCCGTGTCCGTCGCGGCGCTCACCATCTACGATATGGTCAAGGCGGTGGACAAGACCATGGTGATTGGCGAGATCAGGCTGATGGAGAAGCGGGGCGGGCGGTCGGGAGAGTGGCGGAGGGAATGAAGGTCGTCACGTCGGTCTACTCGGACCCCGTCTGGACGCTCCCCCTCACCGAGGTCGAACGGCTTCAACGCCTCTTCCCGCACATCTCGGTGGCGAATGCCCCATCTCGTGCGGACCGCCTGCGCGAGTTGCCCGACGCCGACATCGCGTTCCTCTCCCAGCTGAAACCCGACGAGTTCGCAAGCGCGGCCCGCCTGCGGTGGATCCAGAGCCCTGCGGCCGGCGTGGCCGGCTTGCTGTTTCCGGAACTGCGTGCCAGCCCTGTGACGTTGACGAACGCGCGGGGCATCCATGGGGACGCGATGGCGGAGCACGTGATGGCCATGGCGATCGTGCTGTTCCGGCAGATTCACCTCGCCATCCGCCGGCAGGTGAGCCACGCGTGGGTGAAGGACGATCAGTCGAAGTACAGGCTCCTGCGCGGCCATCGGATGGGCATTGTCGGCCTCGGCTCGATCGGGACGGCCGTCGCCGAGAGGGCGTCCGCCTTCGGCATGGACGTGATCGCGGTGCGCCGGACGGTCTCGGCGCCGCGTCCGGCAGGCGTGTCGGCCGTCTACCCGCCGGCGGAGCTCGATGCGCTGCTGGGCCTGGCCGATGTCGTCGTGCTGACCGCACCGCTGACCGGCGACACCAGGGGCTTGATCGGCGCCGTGCAGCTTCGGAAGATGAAGCCGGACGCGGTGCTCATCAACGTGTCGCGCGGCAGGCTCGTGCGCGAGGACGAGCTGGCGGCGGAATTGGCGCGAGGTACGATTGCCGGCGCGGCGCTCGACGTCTTCGAGCACGAACCGCTGGCGCCGTCGAGCCCGCTGTGGGAGCTGCCGAATGTGGTCGTCACACCCCACACGTCCGCGTTCCGCGACGACTACTGGGTCCTCGCCGTGGACCTGTTCGCGTCGAATCTCCGCCGGTTCGAGCGAGGCGAGGCACTGGCGAACATCGTGGACAAGGCGGCGGGATACTAGGTAGAATCCGCATTCTTGTGAAGACGACCGACGAACTCACCCTGGCTGACTTGCCGTTTCGATGTCTGGAACGGTTCCCGAAGTCCGACTTCGTGTGCCGCTGCGAGGAGAACGGCTCCCGGCAGCTGTCCACGCAGCAGTTCTTCGATCAGATTCGCGCGTTGAGCCTGGGCCTCGGCGCCCTCGGCCTGCAGTCCGGCGACCGCGTGGCGCTCATCAGCGAGAGCCGGCCCGAGTGGGTGATCAGCGACCTGGCGGTTCTGGCGGCCGGCGCGGTGACCGTCCCGGTCTATCCGACGCTGTCGTCTCCGCAGATCTGGTTCATCCTTGCCGAGAGCGGCGCGCGGTTCGCCATCGTGTCGAACGCGTCGCAGGCCGCGAAGGTCATGGAGGTGAACGGCGGCGTCCGCGATCTCGAGGCCGTCATCGTGATGGACGCGGAGGCCGGCGGCGGCCCGTTCCGAGTGCTGACGGTGGCCGACGTGATCGCCCGCGGCGAGAAGGCCCTGGCGTCAGATCCTGTCGCGGCCCAGCGATACCGCGATACGGCGGCCAGCGTCCCGCAGGACTCGCTGGCGACGATCGTCTACACGTCGGGCACGACGGGCGACCCCAAGGGCGTCATGCTGACCCATCGGAACATCATCTCGAACGTCATCGCGACGAAGGGATGGATTGGCCTCGACTCGACCGATCGGATCCTGTCCTTTTTGCCCCTCAGCCACGTTTTCGAGCGCGTCGTGCTGTTCCGCTGCCTCTTCGATGGGGTGAGCGTCCACTTCGCGGAGACGATGACCAGCGTGGCGCGTGATCTGAAGCGCGTGAAGCCGACGGTCATGACCGGGGTGCCGCGTGCGTGGGAGAAGTTCTACGGCGCGATCCAGGAGGGCCTCAACAAGCTGACCGGGGCGCGGAAGTCACTGGCCACGTGGGCGATCGGTGTGGGCTACGAGCACGCACGGCTCTGGTTGACCGGCCGCGATGTTCCGACGCTGCTGAGACTCAAGCGCGCGATCGCGGACCGGCTGGTCTTCGCGAAGATCCGCGAGCAGGTCGGCGGGCGGCTCCGCTTCCTGGTCTCGGGAAGCGCGCCGCTGTCGCCGAAGATCGGCGAGTTCTTCTTCGCCATCAACCTGCCGATCCTCGAGGCGTATGGCCTGACCGAGAGTTCGCCGGGCATCTCGGGGAATCCTCTCGACGCGCCGAGGCTCGGCACCGTCGGCAAGGCGCTCCCCGGCGTCGAAGTGAGCATCGGGCCCGACGGCGAGATCCTGGTCCGCGGCCCGAACGTCATGCAGGGCTACTACAAGAGGACCGAGGCGACGGCCGAGACGCTTGCGGGCGGGTGGCTCCATACCGGCGACATCGGACAGGTCGGCGACGACGGCTACCTGACGATTACGGACCGGAAGAAGGACCTGATCGTGACGTCGGGCGGGAAGAAGATCGCACCGCAGCCGCTCGAAAACCTGCTGAAGGCCGATCCGCTCATCTCAGAGGCCGTCCTGATCGGGGAACAGCGGAAGTTTCCGGCCGCGCTCCTCGTTCCCGATTTTGCGAAGCTCGAGGCGCGAATGGACGCGATGAAACTGCGCCTGGCGTCCCGCGAGGAACTCGTGCATCACCCCGAGGTGATCCGGCTGTATCAGGACGTGCTCGATCGGCTGAACGGCAGCCTTGCGCAGTTCGAGCGCGTCAAGCGCTTTGCGCTGCTGCCGACCGAGTTCACGATGGAAAGGGGCGAGCTGACGCCGACGATGAAGGTGCGCCGGCAGGTGGTCGAGCAGCGCTGGCGGTCGCTGATCGACTTGATCTACGCTTCGTAGAGCAGGGGTGAGGCCCCGCTCGACCGCCTCGAACTGCCACCTGCCTGCGGCCGGCTAGTTGAACACCCTGGCTTCCGGCAGCGGCCACCACCGCACCTGCACCTTGCCGATGATGTACTTCTTCGGGACCAGGCCCCAGTGGCGGCTGTCGGAACTGTTGTTCCGGTGGTCGCCCATCACGAAGTAGTACCCCTCCTGGATCATCTGCGGGCCCCAGTCGTCGTGACTGCGGAACTCGCTGGGGACGTAGTCGTCCCTGATCGGCACGTCGTTCACGAAGACGCGGCCGTCGACGATGCGAACGAGATCGTTTTCTTCCGCGATCACCCGCTTGACGAACGACTTGTCCGGGTTGACCGGGTAGTAGAGCATCACGATGTCGCCCTTGTGCGGCGAACTTATCCGGTAGATCAGCTTGTTGACGATCAACCGGTCCTGGTCCTCGAGCGTCGGTGCCATGCTCAGCCCCTCGACGCGCGCCACCTGAAAACCGAACGTGACGATGAGGACCGCGTAGACCGCCGCCGAGGCGACCGTCTTGATCCAGGCCCAGATTTCTTCCTGGATGCGGGTCAATGTCGCGGTCCGAGTGGCGCTTCTCGAGGAAGTTCTCAACTGCGCTGCGCGCGCGCCGACCGCGTTGGTTGCGGGCGTGGCGGACGGCACCGTGTACTGAGGCCCCGACGCCCAGGGCAGCCAGGGCTCCGGAGTGATGGGCGGCGGCGCGGCCGCCGCGTCGCGGGCGGCTACAGCTTCAGGTAGTCCCGGAGCCGCTTGGTCTGCGACCGGCTCACCGGGATTTCCGTGCCCTTCCCGTCCCTCATCCTGAGGATGTAATTCCTGCTGAACCAAGGGACTATCTCCTTGATCTTATTGATGTTCACGAGATGCGAGCGGTGCACTCTCCAGAAGACGTCAGGGTCGAGACTCGCCTGCAACTCGTCGAGCGTCCGGTAGTTCGACGTCCCGGACACCCGACCCGTCACTATTGATATCGTATCCCCATTCAGGGACGCATAGATCACTTCGTCGGTCTGGACCAGCAAAAACCGTTCCCCGACCTTGACGGCGATCTGCCCGCGCCGGTGCTGCCGGTCGCCCATGAGTTTGACGATCTTCCCGATGTGCTCGTTCAGCGGGCCGTCGGTTTCGATCCGGCGGCGGGTGCGCTGGAGAGCCTGCTCGAGCCGGGCTGTCTCGACCGGTTTCAGCACGTAGTCGACGGCGTTGACCTCGAACGCTTCGACCGCGTACTGGTCGAACGCCGTGACGAAGACGATGTGGCTCTCGAGCCCCGCTGCGACGACGCGCCTGGCCACCTCGAACCCGCTGAGGCCCGGCATCTGGATATCGAGGAAGACCACATCAGGGCGCAACCGCTCGATCGCCTCGATCGCCTCGACACCATCTCCCGCCTGGCCGGCGATTTCGACACCGCCGACCTGCCCGAGCTGAAAGCAGAGCTCGTCACGCGCAAGCTGTTCGTCATCGACGACCAGGGCTCGAAGTGCCATCGTCGCTCCTCGCCAGGCTGCCCTCTGCCGCCTGCAGTGGAATCTCGATCCGGGCGCATGTCCCCACGTCCGTGCTGCTCGTCAGCCGGAGCTGGTGGTTGGCGCCGTAGGTCACGCTGAGCCGCTCGTTCACATTGCTCAACCCGATGCCGGCCGACAGCGCGTTCTGAAGCTGCTCCTCCGACATGCCGAACCCGTCGTCGGCCACCTCGATGACCATCTGTTTGCCATCGCGAAAGCTGCGGAGGGTGACGGTCCCGCCGCCCAGCTTGGCCGTCAGGCCGTGCTTGATGGAGTTCTCGATCAGCGGCTGCAGGATCATCGACGGCACCATCAGCTCCAGCGTGTCCGGGTCGATCTTCTTCTCGACGTGGAGCTGCGGGCCGAACCGCATGACCTCGATATCCAGGTACTGGTCGATCGACTGCAGTTCCTCGCGGAGCGACACGAACTGGTCCCGGGTCCTCAGTCGCTGCCGGAGCAGGTTCGAGAGCTTGGCAATCAGCATCCGGGCGGTCTCGGGTTTCGAGCGGATCAACGACGAGATCGAATTCAAGGTGTTGAAGAGGAAGTGCGGGTTGATCTGACTCGACAGCGCTTCGATGCGGGCCGCCATCAGGAGCTTTTCCTGTTCGATCAGTTGGTGCTCGATGCGCGCAGTGTTCCAGATCTTGATGGGGATGGCGATAGCCAGGACCGTCGCGATGATGAGGAGCAGCGTCGTCCAGGCGTTGGTGGCCTGCAGGTAGAAGAGCCGGTTCACGCCGTATCGATGGCCGATGGCCAGGCGGATGGCCTCCATGGCGACGGGCGCCAGCACGAGCACGACCTGCCAGTCGATCTGGAGCGTGCGCATCGACTTCCAGACCCGGCGGTGAAGGCTCGTGAAGACGAAAGGCGAGAAGTGCCAGATATCGGGCTTCGGGCAGAGCTCGCGGAGACCCCCACCGGCAAAACCGCACCCGACGGCGAAGGGGAGCGCCCCGAATTCGCCGGCGAAGAGCGGCGGCAGGCCGCACATGACACCCACGAGCGCACCGGCGTAAGGGCCAGCGATGAGGCCGGCCAGGAACGTGGCCTCGAGCGTCAGGTCGGCGGCCTTGTACCCGAGGAGGAGCCGGGCCACGACCCCGGCGCCCATCGGGATCCCCAGGCCCAGCGCGAAGACGAGACGGTCGGGCCAGGCACGGCGTTCTGTCAGCAGGATCGCGCGGAAGCGGTGGTAGCGGACGAGGACGATGGCGATCAGCGCGATGACACCGAGCTTGACGACCAGCGTGGTCATCAGGATCTGCTGACCGGTGAGGCCGTGCGATTGCTCTGGCACCAATCCGATAGCTTGCGTCAGCCATCCGACCCGTGTCAAACCGTTCAGGGGGGAAGTGTTATCATTGAGCAGGAGGCCTCTCGGATGATCAAGGCGCTGATGGTCGGATTTGCGACCACGCTCCGCTATGTCTTCACGAAGCCGGTAACGGTCAACTACCCCGATCAGAAGGTCCCGGTCTTCCCGAAGTTCCGCGGGAAGCAGGTTCTCACGCGGGATGAAAAGGGACTCGAGAAGTGCGTGGCCTGCGGCCTGTGTGCCGTGGCCTGCCCGGCCGACGCCATCTACCTCGAGGCGGCCGAGAACGACGGCACGGTCCAGGCGGGACCGCGCTACGCCAAGGTCTACCAGATCCACATGATGCGCTGCATCTTCTGCGGTTACTGCGAGGAAGCCTGCCCGGTGTCCGCGATCTTCATGGGCAAGGACTACGAACTGTCCGTCTACAGCAAGAACGACTTCATCTGGGACAAGACGGAGCTGCTGGTGGCCGCCGACTGACGGCGGCCACCGCCGATATGCTCCCTCCCTTCCTCGACGAAATCGACCACCGCGTGCTCGTGTGCGACGGCGCCATGGGCACGATGCTCTACTCGAAGGGCGTGTTCGTGAACCGCTGCTTCGAGTCGCTGAACCTCTCCGAACCGGACCTGGTTGCCGAGGTCCATCTCAACTACGTCAGGGTCGGCGCCGACGTGCTCGAGACGAACACGTTCGGCGCCAATCGCGTCAAGCTCGCCTCGTTCGGCATGGCCGACAAGGTGCGGGCGATCAATATTGCCGGCGCCCGGGTGGCCCGGCACGCCGCCCGCGAGCAGGCCTACGTGGCGGGTGCGATCGGGCCGCTCGGGATCCGCATCGAACCGTGGGGCAAGACCGGCGTGGACGAGGCCGAGGAGTACTTCCGCGAACAGGCGGCGGCGCTGCTCGAGGGGCCGGTGGACCTCTTCATCCTCGAGACCTTCCGCGACCTGAAGGAGATCGGGGCGGCGATTGCCGCCGTCCGCAGCCTCTGCCGCCTGCCCATCGTCGCCCAGATGGCGATCGAGGAGCACGGCAGCACACTGGACGGGACGCCGCCGGAGAAATTCGGGCCCGAACTGGTTCGCCTCGGCGCCCACGTCGTCGGTGTGAACTGCAGCGTTGGCCCGGCGGCCATGCTCGAGACGGTCGAACGGCTTGCAGCGGCCACCGACGCTCCGCTGTCGGCTCAGCCCAACGCCGGCAAGCCACGCCAGATCGAAGGGCGGACCATCTACCTGTCGTCGCCAGAATACATGGCGTCGTATGCGCGGCGCTTCAGCGCAAAGGGCGTGCGGCTGGTGGGCGGGTGTTGCGGGACGACCCCCGAACATATCCACCAGGTCAAGCTGGCCGTGGGGTCCGCCTCGGCGGCGCCGCGGGCTGGCACGGTTCGCGTGAGTCCGGTCGCCGCGGGCGAACCGACCGTGCCGCCGGTTCCCCGCGAGCGCAAGTCGAGGCTGGCCCACGCGATAGCGCGGGGCACGTTCGTCCACCTCGTGGAGCTGACGCCACCCAAGGGGCACGAGTGCGCGCCGACCATCGAGGAGGCCCGGGCGCTGAAGATCCGTGGCGTTGACGCCATCAACATCCCGGACGGGCCGCTGGCTGCGGCGCGCATGAGCGCGGTGTCGACGGCGGTGCTCATCGAGCAGCAGGCCGGGATTGAAACCGTGCTTCACTACGCCTGCCGCGATCGCAACCTGCTCGGCATGGAATCGGACCTGCTGGGCGCGCACGCGATGGGCATCCGCAACCTGCTGCTGGTCACTGGGGATCCGCCGCGCCGCGGCGATTACGCCTTCACCACCGGCGTCTACGACGTCGATTCGATCGGCCTGACGAACGTGGTCAGCCGGTTGAACCACGGGGTGGACATCGGCGGCGAGCCGCTGGCCAGCCAGACGTCTTTTCACATCGGCGTCGCCGTCAACCCGACCGCGATCAACCTGGACGACGAGATCCGGCGGTTCGAGTTCAAGGTGGAAGCGGGCGCGGAATTCGGGATCACCCAGGCGATCTTCGACCTGCACGCCTTCGAACTGTTCATGAAGCGGGTCGAGGGCCTGGGCGTGCCGGTCATCGCGGGACTCTGGCCGTTCGACAGCCAGTTGAATGCCGAGTTCCTGGCCAACGAAGTGCCCGGTGTTCGGGTGCCCGACGAATACATGCGCCGGATGCGGGCCGTCGAGTCGGGCGAAGCGGCTGCGGCCGAGGGCGTCGCCATCGCACGAGAGATTGCGGCCGAGGTGAGGGGCCGCGTTCAGGGGATTCAGCTGTCGAACGCGACCGGACGCATCCAGACCGCGCTGCAGGTGCTGGATGGGCTGTGGTAAGCAGGTACAGTTCCCGCTTGTCGGTTGAGCTGTCGGGGTAGTACAGTGACTAAACTGGCTGCGTCCCGGCCGATGAGACTGGCGTGGACTGACGGCCACGGAGAGGTAAATGGCGTTATTCGAACGGAGAGCATCGGGCCGCGATGAGGAGTTCATCTCCTCGTCCGACGTCGCCACCCGGGCCTTGTCGGTTACGGCGGTCGAGAACGACTTCGTCGAAGGCGTCTACAGCAAGTTGGCGTTCGTGTACGACTGGACTTTCGGGCCGACCCTTCACCCGGGACGCCTGCAGGCGATCCAGCGCATGGGGATCCGGCCGACCGACCATGTTCTCGAAGTGGGCGTCGGCACGGGCATCAACGGGGCGCTGTATCCGCGGGAGTGCACGGTCACCGGCGTCGACTTCTCCTCGTCGATGCTCGAGAAGGCCCGGGACCGGATCGCGCGGAAGGAGATCACGAACGTCCGCCTGCTCGAGATGGACGCAGCCGATCTCAAGTTCGCCGACGACTCGTTCGACATCGTCTATGCCCCGTACCTGATCAGCGTCGTGCCGGACCCCGTCCGCGTGGCCGCCGAAATGCACCGCGTGTGCCGTCCGGGCGGCCGGATCATCTTCCTGAACCACTTCCGCAGCCCGAACTTCCTGCTCTCCAGGCTCGAGCGCCTGATCTCCCCGTTCACCCTGTATGTCGGGTTCAAGGCCGATTTGGACCTGCCGGCGTTTCTCGCGCAGGCGGGCCTTCACCCGGTGTCGATCGAGAAGGTGAACATCCCGCGCATCTGGTCGCTGGTCACGTGCGTCAAGGGGTAGCAGGCCTGGGGATGACCGCCGCCGGCCCGTCACAGTCGCTCTAGGATCACATCCGCCGCTGCCGCCGCGCCCGTCACGTCGGCCGGATCCGGTCTGTCCTGCGACAGCAGTTCCTCCAGATACGGCCGCCACTCGCCGGCAAAGAGCGCGGTCTGCGGGATGAATTGCGACCGGACGTAGGTCGGCATCTCCTGGACGAGCACCTCGTATTCGATGAAGTGCCCCCGCGAGGTGTAGAGCAGCGCCGTCTGGTGAGCCGCACACTCGGCGATGATGCCGTAGCCTGGCTTGGTGGCCACGACATCGACAGCGGCGACGAGGTCCTCGTACCGCCAGCCGGCATCGTACAGCCCCCGTTCGTCGAACTCGACGACGCCGCGCCGGCTCTGGCGCGCCGCCTCCGACATTTCCAGGTGTCCGGTCAGCACCGCCACGAAATCGTCCCCGAAGGTGTCGAACGCCGCCGGCGACAGCCCCTTCAACCCATGGCCGCCGAACGAGAGCAGCACGAGTGTGCGGTCGCAGGGCAGGCCGAGCGCCTTTCGCGTCTCCATGGGACTGTGAGCCGAACGCCGTGCGACGAGCGGCAGGTCGCGTGTCGCTTCAGGGGGCGCCATCTCGAAGCCGCCCCACATCGGCAACCGGAGAAAGAGGCCGGCATGGGCACAGGCGTCGCGGATCTGCTCGACGAGGTCTGGCGCCCCGAAGCGCTCGGGCTCGTAGCCTTCGTAAATCCAGTCCCACGTGAAGTTCGCAATGGCGATCGACGGGATGCCGGCCGCATGGGCCGCGGCGAAGGCGAGCGGCGGGACATCGCCAATGACCAGCGCCGGGCCGAGTGACGCCAGGACATCGCGTTCCGCCTCCACCTTCGCGTCGAAATCCGCGTAGAACGCCGCCGCGCGTCGAACGGTCGCCTCCTCGTCCAGGCGCAGGCTGTCGATCTGCACGATCCCGGTATCACACTCGGTCTGCTGGAACTCGACCGCCGATCGCAGCGTCAGGTCGAAGAGCCACCGCTTCGCGCCGGTGCGCACGACGATGGGAATGTCGGGGCGGCGGTCGCGCAGGGCGTTGATGATCTCGATCTCGCGCGAGGCGTGACCAAACCCGTGACCGGAGATGTACCAGACGATCGGCTGCATCGGACTACTTCTGCCACTGCGATCCTGCGGGACGAGACCCTTTCACGTCGCCGGCAGCGGGCTGGTCGTGCTGTGTGTTCCTTGCCAGGTTCGTAGTGGTCCGGCGTGGACCTCGCATCACTCCGACACCGGCCGCGGTGAGGCTCCCGGCAGCGCGACGCGCAGCACCTCTTCGATCGTGGCCGCCGGCACGAACCGTATCGCCTTCCGCACGTCTTCCGGCAGTTCGGCGAGGTCCGGTTCGTTCCGTTCCGGCAGCACGAACGTCTTGATGCCGTGACGGCTCGCGGCGAGCACCTTCTCACGAATCCCGCCCACCGGGAGCACGAGGCCCGTGAGCGTGATCTCCCCGGTCATCGCCACGTCCGGCTGCACCGGTTCCTGACGCACGGCTGACAGAATCGCGGTCGCGATCGTGACGCCCGCCGACGGTCCGTCCTTCGGGATGGCGCCCGCCGGGACGTGGACGTGCAGGTCGTGCTTGTCGAGGAACGTCGGATCCACGCCGAACTCGCTCGCGTGCGCCCGGATATGGCTGACGGCCGCGCGCGCGGACTCCTGCATGACGTTGCCCAGTTGGCCGGTCAGGATCAGGTTTTCGTGGCCGCCCGGCACCAGCGTCGCCTCGACGAACAGCACGTCGCCGCCCGTCTCGGTCCACGCGACGCCCGTGGCGACACCAGGCCGCGACACGCGGAACGCCACCTCGCCGTGGATCCGCGGCGGTCCGAGGTATTCGGGCAGTTCCCGCGCCTGTACCGTCACCGGCAGCACACCTTCGCCCGTGACCGAGCCGCTGCCCGCCACGCGGGCAGCCACCTTGCGCGCGACCGTGCCCACCTGGCGTTCGAGGTTGCGGACGCCTGCCTCGCGCGTGTACTGCTCGATCACCGCGCGCACGGTCTCGTCGGGCAGCTCGATGGCCGTCGGAGGCAGGCCGTGCTCGGACAGCTGGCGGGGGATCAGGAATCGCCGGGCGATGTGGAGCTTCTCGTCCTCGGTATAGCCGGCGAGCGCGATGACCTCCATCCGGTCGATCAGCGCCGGGTGCACGGGCCCCAGTTGATTGGCCGTGGCAATGAACAGGACGCGGGACAGGTCGAAGTTGATTTCGAGGTAGTGGTCGCGGAACGTGTTGTTCTGCGCCGGGTCGAGCACTTCCAGCAAGGCTGCGGACGGGTCTCCTTGGAACCCGACGCTCATCTTGTCGACCTCGTCCAGCATGAACACCGGGTTGGCCGACCCGGCCTGCTTGAGGGCCTGGATGATGCGACCGGGCAGCGCGCCGATATAGGTCCGTCGGTGCCCGCGGATCTCGGCCTCGTCGCGCATGCCGCCAAGCGAGATGCGCACGAACTTCCGGTTCATCGCGCGGGCGATCGACTGCCCGAGCGAGGTCTTCCCGACACCCGGAGCGCCCACGAAACAGAGGATCGGCCCCTTCATGTCGCCCTTGAGTTTGCGCACGGCCAGGTACTCGACGATCCGTTCCTTGACCTTGTCGAGATCGTAGTGGTCCTCGTCGAGCGCGCGCCTGGCCTCGACCGGGTCGAGGCGGTCCTCGGTCGTCACGTTCCACGGGACCTCGAGCACCCAGTCGAGGTAGGTACGGAGCATCTGATACTCGGGCGACGCCGGCGTCATCCGCTCCAGGCGCTCCGCCTCGCGCGTGGCCACCTTCGCGACGTGCTCCGGCAGATTCGCCTTGCCGATCCGCTCTCGGAGTTCTGCGGTCTCCGTGCCTTCCTTCTCGCCCAGTTCCTCCTGAATGGCCTTCAGCTGCTGGCGCAGGTAGTACTGGCGCTGCGCATCGGTCATCTCCTGCTGCGCCTGCGATTCGATCTTGCCCTTGAGTTCGAGGAGCGCAATCTCCCGGTTCAGCACTCCCGAAACCGCCTGCAGCTTCACCAGCAGCTGGTTCTCCTCGAGCAGCTTCTGCTTGTCCTCGGCCTTCATGTCGAGCAGGCTGCCGAGCAGGTAGACCAGGCGGAGCGGGTCGTCGATGCTCATGACCATCCCGCGCAGTTCCTGTGAGAGGCCGGACGCCAGGCTCATGGCCCGATCGATCAGATCGCGGAGGCTACGGACGTACGCATCCACTTCGATGCTCTGTTCGACTTGCTCGGGCCGCGCGGAGATCGCCGCCGTCATCAGGGTTTCGGCCCGCGTGATGTCGGCCGTCGCGCGCGCCACGCCCTCGATGATGACGTGCACTCCGTTCGGTGCCTTCGCCATCTGGCGGATGATGCCCACGGTTCCGATCTGGCACAGATCG
>DASVIS010000009.1:0-6023 GCA_036381995.1 Vicinamibacterales bacterium | reverse complement strand
TCGCTGCATGCCGCTTCGCAGCCGCGGCAGCCCACGCAACGTGTGGTGTCCACCAGGACGGCGGGCGTGTTCACGCTGCGCAGCGGCGACGCGGCCGCAGGTCTTGGCTTGGCCACGATGCCTGCCGCGCCCGCAGCGCCTGCAAACTTGATGAAGGTTCTCCGACTGAGATCCATACGTGTCTCCAGGTCTCCGCGTCTTACCTGGCGTGCGCCGCCAGCGACGACAGCCAGAGGACGACCAGTGCGGCCAGTGACAGCGGCAATGCGAGTATCATCGCTGCGCCCCTTTCTGTGGCCCGGCCGACTCGAAAATTGCCCCGTGCTCCGGACAGGCTTTCAGGCGCTCGGAGAGGTCCTTGAAGAGCGGGCAGTGTTGAAAATCACCACCGAGGCACGGATTCGCCGAGGCCAGGCGATCAAGAGGAACCATCTTCTTGACCGGGTATGCCCGGCAGAACAACATCACGACTTCCTTAAGATGTGGGCAGGACATTGGTTTATTCTCTGCCTGAACATACAGCAAACCATATGCCATGTATAAGCCAGCCGGATATCACGCGTAACAAGCTTCAAATAGAATCACTTACGATGATGCTCGCACGCGGCGCCATTCTGGCTCATCGAAGGCTGTGTTGAATTGTGCAGCAGTCAACTTAGATACAAAGCGAAACTAGAAGCGAATATTGGCATAAACAGGCTTAAATCTGTCGATATCCTGAAAATGACTAAAAATTCTCCAGAGTGTTGAATGAATCAACAGTTGAAATCAGTAACGGTTGAGCCAGCTCGGGAAGTGTTACGAACCTGCGCCAGGCGTCGTAATGCCATGTGGGGTGGCGGGCAGCGCTCGTCAACAACGGGCTTCCGGGGAGACAGTGTGATGTTCGCTCGAAGATCGACTCGCGTGAACCAAGCTCGACTGATTGCAGGGGCGGGGATCCTCGTGGCCCTGTTTGCTGCTGCGCCGCTGTTGGCCCAGGGGGCTCCGTGCGCCGAATCCAATGCAGCTATCTACGACAGGGTGTCGGCGGCTGTCGTGTTCATCGATGGAACGTCCATCAACCCGTACCGGGCGACAGACCGTGTGGAGCACATCGTCGGATCGGGATTTCTCATCGATGCCAGTGGGGCCATCCTGACGAATTCGCACGTCGCGCTCGGGCGGCAGGCCCTGTCGGTGACGCTCGACGACGGCACCACGCTTCCGGCCAATCTGGTTGCAGCCGATCCAATCTTCGACATCGCGGTGCTGCAGATTCCCAAGCCGACCAAAGGTGCGCTGGCGACAGTGACCCTCGGGGATTCGGATCGGATTCACGTCGGCGAAGAGGTGTTGGCGATCGGCAACCCGCTGGGGCTGAACCAGACGTTGACGCACGGCATCATCTCGGCAGTGAACCGTGTCCTTCCGATTACGTTCTTCTCGCAGATGGAGCCGATGATTCAGGTGGACTCTCCCATCAATCACGGAAACTCGGGAGGGCCCTTGCTCAACCGGTGCGGCGAGGCGATCGGCATGACCACGGCCGTGGTGTCGAACGCCCAGGGCATCGGCCTCGCCATCCCCATCAACCTCATCAAACAGGTGCTGCCCTCGCTGGTCAAGGACGGTCGGCTGATTCGGCCCTGGATCGGTTTCCACGGCCAGTTCATCGACGAGGAACTCCGGACATTCCTCAAACTCCCCCTGGCCACCGGCTTTCTCATCGAAGTCATCGAGCCAGGCAGTCCCGCCCAGACCGCGCAGCTCGAGGGAGGCAGCCTCGAGGTGACGATCGCGGGCCATGACTTTCTCCTGGGTGGCGACATCGTGACCAGGATGAATGGGAAGGTGCTCTCCTCGCCGGAGGCGGTGGTCGAGGCGCTCGGGACCATGAAGGTGGGCGGAGAGGTCGCGATGACCGTCTTCCGTGACGGCAAGTCGCTCGAGGTCAAGTACACGCTGCCAGAGCGGCCATTCCTCCCGGGGGACATGCAGGGCAGCGGCGACATGGCGCCGACGTCCGGCACGAGGGTGCAGCGGCCGGGCGGCGTGCGGTTCTAGGACAACCCTACATCGTCTCTTCCGGCTCCGTTTCCGTCTCGCCGTCCTTGCGCAACTGATACTTCCGCAGCTTGTTGTACAGCGTTGCGCGGTCGATGCCTAGCGTTCGGGCCGCCAGGCTGATGTTGCCGCCGGAGTCCTGCAGCACCCGCACGATATGATGGCGCTCGACTTCCTCGAGGGACGCCATTGTGCCCGTGCCGGGAACATCGATGCAGGGCGGACGACGCAGCCCCAGGTCCAAGGCCTGGATCACGTGTCCCGTTGCCACGACCATCGCGCGCTCGAGGATGTTGCGCAGTTCGCGAACGTTGCCCGGCCACGTGTGGGCCATCAGCAGTCCCATTGCGTCGGTGGCCACTCCGTCCACGTGCCGGTTCATCTCGGCTCCGAGCTGCTCGAGGAAATGCTCGACGAGCAGGGGCATGTCCTCGAGCCTGTCGCGCAGCGGCGGCAGGTGAACCGGAATGACGTTGAGCCGGTAGAAGAGGTCTTCGCGGAACGACCCGTCCGCCACGGCCTTCGGAAGGTCACGGTTGGTGGCGGCGATGATGCGCACGTCGACGTGGATCGACTCGGACCCGCCGACCCTGAAGAACTGCCGGTCCTCGAGCACGCGCAGCAGATCGAGCTGGAGCTTGGCGGTGATGTCGCCGATTTCGTCGAGGAACAGCGTGCCGCCGTCGGCCATCTCGAACTTGCCCTTGCGGCGCGTGACCGCGCCCGTGAAGGCGCCCTTCTCGTGCCCGAACAGTTCCGACTCGAGCAGTGTCTCGGTGAGCGCCGCGCACGACATCGCCACGAACGGACCGTGGCTCCTGGGGCTCTCCGCGTGGATGGCGCGCGCGAGGAGCTCCTTGCCCGTGCCGCTCTCGCCCAGGATGAGGATGGTCGAGTTGCTGCGCGCCGCGGTCCTCGCCAGGTCGAAGACGGCCTGCATGGCGGGGCTCTTGCTGATCAGGTCACGGAAGTGGTACTCGCGCTTGAGGACCTTGCGCAGCAGCACGTTTTCGCGGACGAGCGACTGCTGCGTCACGATCTTCTGGATCATCAGGCTGAGCTCTTCCGGATCGAACGGCTTCACCAGGTAGTCGTACGCGCCGATCTTCATCGCCGCCACCGCGGTGTCAACGGTGGCGTAGGCGGTCATGATCACGGCCGCCGCGTCCGGCTGCGCCTTCTTCGCTTCCTCGAGCACCTGCAGGCCGTCGATGCCTGGCATCTTGAGGTCCACGAGGAGGATCGACCACCGCTCCTTTCGAATCCGATCGACTGCGGTCTCGCCATCCGGCACGGTGGCCAGGGTATAGCCGTCCTTCTCGAGCCATGCGGACAACGATTCGCGGACGATCTCCTCGTCGTCGACGATGAGAATCCTGGTCCGTTCTCTACTCATGGTGTGCGTGTCCTTGCTTTCTGATCTCGGCGTAGCGAGTCTGGCAATCGTGGCAGAGCGCAGGGTCCTTCGCGTCCACCTGGACCAGGTTGACCGACCGCGCCATCACGCACGTCGGCACCGGGCAGTGGAGCAGTCCGAAGGTGTGTCCGAGTTCGTGGAGACATTCCTTCTCCAGCCGGGACATCAGGAGATTGGGGTCCGGGCGAAACCCGTTGTCCGACAGCAGCCGCGCCGTGGAGACCACGGCGGCAGTGCCGCCGAGCTGGGCCTCGCCGTAGACGAACGTCAAGATCGGGATGAACAGGTCGACATCCGTGATGCCGATGATCTTCGCGGCAGGCGTCGGCCGGCTCTCCAGCAGCCACTTGAGGATCCGCGTCGACGAGTGCTGCTGGCGCCTGTCGTCGAACGCGTCGGCGGGCCGGTGGTGACCGAGCCAGGCTCGCGCCGTCACGTGGAACACGTGCTCCGTCTGCCGGCGCAAGGTGCCGAGCAACTCGTGGTCCGCCTCCGCGCCGCCGATCCACCACAGGTAAACGTCCACTCCCTGCCACTCTCCAGTGTCGAGCCCGACTCGTGTCTACGCCAGCGCGGGCGCGCCGCCCGTTGCCGGGGGCGCCGTCGCGGCAGGAGCGACCGGCAATTGCACGGTGACCGTCGTGCCCTGTCCTACCTCGCTCCTGACGTCGAGCGTGCCACCGTGCCGATCGATGATGCCGTAGACCACGGACAGCCCGAGGCCAGTGCCCTTCTCCTTCGTCGTGAAGAACGGGTCGAGGATGTGCGACAGGTTCTCGGGCGCAATGCCCGGCCCGGTGTCCGCGATCCTGACCTCGACGATCTTGCCGGCCGCTCGCGCGGTCACCGTCAGCGTTCCACCCTTGTTCATCGCCTCGCACGCGTTCAGCGCGATGTTCACGAACGACTGGCGCAACTGCCCGAAGTCCGCTTTGACGAGCGGCATCGGAGGCAGGTCCTTCTGCAGCGTCACGTTCTGCATCAGCAGGCGGTGCGAGAGCAGGGAGAGCGCCTCCTCGACGACTGCGCTGACATCGAGGTCCTTCAGGCTCGGCGGCCGCTGCCGGGCAAAATCGAGCAGGTTGCGCACGATCGCGCTGCAGCGTTCCGTTTCGCGCTGCACGAGGCGAAGGTTGCGCACGCAGCTGTCGCGCGTCCTTTCGCTGAGCTCGCCCTCCTCGTGCATCCGGATCAGGAGCTTGGCGTACGTCAGGATGCCGGCGAGCGGATTGTTGATCTCGTGCGCGACCGAGGCCGCAAGCTTGCCGAGCGACGACATCTTCTCGGACTGGATGAGCTGCGCCTGGGCGTTCTTCAGGGCGGTCGTGCGGTCGTCGACCTGCCGTTCGAGACTCTCGTTGAGTTGCTGCAGGTCCGAGCGCGCCTGGTGCAGCGACGTCGTCATCTCGTTGAACGATGCGGCCAGGTGGCCGATCTCGTCGGTCCGGCGCATGCGAACCGGATGCTCGAGGTCGCCCTGCGCGACGCGCTCGGTGGCGGCGACGATTTCACCGACCGGTCGAATCACGTAGCCGCGGACGAACTGGCCGACGACGGCCGCGAGGAGCAGGATGCCGATCGCGGAGAAGATCGTTGTGCTGCGCCCGAGTGCCGCCACAGCGTGATCCTCGTCCTCGAGCGACATCGCAATGTCCACGACCCCGAGCACCTGCTTGTCGGCCGGGTGCTCGTGGCAGACGGCGGACGAACAACTGGGCTCGTTGTAGATCGGGGTGATCATCGCCAGGACGCGGTGGCTGTTGCGGGTGAAAATCCGGCTCCGGGATGGAACGTTCAGCCGAACCAGCGGTTGTCCGGCGGCGTGGCAGGCATAGCAGGCTTCGCCGCGTTTGTCGACCAGGCGGCCAATCTCCAAGCGATCCGTGGAGAAGGTGACGCGGCCCTCCTTGTTGAGCATGCGGACCTGCTCGATGCCCTTGAGCCGGCCGATCATCTCCATGGTGCGGTACGCGCCCATGCGTTCGTCGCTCAGCATGAAGTGATAGGTGCTGGCCTTGATGGTGTCGCTGAATTGCGCAGCTCCGCGCACTACCTCAGCCGTCAGGTATTCGCGTTGGGTCCGAAGGCTCATCACGACCAGCAGGGCGCCGCACAGCAGCGTTACCAGGACGATGACGGCCGTCGCCTTGACGCCAAGACGATTCCACCACTGGACCCGCACGGGCGTGGCCGTGGGGTAGAACGGCGGTTCCGATTGAGCCTGGGGAGGCATAACAGCACTCCGATCCTGCGCTTCATCTCAGATGGCAGGCCTTTGGACTGTCGAGAGAGGGCGGCGCCGACGGTCGTTGACCGTCGGGGGGGATCCCTGCGGGCGACGGGTATCTATTCTACAGCGAACGTCTCCGAGCTCAAGGGGAGATGTTGTAAAACCCAACAATTGTCCGGCTGGTTTGCCCCGAGGTCCAGGTGTCAGCGAGCCGATGCCGCGGTATATAATCGCCGCCGCCTCCTCTCGACCTTGCTATGAGCCTTCCAGGACTAATTATCACTGGCGCGTCGGGGTTCGTGGGACGGCACCTGGTGCAGGCCCTCCGCG
>DASVIS010000008.1:0-39451 GCA_036381995.1 Vicinamibacterales bacterium | reverse complement strand
ATTTGACGATCGAGTTCCTCCGGGTTACCCACAGCATCCCGGACGCGCTCGCGCTGGCGATCCACTCTCCGGTCGGAACGGTGATCCACACCGGGGACTTCAAGATCGATCAGACGCCGCTCGACGGCGAGCACTTCGACTTCCACCGGTTCGCGGAACTGGGTTCGCAGGGCGTTGTGGCGCTGTTCGCCGACAGCACCAATATCGAGCGGCCGGGCTTCACCGGTTCGGAGTACGACGTCATCGATGCCTTCGAGGAACTGTTCGCAAGCACGCGCGGGAAGCTGGTCGTCACGTCGTTCGCGAGCAGTATCTACCGGATGCAGATCCTGGCGAACCTGGCGCTGGAGTTCGGCAGAAAGCTGGCATTCGTGGGCCGCGGGATGATCGAGCATTCGCAGGTGGCGCAGCAATTGGGACACCTGCAAGTCCCGCCCGGCCTGCTCATCCGTGAATCGGACGTCCGGAACTACCCATCGCGGCAGGTGCTGTGCGTGACCACAGGAAGCCAGGGCGAACCGATGGCCGCGCTGTCTCGAATCGCCGTCGCCAACCACCGCCACGTGAGCGTGGAACCCGGCGACCGCGTGGTGTTCTCCGCACGCGCCATCCCGGGGAACGAGAAGGCGATCGATCGGGTGGTGAACCACCTGGCGCGGCGCGGCGCGGATGTCGTGACGACGGCGACCAAGCACGTCCACGTGTCGGGCCATGGCAGCGAAGAAGAGCTGAAGCTGATGCTCTCACTGGTGCGACCGCGCTACGTCGTGCCGATTCACGGCGAGTTCCGTCAGCGGTCGCGGTACGCCCGTCTCGCCGATCGGCTCTCGGCCGGCGCCCCGGCGCGGATCACGGTGCTGATGGCCGAGAACGGCGACGTGCTCCGGTTCGACGAAACCTCCGGAGCCGTGTCGGGGCGAGTTCCCACGGGCCGCGTGTTGATCGATGGTCCGGGCATCGGCGAGGTCGCCGACGAGGTTCTCCGGGATCGCCGGCACCTGGCCGAGGACGGACTGATCGTGTTCGTGCTCGCGATCAACAAGCAGACGGGCGGCATCGAAGGCGTGCCGGACATCATCACCCGCGGCCTGGTCCTGGAACCCAACGCGGACGAACTGCTCCGCGAGGCGACGGGGATTATCGGCGACGTGCTCGGCGAGACCAGCGCCGAAGAACGCACTGACCGCGGGCTGGTCACAGAGAAGATTCGTGTGGAGTTGCGGCGCTTCTTCCGGAAGCGTGCCGGGCGGCGGCCGCTCGTCCTGCCGGTCATCATGGAGATCTAGGCCTTGGCTGCTGGTTCGACCCTATCCCGCCGCGTCAGTGAGTTCCTGGGCGTGGTGCTCTTCGCCGCTGCCCTGATCTGGCTGATCGCGCTCGTCACCTACGAGCCGTCCGACCCGACGTGGTTCTTCAACGCCGGGGCTCAGGGCGCGCCCGCGAACTTCATTGGCCGCGTGGGCGCCTTCCTCGCCGAACTTTCGTACGAGCTGTGCGGGTATGCCTCGTACCTGATACCGGTCGTCCTCGGTATTGCCGGCTTGAACCTCTTCTGGTGCCGGGCGATCGATGCGGTCTACACGAAGATCGTTGGCGCGGTGCTCCTGTCCGGGTGTCTGAGCGCACTCCTGACGCTGGCCCTCGGCAACGTCAGCTTCTCGAATGGCGCGGGCGGGTACCTCGGGATCGTGATCGCCGGGCGGCTGGCTGATTACTTCAACCGCACCGGATCGATCATCGTCATCCTGACGCTGCTGCTGCTGTCGCTGATCCTCGCGACCCAGTTTTCGTTCGGCCGGCTCTTCTCGTCGGCCGTGCGGACTGTCGCCAGCCGGTGGACGGGGATGATCGGGCGACTCCGCGAACGGCGTGAGGCTCGGCGCCGCGAGAAGGTGCGCCAGGAGATCGTCAAGAAGCACACCGCGCGCAATCCCGAAGAGGTGAAGGCGGCGCAGGCCAAGGCGGCCGCGGCCGAACGCCCGGCCGGGCCGACCAAACCGTCAACCGAAGACACGCGGCTAGCACCCGCTCCCCCTCGGCCCTCGCCGCCCGACACGACGGCGGCTGGCCCGAGGCCGGTCACTCCGGCAATCGCCCGACCTGCCCCTCCCGCCAAGCGTGCTGACAAGTCTGCCGCATCTCCCTTGCCGGCGGACTTCGAATCACGGACGCCGATCGAGAAGAAGCGGGATGGGTTCACGCTGCCGCCGCTGGCGCTGCTCGACGCCCCGAAGAGCGAACAGAAGATCGACGAGCGCGAATTGATGGACTCGGCCCGGCTCCTGGAGCAGAAATGCCACGAGTTCTCCGTCGCCGGCACCGTCGTGCAGATTCATCCGGGTCCCGTCGTGACGACCTTCGAGTTCAAGCCGGACGCGGGCGTGAAGTACGCGAAGGTGACAGGGCTTGCGGACGACCTGTCGCTGGCGCTCAAGGCCGAATCGGTCCTCATCGAGCGGATCCCGGGAAAGTCCACGGTGGGCATCCAGATCCCGAACACGAACCGTGAGCAGATCTCGCTTCGCGATATTCTCGAATCGGATCTGTTCCGCCGGTCGGGCTCCAAGCTGACGCTGGCGTTGGGGAAGACGATTCATGGCGAGCCGTACGTCGCCGACCTCGCCACGATGCCGCACCTCCTGGTCGCCGGCTCTACCGGCACCGGCAAGTCGGTGGCGATCAACAGCATGCTCACGAGCATCCTCTACCGCGCGACCCCGGACGAGGTGCGCCTGATCCTGATTGACCCCAAACGCCTCGAGCTCGGGATGTACGAGGAGATTCCCCACTTGCTGACGCCGGTGGTCGTCGATCCCAAACAGGCATCGAACGCGCTGGCGTGGGCGGTCCACGAGATGGAGGAGCGCTACAAGACGCTGGCAGCCGAAGGGGTCCGCAACATCGACCAGTACAACCGGAACGTGCGGCAGGCAATCGAACAGGGGCGCGAGCCGGAAGAGGGCGAGGACCTGCGCACGCTCCCCTACATCATCGTCGTCATCGACGAACTCGCTGACCTGATGATGGTCGCAAGCAACGAGGTCGAGGAATCGATTGCCCGCCTGGCCCAGATGGCGCGCGCGGTCGGCATCCACCTGATCCTGGCGACGCAGAGGCCGTCGGTCGATGTCGTCACCGGGCTGATCAAGGCGAACCTGCCGGCGCGCATCTCCTTCCGGCTGATGTCGAAGGTGGACTCGCGGACGATTCTCGACGGAAACGGCGCGGAGCAGCTGCTCGGTCGAGGCGACATGCTGTTCCTGCCGCCGGCCTCTTCGCGCCTGATCCGGCTGCATGGACCCTATATCTCCGAGCAGGAGAGCGCCCGCCTGGCCGCGTTCCTCCGGAAACAGGCCAAGCCGCTGTACGACGAAACGATCACCGCCGAAGCCAAGGGGACGGATTCGGTCACGTTTGAAAAGGACGACCTCTACGACGAGGCGGCGCGAATCGTCGTCGGGTCGGGCCAGGCCTCGATCTCGTACCTCCAGCGGCGGCTTCGGATCGGATTCAGCCGGGCAGCCAGACTCGTGGACATGATGGAAGCCGACGGGCTCGTGTCTCCAGCCGCCGGCAGCAAGCCGCGCGAAGTGCTCGTGGACAAGGGGTACTTCGACGCTGTGGACACCCAGTTGCGGTGACTCAGCATATTCGCCTCTGCGTACTCCTGGCGCTCGTGCTGGCCGCCAGCGGCCAGGCCAGTCATGGTGCGCCTGCGACGGCCCGCCAACTGTACGCCGCGGCAGTGACACGCGAGCGCGCGCTGCGCGCCGTGACGGGCAAGGCCGCTGCGCCGCTCGAGGACTATCGGACCACCGTCGGCGCGTACGACGCGGTGGTCCGACGGTTCCCCTCATCGGGCTACGTGGACAACGCGTTGTGGCAGGGGGCGGCCGTCGCCAGCGATGCCTTCGAGCGATTCGGCGAAGAGCGCGACCGCTCGACCACCCGTCGGATGCTCGAACTCCTCGTTGGAGACTATCCCGCGAGCCCGTTCGTGGCGAAGGCGCGCGAGGCCCTGAAGCGCCTAGCTGAACGCCCCTCCGTTGCCGAAAAGGCGACGTCTCCACCACCCGCTCGACCCACGCCCCGCAGGGTCGTCGTGCTGCGCGCCATCACGCGCACCGCGATGCCCGATCGCGTTCGCGTGACCATCGAACTCGACGCGCCGACGACCTACCGAACCGAGCGCGTTGAGAACCCCCAGCGCGTCCTGTTCGACCTGGCTGATACCCGTCTGGGCGAGTCGGTGCCCGAAGGCACCCTCTCGTACGCCGACGACATCGTCAGGCGCGTGCGTATCGGCCTGCACTCGAACCAGGTGACAAGGGTCGTAGTGGACCTCGACGGCGTCGCGGGCTACGCCGTCTCCACACTCGAACGTCCCTATCGGATCGTGGTCGAGTGCGAGCGTGCCGTCCCGGCGAGCGCGCCGCGGACCTCCGATGTCGTGCAGCCGGCGCTGCCAGGCGGCACGGGGACGGTTCGAGCTCCGCGTCTGCCCGTCCTGCAGGGTTGGACTGTCCACACGCCATGGGGAGTGCTCCCAACCGTCGAGCCGGCAGACGCCGAGCGGCTGCACGTCCCGCTGGCGCCCGAATCTCCGTCCGCGCCGGCTACCGCGCAGACTGCACGCAGCAGCTCGACGCCGAAGAGCTTGGCGCCTGGTGCCGGTCCCACACCTCCGCGTCTCCCGTCAACGGGGCGAGGTCTCTACACGCTGGCCAGGCAGCTCGGTCTCGGCGCGTCGAAGATCGTCATCGATCCGGGGCACGGCGGGTACGACCCGGGCGCGCTCGGTGCGGGGATCTCCGAGGCGGACGTGGTTCTCGATGTCGCCCTGAGGCTCGAGGCGCTGTTGCGCGAGGCCGGGGTCGACGTCATCCTCACGCGCAGGACCGATGAATTCGTCCCCCTCGAAGAGCGCCCGGCGATCGCCACCCGCGAACAAGCCGACCTCTTTCTCTCGATTCACGCCAATGCGAGCCGCACCCGCACTGCGCGCGGGGTCGAGAGCTATTACTTGAACTTCGCCACGGATCCGAACGCCGAAGCGGTCGCCGCTCGCGAGAACGCCGCAACCGGCCGGACGATCAACAACCTGCCGGAGATCCTCAAGGCCATCGCGCTGAACAGCAAGCTCGACGAATCCCGCAGCTTTGCCACGCTCATCCAGCGTGCCATGGCCTCGCAGTTGAGCACCGCCGACAGCGGACTCCGCAATCTCGGCGTCAAGCAGGCGCCGTTCGTCGTGCTGATTGGCGCGGCGATGCCGAGCGTGCTCGTGGAGATTTCCTTCATCACCAACGCCCAGGAGGGTCGCCTCTTGAGGAGCGGCGCTTACCGGCAGCGGATCGCGCAGGCCCTGTTCGACGCCGTCCGCGGCTATCAGAAATCGTTGAAGAGCGCTCAGGCGGCCCCGTATCGATAGGGGGCCCGACCGACGTGGTACAATCTGACCGTGCTCTTCGCTCAGCCCGCCCAGCCTTTCACACCCGTCATCGTCAAGATGGTCGAGCAGCCCGCGAAGGAAATCAGTGTCGCGGAGATCCTGATGGGTTCGGTTGGCATCACCGGCATCTTCCTGATCGGCGCCGCGCTCCTCGGATTCCTCCTCGGTGGGGCGTTCATACTCTATCGGCGGTGGCAGGCGAGCCACGACGTCGACGGCCCCTCTGACGACACGTTTCGGCTCACGCAACCTCCGCAATCGGGAGCCTGACCTCCCCGTGCTCATAGCCTTCGTCCAACGAGCCCGAACCGCGGCGTTCCGCCCGGTCCTGGCCCGACCCGAGTCGGCCCGCTTCCGGAGCTGGTGGGTGCTGTTGGCGGGCCTGGCCCTTGGGCCGCTCGTCGCCGCCTCACCCCGCGCTGAAACGGGTGCGCTGGACTCCGCGCTCCGAGCCACCGTGTATCTCCGCGTCATCGGCGACGTCGAGATCGTGGAGGGTTCAGGCATGACGGCCATTGGCGAGACCCGGATCGAACGCACGAACGTCGAGATCGCGACGGGCTCCGGATTCCTGATCTCGGCGATCGGACAGGTGCTCACCTGCCATCACGTGATCAGCGACGGCGAACGGACCGGACTGGTCGACGGGAAGAGAGCGAGGGTGGCGGTAAAGGTGCGTCGCATCGACGTGGTGTTTTCATCAGCCGGCAGCACCGAACCATCCGGAGTTCCTCAACGGTACGAGGCGACGGTCATCGCCGCCAGCCCGGATTTGGACCTGGCGGTGCTGTCGATCAGCGGCGCGAATTTCCCATCCGTCGATCTCGGCGACTCGGACGCAATGGAGCCGGGAGACAGCCTGGACACCGTCGGCTACCCATTCGGCCAGGAGGTCGAAATCGGCCGGCCCGTGTCGGCCAAACCGGACGCGCCGGACGCCAGCATCAGCCACGGTGATTTCTCGGCCTATCGGACGGACACGCAGGGACTGCGCCGCTTCATCCAGACGTCAGCCGCCGTGAACCCTGGGAACAGCGGCGGTCCGGTGCTCGATACCGACGGCTACGTGGTCGGCATCGTCAGCCGGCGGCTGGCCAGTGCTGGCGCCGGGACGGGCATTGGATTCGCGGTGCCGATCAATCTCGTCAAGGAGTTCCTGGAGGCGAATGGTCTCGATGGGCAACTGCCCGCCAGGCGTGTGGCGCTCGGCCCGGTGCAGACCTTCGACTCCAAGGGCCTGCGCTTGCGACTGCCGTGGGGCGTCACCGATACGTCTCCGTTCCGCACGCGACTCGACACCGGGGGTAGTCCGCTCGTGTCCCCAGTTCTGCACATCGATCGCCTCGTGTCCCCGTGGGATGTGTCACGGCTCGCCGATGCCCTGACAAGGGGCCAGGCGGTGGAACCGTTCTCTCCCTCGGGCACGCCGCTGCAGCGAAGCCGCCAGGTGGAAGGGCGACGGACGCTGACCGGACGTGTGAACGGCACCTGGCAGGACGGCACGCCAGCGCGGATGGAGTTCGCCGTCGTCGACCTCGGGCAGGAGAAGATCCTCGCCCGTTATGTCGGGCCGCCGAACCTGGTCGCCTACAACGCCTCGACCTTTCGCGCGTCGCTGGCGTCGATCGCGGCTGACGTGCTGCGCAAAGGGGGCGGAACCGGCACCCGTTCCTTCGGATGGGCCCCCGCCCTCGGCAGCAGCGCCTCATCGCGGCTGTCCAGATTACCCGTGCCGGCTGGCTGGATACAGGAACCGGACGGTCCCCTGCCGTGCGAAGGCCTTCAGGAGGCCTCGGACGTAATCGCCGCCTCGCCTCCAGGCGACTTCACACAGAGCGTTCGTGCGGGACTGATCAGGCAGCCCGGCGTCTCGGCCGCCCGTGCCGCCGCGGCCTGCGGTACGGTGTTCGACGACGACCCCAGCCACTATCAGCGGGCGGTGGTATCGCTCGGCGCTCGCCAGTTCGTCGAGGGCCGGTTCCTGCAGGTGGGCCCCGACGAAGTGCTGCACTACGAAGTGACCGGACCGGTGGAACACCAGGCCCCGCTTCGAGAAGTGCTCGCGCAGTGGACCTTACGACTCGCGGAGTTCCGTCGAATTCCCGCACTGTAACGAATCACGAAGACGAGGGAGCGAGCCTTGTGTTCCCGCGCCTGAATCCCCGCGGCCGCTGCGAGTCTTCGGGCCACGCTGAGCCCGTACTCCCGCACTGCACCGGCGCATTGCACCGGATTATACCGACGGCGGCGGCGGAACGTCCTCCGCGAACGGCTCCGGGGACATGGGCGGCACCGGCGGCACGACGACCGGCAACGCGCCGTGGCGGCCGAATCTCGTAAGCAGCGCGCCGCCCAGCCCCACCGTCCACACCGCGTACTCGACCACGAAGCCGACAAAGACCAGCACCGCCCCAATCAGGGCCAGCGGCCCCCCGCCGAGACCGACGGTCCGGCCGAGGAGCGTGATCCCCCAGATCATCACCAGCCCAACGATGAGGAACGAGAAGCCGCTCGGATTCACCCACGATGACCGGTCCTGGACCAACCGCGCCAGCGCGCATGCAGCACCGGCGAATCCGAGCAGCAGCGCGACGAAGAAGGCCAGGATCCCGAACGGGACGAGCACCAGCAGGGGGATGCCGATGATCGAGATGACGAGGACCACGACCACCAGCACGACCAGCGGCACGAAGAACAGCTGCGCGAGCAGCCCGGCCGCCGCCGACTTCCAGGGCTGCGTCGTCACCGCCACCTGTACGCGTTCAACGGCCCGCGGGGCGAGCAGAAGGACGAGCGTGGCCAGCAGCGTGAACAGGGCCATCCGCAGGAGGCTGCCCAGAAGTCGGAACCCGCGCCATGGCCCCCCATCAAACCAGGGCGTCCGGTGGAAATCCCAGCCCGGTCGGATCCGAATCCCCGGGAACGCGAACGCCACCTCGTTCACCTTGCCGCTGACCATCGCACCGGGGTCGCGCTCAATCGTGCCTCCGACGACGGTCACATCTCCCAAGACGTCCGCGCGGGGACCCAGGTGAATGTCGCCCCCGACCGCGACCACGTTGTCGCGCACACGGCCATTGACGGTGACCGATCCCGCAACGGCGACGACCGCACCGTTGACCTGCTCGTCCTCATCCACGGTGATATTCCCGCCAATGCGCACCCGCGCTTCTGCTTCCCGACGAAACGTCCGATCGGGGACCGGCGGAGCGGGAGGCTCGGCGGCTTTCTGGGCTGGCGGCGGCTCTGGCCCTTCCGGGGTGGCGCGGCCCGCTTCTCCCTGACCCGGGCGCCTCTCGTTCGCCAGCAAGATCCGCTGCTGTGCGGGCAGGTCGAAGTAGGAGAGTTCCAGCACCGTTCCCGCGTCGCGGCCCAGGCGCTCACGGACTTCGCCCCCGGTGGCCGGACGACCGTTGATGGCAATCGTTCCGTCGCGCAGCTCGATGTTGTCCACACCGTCGATTCGCGCCAGCGGCACCAGGACGATTCCGTTCTGGACCGGAAGCACGCGATATCGTGCGAGCACGGCCTCCCGCACGTTTCGCTCGGTGGAGGCCGCGGGACCAGACGCCGGAGGCGCTGGCATCTGGGCCGCCGCCGTCGCGGCAGACCCGAGGATCCACACCAGGCTGATCGCCAGATGACGTGAGAACGAGAGACGCGGGCGCATCATCAGGAACACTCCTCTCGGGGAGCCAGAAGACGGGTAAGGCCGGCGAAGGAGGCGATTGCCAGGAACAGGTTCGCGACAATCAACGCGGGCGCCGGCCCCGAGGTGGTTATCAGCATGGCCGCTCGGCCGAGGTTCGTCAGCAGCGTCCACGAAACGCCCCAGACCCCGAGCGCCGCAGAGAGCGACGTCAAGACGCCGTGCGTGAGCCGCGCTGTCGCCGAGACAACGACAGCGGCAAGATCGAAGAGTTGGCCGGCCGATACGGCCGAGAGCGCGGCCCCCAGCACGGCCAGCGCCGAGGCCACCGTCAGGCGGGCCCACCACGAGCCGGCCACATCGCCCATCGCGCGGGCGTTCAGACTCGCCGCCCGGTGCGGCATGGCGGCCATGATCCGCATCGAGAGACCGGCAGGAACCTCGGTCAGCGGGAGATAGCGCGAGGCGACGCCTGCAAAGAGCGCATCGGCCTCATCCCAGGACTCACCCTGTTCTGCGGCCATCCATTGTGCCAGCTCGTCCGTGTTTGTGTCGGTCATACCGGCCATCTCTGTTCGTTCCTACGCCTGCCGAACTGCCAAGGTTGCAATCGGCCGTCGAAAGTGGACCCGCCGGAGCGGAGAACGTCAAACGAAGAACGGAGAACGGAGAATGCTGGATCTGCTAGAGGGGACCACGCCGCCGCAGGAACTCGGCCATCTCCGTGCGTGCCCGATGGAGATTGCTCTTCACCGTCCCCAGGGGAACGCCCGTGATTTCCACAATCTCGTCATAGCTGAGGTCCTCCTGGTATCGGAGCACCACCACCTGCCTGTACTCGGGGCGGAGGCGGTCCAGCGCGGCCCCGAGAGACCGTGCAAGGTCGCGCCGCTCCAACTCCTTGAGTGCGTCATCACTTCCCGGGTCCACCAGCGCTTCGTCCAGCCTGCGCTGCTCCCGCGGGTCCGGATCATCGAACGATAGCTCCCGGGGGCCCCTGCGCCGCATGGCGTCAATCGCGGTGTTGTGGGCAATCCGAAGGATCCAATTCGAGAACTTGAATCGGGGATCGAACGATCGGAGGTTGGAAAACGCCTTCAGGAACGTCTCCTGTGCCAGTTCCTCGGCCAGCCCCGGGTTTCGGAGCATCCGCACCAGCAGGTTGTAGATACTCTGCTGATAACGGGTTACGAGGGTTCGAAAACCGTCTTCGAATCCGGCCAGCGTCCGTTCTACCAACTGGGCGTCAGTCACACCAAGGCTCTGGGCTCAGGAGTCAGACTCAGGATTCGGGAACCCGGGCCACGATTCTCTATCCCGGGACCCCTGTCAACCGGACGAGTTGGAGGGGCCGGAAGTTCCCGTGATTCAGAGCGAAAGCCCGTATTTCCGGACCGGCGGGGTCGGCAAGACTCGCGATCAGGTAGAAGAACTCGTAGGTGCCTTCGGAGAGATCCCGTGGTGACGGTGTCGGAGCCGAAGCCGGGTGCGAATGATAGGCGCCGACGATGGAGAGCCCCGCCGACCGAGCCTCACGAATGGCCATGAAGTGATCCGCGGGGTCGACGAGGTAGCGCGTCGTGCCCGCCCGCGCGTTGCGCGTCCGCACCGCCCTCACGACGTCCCGGCCGGCGCCGAGCAGCAGGCCGCAGCACTCGCGCGGCGCGTCCTCGCGCGCATGCGCCAGGATCGAATCGACCACCTTCGCCGGGACGAACAGTTGGCCCTCGGGCTCCATCAGCATCGCCAGGGCTCACACCCGACCTGCAGCCAGGCGTTCCCGCCACTCGTTCGCCGACGCGAACACGCGCTCGATCCCGGCCCCGGCGGCCAGACTCTGCCGGATCTCCTTCAGGACCTCGATCAGCTCATCGAGCGCCGGCCCAATCTCGTCGGCGTTACTCGCGCAGATGTCTCGCCAGACATCCGCGGGGCTCGACGCCAGCCTCGTGGTGTCCACCAAACCGCTGCCCGCCAGTTCCAGCCCCTCGATGCCGGCCCGTTCGCCGACGACCGCCATCAGAGCGGAGGCGGTCACTTGGGGAAGGTGGCTGAGGAATGCCATCAGGCGGTCGTGCGTCGCGGCTGACGGAAGCGTCACCGGTGTCGCGCCCAGGCACCGCACGAACGCGGACAATTGGCCAACCGGCTCGGCCTGCTCACCCGCACCGACGATGAACAGCCAGGGCCGGCCGGCGAAGAGATCCGGGCGAGCCGCGTCGATGCCGCCACGGGCGGCGCCGGCCAGCGGATGCCCGCCGACGAACGGCAAACGCGGCGGCAGCTTTCGTGCGGCGTCGACGATCGCGCGCTTCGTGCTGCCGACGTCCGTGATGACGGCGGAGGCGGCGACCCTCGTTGGAAGCATCGGCAGCAGCTCGAGGATGTTCCCGACCGGCGTCGCGAGGACGACGAGGTCGGCCTCCGAGATGATCGTCAGGTCTTCGGACCCCACATCGACAGCGCGGCGGACCATGGCCTTCTCGAGGACGGCATGTCGATCGACGCCGATCACGAGCGCCGAGGGCCAGGCTCGCCGCGCGGCCAGTGCGATCGACCCGCCTATCAGGCCGAGTCCCACTACCGCAATTCTCTCGAAGACCGGTGCCGGACCTGTCGCCTCATCTTGAACCACCGGAATCATGCGTGAGGGCTCTGTCATGCCTCTACCACACTGGTTGCCCGCGGCCCTATCGCGCCCACCCGCGGTGGGCGACGGGCTCCACACAGATGCTCCGGCCGATGGCGGGAGCGATGATCCGCAGTTCGGCCATCAACCGATCGAATTGCGACGGGAACAGCGACTGCGCGCCGTCGCTGAGCGCGTGATCCGGATCACAGTGGACCTCGATGATGAGGCCGTCGGCGCCCGCCGCGACCGCCGCGCGCGCCATCGGCGCCACCTTGTCACGACGCCCGGTCCCGTGGCTCGGGTCGGCGATGATCGGAAGGTGACTGAGCTTCTTGACCACCGGGATTGCCGAGATGTCGAGCGTGTTCCTGGTGGCATTCTCAAATGTCCGAATGCCGCGCTCGCAGAGGATCACGTCGGGGTTGTCGCCCGCCAGCATATACTCCGCCGACAGCAGCCACTCCTCGATCGTCGCCGCCTGGCCCCGCTTGAGGAGAACCGGCTTCCGGACGTGCCCGAGTTCCCGGAGCAGCGTGAAGTTCTGCATGTTCCGAGCACCGACCTGCAGGATGTCGGAGTAGCGAGCCAGTAGTTCGACCTGCGCGACGTCCATCACTTCCGAAACAACCTTGAGGTTCTGTTCGTCGGCCGCCCATCGGAGCAGGCGAAGCCCCTCTTCGCCCAATCCCTGGAAACTGTACGGCGAGCTCCGCGGTTTGAAGGCACCGCCCCTCAGGACCTTGGCGCCGGCGCGCTTGACTGCGGCGGCGGCCGCGCGTACCTGCGACTCCGACTCGACCGAGCAGGGGCCCGCCATGACCACCACTTCGTCGCCCCCGATGCGCACATCGCCGATGGTCACCACGGTTCCTTCGGGCCGGAAGTTGCGGCTCGCCAGCTTGTACGGCTCCGTGATTCGTACGACCTCTCGCACGCCGTCGAGCATCTCGATCAGCGCCGGCTCGGCGCGTTCGCTGCCACCCACCGCGCCCAGAATGACACGCGCGGCGCCGGTCGAACGGTGGACGTCGAAGCCCATCGCAACGAGACGGCCGACCACCGCTTCGACCTGTGCGTCGGTTGCGCCCTCCGCCATCACGACAACCACGCTGCCCTCCCTTCAACTGGCCGTTGAGACAGACCGGATCCTGCTCGTTCTGCGTTCTGCCTCGAAGACGGGTTGCCCAGCCTCTCGCTACCGCACCGCCTTCAACTCGAGGCCCCGCGCCTCATCGATGATGCGCTCGAACAGCCGCGCGATCGCCTCCGGCCCGAGCGGCCCGCCGGTTGCAGCCGAGACGGCCCGGACGCGGCGAAGCACCTCTGCCTCCCGCTCCGGCTGATACATCGGCAACCCCATGACCTTCTTGATCTGACCGATCTCGAGGGCGTACGTCGCGCGTTCGTTCAGCAGTCGAACGAGTTGCTCGTCGAGGTCGTCGATATGCTGCCGGAGGCCCTCGAGTGTCACGGTTGGTCCGTCCTGGCGGTCTCGACGTCCGCCCCTTTCAACCATCGCACGTAGTGCTCGATCCGGGCCACGAAGTCGGGCGATCCCGCAGCCTTCGCAACCACGCTGACCAGCGCGCTGCCGACCACGGCCGCGTCGGCCCAGGCACCCACCTGCCGCACATGCTCGGGCCGCGACAGGCCGAACCCCACCCCGACGGGCAGCGTCGTGTGCGCGCGGACGCGCGCCACGACTTCGCGTGCGCCCACCGGCAGCGTATCACGCGCGCCGGTGACGCCAAGGCGCGAGATCACGTACAGGAACCCCCGGCCCAGCGCCGCCGCCCTCTTGATCCTCTGGTCGGTCGTTGTCGGGCTGATCAGGAACACCATGTCGATCCCGGCCGACGTGAGTGTGGCACGGAACCCACCCGCTTCCTCGACCGGCAGGTCGAGCACGAGCACGCCATCCACGCCGACCGCCGCCGCCCGATCGGCAAACACGCGCTCTCCCATCGCCAGCAGCGGGTTGACATAGGTGAACAGCACGATCGGAGCCCGGATCGCGGGCCGAGTCCGGCCGATCAGATCGAGCGTGGACGTCAGCGTGCCGCCGGCGGCCCTGGCCCGTTCGGCAGCACGTTCGATGACCGGGCCGTCCGCAACCGGATCCGAGAACGGCACGCCCAGTTCGAGCACATCAGCACCGGCACGGTCCAGGGCACGAAGCACGAGGGCGGACCGGTCGAGATCCGGATCGCCAGCCGTCACGTACGTCACCAGTCCGGTCCGGCGGCGGGTACGCAAGTCGGCAAACGTTTCGTCAAGGCGCGACATCGGCGTCACTCTCCCCCATCGTTCCGAGGTCCTTGTCGCCGCGCCCGGACACGTTCACCAGGACCACACCGTCCGGTCCCACGTCCCGTGCCACATATCGAGCAGCGGCCACGGCGTGCGCGGACTCGAGCGCCGGGATGATGCCCTCCAGGTGCGCGAGATCCCGAAACGCCTGCCGTGCCTCGTCGTCGCTCGCCAGTGTGTACTCGGTGCGACCCTGCTCGCGCAGCCAGGCGTGCTCGGGCCCCACCGCGGCGTAGTCCATCCCGGCCGACACGGAGTGCGTCGATTCGATGTTGCCGTCCCGGTCCTGCAAGATATAGGTGCGAGTGCCCTGGAGGACGCCCGGAGAGCCGCCCGCGAAGCGAGCGGCATGGCGGCCGGGGGTCGGCGCCTCCCCACCGGCCTCGACTCCTACCAGTCGAACCGCCGCATCGTTCAGGAAGGCATCGAAGATCCCGATGGCGTTGCTGCCGCCTCCCACGCAGGCGACGACTGCGTCTGGCAGGCGGCCGACTTGCGCGAGCACCTGTCGCCTGGCTTCGGAACCGATAATCGACTGGAACTCGCGGACCATCAGCGGATACGGATGCGGCCCGAGCACGGACCCCAGCAGGTAATAGGTGTCCTGCACGTTGGCCACCCAGTCGCGCATCGCCTCGTTGATCGCGTCCTTCAGCGTGCGCGATCCGCCATCGACGCGCCGCACGCGCGCGCCGAGCCATTCCATCCGCGCGACGTTCGGCGCCTGCCGCCTCATGTCTTCCGCGCCCATGTACACTTCGCACCGCAGCCCGAGGAGGGCGCACGCGGTGGCCGCCGCCACGCCGTGCTGCCCCGCGCCCGTCTCGGCGATCACGCGAGACTTCCCCATTCGCCGGGCCAGGAGCGCCTGCCCAAGCGCGTTGTTGATCTTGTGCGCGCCGGTGTGCGTGAGGTCCTCGCGCTTCAGGAAGATCCGCGCGCCACCCGCCGCGGCCGACAGCCGCCTGGCTTCCGTGAGCGGCGTTGGCCGGCCCACATAGTGCGAAAGCAGATCAGCCAGCGAAACCGCGAATGCCGGATCGGCCCGCGCAGCGAAGTACGCTTGCTCCAGCGCCTCGACGGGCGCCATGAGGGTCTCAGGCACGAACCGGCCGCCGAAGGGCCCAAAGTAGCCGCGCGCGTCCGGATCCCGTCGTCCGAACGGCGGCAGCGGAGCGGACGCCTCACTCCGGACCGCTTCGAAGAATCGCCGCATCTCGGCGTGGTCTTTGACGCCTGGCGACGACTCGACGCCTGATGACACGTCGACGCCGATCGGGTGCACGGTGCGAATAGCCTGCGCGACGTTCTCAGGCGTCAGTCCGCCTGCAAGCATCAAGGGCCGGCGGGCGGCCATCCGCGCGGCCATTGTCCAATCCGAGACCAGACCGGTACCGCCGCGGAGTTTCGGATCCGTTGCGTCAACCAGCAAGGTGACGGAGTCCGGCCAGTCGGCCAGGGCTTCCAATCCCTGCGAGTCGGCTCGCACCGTCTTGATGACCCGCACGCCGAGACGAGTCGCCGCCTCCGGCGTCTCCTCGCCGTGCAACTGGACGGCCGACAGGCCAACCCGCTCCGCGATGGCACGCACCCGCCCGGGCGTCTCGTCCACGAATACGCCGACGGTCGAGACAAGTGGCGGCAAGCGGTCGACGATGGCCTTCGCCCGTTCCGGCGAAATGCAGCGCGGGCTTCCTGGCCAGAACACGAATCCGATCGCCGACGCGCCCAGGCCCACGGCGACACAAGCGTCCTCTTCCCGCGTGATTCCGCAGATCTTCACGAGCATGACAACAGCTCACCCAGGGCCCGGCCCGGATCGGGCGCCGACACCAGACGTTCTCCCACCAGAAACGCGTCGTAGCCCGCGTCGCGCAGGCGGCACAGATCGGCGCGATCGCGCAATCCGCTCTCGGCTACGGCCACGACGTGGTCCGGGATGCCATCGATGATCTCAGCCGACACAGACGGGGTGACCTCGAGCGTCCTCAAGTTCCGGTTGTTCACACCGATCACCCGGGCCCCCACGTCGAGGGCGATTGTCAGCTCGTCTCGGTCATGGACTTCGACCAAGGCTGCCAGCCCGAGCCCCGTCGCGCGAACGTGGAGGGTCCGAAGTGCACCGGGCTCGAGAGCCGCGACGATCAACAGCACGGCGTCGGCGCCCGCCGCCCGCGCCTCCACCAGTTGATACTCATCCACGATGAAATCCTTCCGAAGCAACGGCACGCCGACGCGAGACCGCACGGCCCGGAGATCCTCCAGCGAGCCGTCGAAGAACGCCGGCTCCGTGAGGACCGAAACCGCCGCTGCGCCGTTGACCTCGTAACGCTCGGCAATCGCGGCCGCGTCGTAGTCGGCGCGGAGCACTCCCCGGCTCGGCGAACGGCGTTTGCACTCGGCCATCACGTTCAGCCCGCAAGGGCGCGACAGCCGCTCGGTGAAGAGGCCACCATTCGGATGCTGCCGCTCGGCTGCCACGATCACTCCGTCGAGCGGATCACGCGCCCGCCGGAACTCCAGGGTCTTCCGGGTGGCCGCGACGATCGCGCCAAGCAGGTTCGGGCTGTCCGTCCGGATCACGCCGCCTCCGCGCACGACGACGTCATCTTCGCCAATACCGCCGACGCACGCCCGCAGTCGATGGCATCGGCGGCCATCTCGATCCCCTCTGCCACGGTCGGTGCGGACCCAGCGACCAGCAGCGCCGCGCCGGCATTCAGCAGCACGACGTCGCGCTGAGCCCCGCGGGTTCCGGCGAGCACCGACCGCGCGATCGCCGCGTTATCCTGCGCATCGCCACCGCGAATCGACTCGCATGTCGCGCGCGTCAGGCCGTAATCCGACGGATGCACGTAGAACGTGTTCACCGAGCCATGGCGACACTCGGACACCTTGGTGTATCCCACGGTGGAGATCTCGTCGAGACCGTCTGCGCCGTGGACGACCCACGCCCGTTCCGAACCGAGCAGCAGGAGCGAGAGCGCGATCAACTCGGTCAGTTCTGGCCGAGACACGCCGACGACCTGCCGCCGCGGCCGGACCGGGTTCGTGAGCGGCCCGAGAAGATTGAAGGCGGTCGGAAGACCGAGTGCTCGCCGAACCGGGGCGGCGTGCCGCATCGACGGGTGGAAAACGGGAGCAAAGAGAAACGCAAACCCAGCTTCGTCCAGCATCCGCTCGACGCGGTCTGGCGGGGCGGCTGCCGGCACGCCGAGGGCCTCGAACAGATCCGCGCTCCCGCACCGGCTGGACACGGACCGGTTGCCGTGCTTGGCGACCCGCGTGCCGCATGCCGCGACGACCAGCGAGGCGACCGACGAGATGTTGAACGTGCCCGTCCGGTCGCCGCCCGTCCCGCACAGATCCACCGCGTCGTCGTACGTCTTCGACAGCCGGACGGCGCGCTCGCGCATCGTCCTGGCCAGGCCGACGATTTCCGACGGGCGCTCGCCCTTCATGGCCAAACCCATCAGGAACCCGGCCATCGCCGATTCAGTCGCCACGCCGTCCATGATCTCGGCCATGGCTGCGGACGCCTCGTCAGCCGTCAGATCCTCGCGCCTCACCAACTTCTCGAGCAGCTCATGAACCATCTCGCATCACCCGCAAAGGAAGTTCCGGAGAATTTGCCGACCGGGACCGGTGAGGATCGACTCCGGGTGGAATTGGACCCCATGGACCGGCCACACGCGGTGCCGCAATCCCATCACGACCCCATCCTCGCGTGTCCTCGCGGAGGCAACCAGTTCTGGAGGCCACCCGTCAGACGACACCATGAGCGAGTGATACCGCGCAGCCTCGAAGGGCGAGGCAACTCCGGCGAAGATGCCGAGACCGTCGTGCTCGATCGCAGACGTCTTGCCGTGGACCGGCAGTGGCGCGCGCACCACTGTTCCACCGAAGGCCAGGCCGATCGCCTGATGGCCCAGGCAGACACCGAGCACAGGGATGCGAGAACCGAAATGGCGAATGGCCTCCACGATGATCCCGGCGTCCGCGGGATGCCCGGGCCCGGGCGAGATGACGATCCGCTCGGGGCCGACCTCGGCGATTCCGTCGAGCGTTACTCGATCGTTGCGGCGCACGACCAGCTTCGCGCCCAGCTCACCGAGGTACTGGACGAGGTTGAACGTGAACGAATCGTAGTTATCGATCACCAGAACGCGCATGAGCCTACAGCCCTTCCGACGCCAGCTCGAGCGCCCGCAGCAGCGCCTTCGCCTTGTCACACGTCTCGTCGAACTCGGCTGACGGGTCCGAATCCATTACGATACCCGCGCCGGCCTGGACCCTGGCCTTCGACCCGCTCATGACGATGGTGCGGATGGCGATGCAGAAGTCGAGGTTCCCCGCGAAGTCGACATACCCGATGGCGCCTGCATAAACCCCGCGCCGAGTGGGTTCGAGCTCGGCGATGATCTCCATGGCCCTGATCTTCGGGGCGCCCGAAACGGTTCCGGCCGGGAAACACGAGACGAGCGCATCCAGCCGGTCGCATTCCGCTGCCAGCTTCCCCTCGACGACCGACACCAGGTGCATCACGTGCGAGTACCGTTCGAGGCCCATGAACTGCGGGACACGGACCGTGCCGTATGCCGAGACTCGTCCCACATCGTTTCGGCCAAGATCGACGAGCATCACGTGCTCCGCCCGTTCCTTCTCGTTCGCCTTGAGCTCCTCGGCCAGCCGGACGTCCTCGGCCTCGTCGCGTCCGCGCGGCCGGGTTCCGGCGATCGGATGCGTCTGGACGTGGTCGCCTTCGACTCGCACCAACATCTCGGGTGAGGATCCAACGATGGCGCGCTGGCCCATGCGCACGAAGAACATGTACGGAGACGGGTTGACGTACCTGAGTGCCCGATAGACCGTGAACGGGTCGACATCGACGTCGGCCTCGAAGCGCTGCGACAGCACAACCTGGTAGATGTCGCCCGCCGCGATGTGCTCCTGGCCCTTCCGCACTGCGGACTCGAACTGCTCGCGTGTGACGTTGGACCGCACAGTCAGCGGGACGCCTGGCCGGCCGGTCGGCTGCGAGAGGCTCGCCTGCAGCTCCTGTTCAAGGAACGCGATCTTCGCGCAGGCGAACTGGTACAGCGCCTCGAGGTCGGCGTCCGGCCGCACGCGGGCGTTCGAGATGACGAGGATCCGGTGCCGCAAGTGGTCGAACGCCAGGATCGTGTCGAACATCATGAAGCCCGCCGCCGGCTCGTCCTGATCGAGTCCGGCACCTGGTGAGAGCGGGACCGGCTCGAACCATGTGGTGGCGTCGTACCCCAGGAAGCCGACGGCTCCACCCGTGAACCGGGGAAGGCCCGGGACAGCCGGCGACCTGAAGTCCGCCATCAGGCGGCGAAGGCACGGGATGAACGGCTCGTCTTGCGCGCTCGTCATGCCGGCCTGTTCGACCGTCGTCCGGCCATCGCGGCCCGCACGCAGAACGAGAAAGGGGTCCTTCCCAAGAAACGTGTAGCGGCCGACGTGCTCCCCGCCCTCCACGCTCTCGAGCAGGAACGCGTAATCCGCGTGGCCGGCAATCTTGAGGAACGCCGAGACCGGCGTGAGCATGTCGGCCATGACTTCCTTGCACACCGGCACGAAGGTCCCTTGCGTGGCCAGTTGCGCGAACTCGGCGAACGACGTCATCTTCATGCAGCACCTGCGATCCGGCTCAATCGGTCCATGGCGGCGGCTCGCATCCGGTCGCGAGGAGCGCGGACTCCCGTCCACCACTCGAACTGCTGGACGGCTTGGGCGACCAGCATCTCGAGACCGCCGACGGTCGTACAGCCTGCGGCTTCCGCATCGCGGAGCAGCGCGGTCCGACCAGGGTTGTAGACGAGGTCATAGACCAAGCCGCCTCCGGTGAGAACACCCGGATCGACAGGGCTGGCGTCGACGCCGGGCCACGCACCGGCCGGCGTGGCATTGATCAGGACATCCCAGCTCCCTGATTTCGGCTGACCGACTCCCGCCTCGCCCAGCCTCGCGAGCGCCGCCACAGCGAGTGCCCGATCCTGACGACGCCCGTAGACGGTAACCCGGGCTCCCCGCTGACCCAGACCGACGACGACGGCGCGCGCAGCCCCCCCGGTCCCGAGAACGGCGGCCCGTGCACCGCTCAGGTCCACGCCGCGGGAATCCAGGGGTTCGAGGAACCCGCCGACGTCGGTGTTCCTGACCGACCAGCGCCCTTCGTCCACCCGCAGAGTGTTCGTGGCCCCGCACAGCCGTGCGCTCTCATCCACCTCGTCCGCTTCTCCGAGAAGATCCACCTTGAAAGGGGCCGTGATGCTCGCTCCCGAGAGGCCGGCCGCGTCAGCGAACGTCCTGAAGTCGCCGGAATCCCGGGCGGCCAGCGGGATGTAGACACCGTCGAACCCTGTCGCGTCGAACGCGGCGTTGTGCATGGCCGGCGATACCGAGTGGTCAATTGGCCGGCCCACGATCCCGAAGAGCCGCGTCGCAGGGGTGATCTTGCGGAACCGGAACTCGGAGACCATGCGGTCCGGTGAGAGCTGTCCGGGGGCGACTGCGTCACCCGAGTAGGTCCAGCACGAACCGAACCTTGCTGCGCAGACTCGACTGGCCAGGCCTGGCGTGCCCATGGCCACCAGCGCAATCCGAGCCCCGTCCGAAGCCTCCCGGCCGATCGCGAGAAGCGGCAGGTTGTCCGCAAGGGTGTGAGCCGTGACCGCGATCTTCAGGACTTCGGCGCCAGTCGCCTGCATCGCGCGAAAACGCTCCCGGAGGTCGGTCGGGACGCCCGTGAAGTCGTGCGATGACAGGACGACTCCGCGGCCCCGGCGCCGCGCCACGAGCGGGGCGAAAGCCGAGTCCCATTCGACGTCCACGTACTCGGCCCCGAGTTCGAGGGCCTGTGCGAGGAAGCCGAGGCGTTCGTCTTCCGAGCCGTCGAACGCGCCGCCCTCCCGCCGCGCCCGGCACGTCACGACAACCGGGGTGAGGCGCCCAGCCAACGCACTCTGCACGTCGATGTCGCGCACGCCGTCCAGGCGAAGCTCGACCAGGTCGGCGACGGCGGCCGCGCGGTCACGCCCCGTCCGCAGGTCGGCCATGGTCGCAGCCGTCACGGTGACACAAAGGAGAGGTGTGGTCATAAAATGCAAAAAGCCCCTTCAACCGTCTGGCTGAAGAGGCTTTCCAAAGTCACAGGCTCGAGCGGCTCAGGACACAGAGACCTCTTCAGTGGTGTAATACCACCACCAGCTGGCATACGAGGCCGCGTACACGCCAACGCCATCGCCCGAAGCGCTTTCGGAGGTCCGGCAACCGGGCTGACGTTTGGTCATCATCTCTGGTCTGAACTCGATCGACTCGAACCGCTACACCTTACCAGAGCGCGCCATGGCGGTCAACCTGTCGACCGGGCGCTCCCTGCCCATCGCGCAGTTTCTCGGCGCTATAATAAGGTTGTATCCGACCATTGATCACGACGGCATACTGAGGACGCCAGTGCTTCTCATGAAATCGCGGACCCTCTACTTCGCCATCCTCCTCGCCCTGATGGTTGCGGCTTGGCCGGCAGCTGCACCCCGCTACATGTCCGTGGACGAGGTTCGTCCGGGAATGGTCGGAGTCGGGCGCACCGTCTTCGACGGCGACCGCATCGAAGAGTTCAAGGTGCATGTCCTCGGCGTGTTGCGCAACACCAACGGCCCGCAGCGCAATATGGTGCTGGCCCGTCTGGAGGGCGGCCCGCTGGCGAACACCGGCGTCATTGCCGGCATGAGCGGCAGCCCTGTTTACATCGACGGCCGGCTCCTCGGGGCCATCGCTTTTTCGCTCGGGCAATTCCCGAAGGAACCGATCGCCGGCATCACGCCGATCCAGGAAATGGTCGAGTCGGCCGGTCCGCGGCCGCGCCGCGCTCCGCTCGACAAGAAGACCAGGCTCGAACTTCCTCTCACACAGGAGAAGATCTCGGCCGTGCTTCACGAGGCGTTCTCGACGTTCTGGCGGCCCTTTGCCGACAGCCCGGCTGACGTGCGCCTCGACGGCCTCGGGCTGGTGGAAGATCTGCGCGCCGCACAGCTTGGCGTCCTGATGCGGCCCATCGCCACCCCGCTCGTCCTCGGCGGCTTTTCCGGCCCTGTTCGCGAGACGGTCTCGAGCGTCTTTCGGGACTCGGGTTTCGTCCCGATGCCCGGTGGCGCCACGGCCCCACCTGCGTCGGCTACGGGCGGTCAGCCGGCCGACGCGCTACGGCTCAGGCCCGGAGACCCGGTCGGCGTGAACCTGATTACCGGCGACTATATGATGGGCGCCACCGGCACGGTCACGGAGGTCGACGGCAACCAGGTCTACGCATTCGGCCACCCGTTCTACAACCTGGGGACGACGCAGTTTCCGATGACACGGGCGTATGTGTACGCGCTGCTGCCGAGCCTCTTGTCGTCGATGAAGCTCGCGACCACAGGCGACACGATCGGCACGTTCTCTCAGGACCGCGCCACGGCAATCGCCGGCACGCTTGGCAAAGGCCCGAACCTGGTGCCGGTGCGCATCTCGCTCGACACGGAACGCGGCCTCAGAAAGACATTCAGTTTCCAGGTCGTCAACGACCCGCTGTTCACGCCACTCCTCACGTACGTCTCCATCCTCAGCACGCTGTCGTCCTACGAACGTGAGTATGGCGCGGCCACGTTCACCGTGAAGGGCTCGGCGAAGGTCCGCAGACACGGCGCAGTGGCGTTCGAAGACGTGTTCACGGGCGATTCACCTTCCGTCGGCGCGGCCGCGTACGTCGTGGCGCCGCTGGCCTTGCTGCTCGGCAACGACGTCGAACCCGTGGAAATCGACGGAGTCGACCTCCAGATTACGACCAGCGAGCGCCCGCAAACGGCCACCCTCGAGCGGATCTGGCTGGATGCGGTGAAGATCCGGCCGGGCACGACGGTTCCGCTCAAGCTGCTGATGCGCACCTATCGCGGCGACGAGGTCATACGCACGGTGCCGATCGAGATCCCGGCGAACGCGACCGGGACGCTGTCGATCCTCGTGTCGGACGGCGCCAAGCTCGCACAGCGGGAGCAGCACGATGTCCGGGCCGCACAGCCGAAAGCGCTCGACCAGATGGTCCGCCTGTTGAACAAGGCGAAGAAGAACAACCGCCTGTACGTCCGTCTGCTCCGCCCGGACGGAGGGGCCGTCATCAACGGAGAGAGTCTCTCCTCGCTGCCGCCGTCCGTGCTGGCGGTCATGGAATCCGACCGGAACGGGGGCAGCTTTTCGCCCCTGCGGAATGCCGCGGCCGGCGAATGGGAGGTGGCGACCGACGGCGCCGTCTCGGGCTCGCGCATCCTGACGATCACCATCCAGGAAGACCAACCGGATGCCGCGTCTCTGCATCCAGAATCGAAAATGGAAAGCCGCCCCTTCCGAGCGGCTTGGTAACGACACGCATCGCATGTCCCACGACAACGCTCGACTCGTGCTCGCGGTGGCCATCGCATCGGTCGCGGTGGCGTTGGCATCGGCCTCGACACCGGTCTTCTGGCAGGTGTCCACGCGGGCCGACCTGCTGAAGGGCGACGTGGAGAACCTGTCGATCGACAACGACGGACGGCTCTCTCTCGGACCTCCTTCCTCGCTCGTCTACGACTCCGTCGCCCCTTTCCTCTGGACCGTGGTCCCGGGGCTCGACGGCTCGGTGTTGGTCGGCAGTGGCAACGAAGGCAAGGTCTTCCGCGTGGACAAGGACGGCAAGAGCACGACGCTCTTCGACGCGTCGGAACTGGAAGTTCACGCGCTGGCGCCTGTGCCGGCCGGCGGCCTCTACGTGGCCGCCTCTCCCGACGGGCAGATCTATCGCGTCGACGCCAAGGGCGCGGCAACGCCGTTCTTCAAGCCCGAGGACAAGTACATCTGGTCGCTCGCCGTGGACGGATCGGGCAACGTCTTTGCGGGCACAGGCGAGAAGGGTGTCATCTACAAGATCACTCCCGACGGCAAGGGCACCGTCTTCTACAAGACCCGGTCCGCAAACGTCGTCGCGCTCACGTTCGACAAGGCCGGAAATCTCCTGGCAGGGACGGAATCGCCGGGGCGGGTGTTCCGGCTCGATCACGAGGGCAAGGCGTTCGTGCTCCTCGAATCGGCCTTTCGCGAGATCCATTCGCTGCGGGTCGACGACAAGGGTGTGATTTACGCGACCGCGGTGGCGGCCAAGAGCGGCGGCTCTGGCGAACGCCCATCCGAGCCGGCAAGCTCGGAACCGGCGCGCGCCGTCCCGGTGCCGTCGGTGACCACGGAGATCACCGGGATCTCGGTCATCGACGTCGGCGCGTCGGTGACCGCCGACGCCAAGGCTGCGCCTGCGAAGATCGGGCCCCGCAGTTCGAAAGGCGCGGTGTACCGAATCCTGCCAGACGGCCTCTGGGATACGGTCTGGGAGTCGTCCGACGACACGCCCTACGACGTCGCACTCGTGGCCGACGGCAGCCTGCTGATCGCCACTGGCAACAAGGGCAAGATCTTCCGCGTTGTCGGCGATCCGCCGCAGGTCACGCTCGTCAGCCGGGCCCCCGCACAGCAGGTGACCCAGTTCCTGACGATGCCGAAGGGCGAGACGTTCTACCTGACGTCGAACCCGGGCAAGATGTTCCGGCTCTCACCGGGTCGGGCGGGGCGCGGCACGTATGACTCGGACGTGCGCGACACCGAGACCGTGTCGACCTGGGGCGCGATTAGCTGGAAGGGGTCGACGCCTCCAGGCTCGCAGATCGAGTTGAGGACGCGGTCCGGCAACAGCCAGACTCCCGACGACACCTGGAGCCCGTGGTCCGATCCGTACCGGAATCCAGACGGTCAGCCCATCCAGAGCCCGAAGGCCCGCTACCTGCAGTGGCAGGCGACGCTCATCGGCAAGGACACGTCGCCGGTGCTGACGTCGGTGACCGCCGCGTATCTTCAGCGGAACCTGCGACCCCGCGTCACCTCTATTACCGTCTACCCCGCCGGCAACGTCTTCCAGAAACCATATTCGACCGGCGAGGCGGAGATCGCGGGCTTCGAAGAGGGATGGCCGGACACGCGTCCGTCCCCCGCGGCCCTGGCCGCCGGCAGTCCGGGCAACATCAGCATTGGCGCCAGCCCGCTCGGCCGGCGCATCTTCCAGAAAGGGCTGCAGGCCTTCACGTGGAAGGCCGAGGACGATAACGATGACAGGCTGCAGTACGACGTGGTGTGCCGGCGTGTGGGTGAGACAGCCTGGACGACCCTCAAGGGTGCGTTGACCGATCAGCTCTTCGTCTGGGACACGACGTCCGTGCCCGACGGCACTTACGTACTCCGGATCATCGCCAGCGACAGTCCCTCCAACCCGACCGGCCTCGCACTGGCGGGCGACGCCGACAGCTCCACGTTCGACATCGACAACACGCCGCCGACGATTCGCGTCACCGGCATCCGCCGCGAAACCGGACGCACGACAATCACGTTCGAGGCTGCCGACGGCCAGTCGGCAATCCAGCGGGTGGACTACTCGCTCGACGCCACCAAGTGGCGGCCGGTCTTCCCGAAGGACGGCATCTGCGACTCACGCCTCGAGCAGTTCGAGCTGGTGCTCGACGGCGAGCCGCCTGGCGTGATGCTCCGGGTCATGGACGCGATGAGCAATGTCGCCACGACCCGCGCTGAGGTCTCAGAGAAGAAGTAAGGAGAACTCGACTGGTCTTCTCGGCGGCTGGCTAGGCCAGCCGAATGCGGGACGCAAGCGGGCGTTCCGACATCGAGGTGCTGGACCGCGTTGGGCGGGGCTGAAGCTGCAGCTCAGGCATCTTGGCCTTCACCGTCAGGCTCGCGTAGAGCCACACCATATTGACGGCCACCGGAGCCGGCGACCCGGCGCAACGGGCCGGCTGGAAACGGGCCTTGGAGATCACGTCGAGCAGGGCCAGCACGGCCTGTCGCTCTTCCTTCGTCGGTCCCTTCCGGTCGCCACCAGGCTGAATCACCTCGAGCCTGGCAATCCGCCCTTCTCGGGTCACCACCGCATCAAGCGCAAGCGCGAAGTCTTCCTCGTCGAGCAGCGCTGCTGCCGGGAACGCGTCGTTCAAGGAAGCGCTCGGCAGGTTCATCTGGGCATTCATCACCATCGGGTTCCTGTTGGAGCCCGCAGGAGAAGGAATCGCGTAGTAGCAAATGGTGAAGATGAGCGCGAGGCAGGCGACAGTCGCACCGGTCGCCCCGAGCGCCGCCCAGACGAGGTGCAGGTCTTCGAAGATCCGACTGGTCAGCCCGCTGATCGATTCTGCGTCCTCAGCCTTCATCCGGCTGACGACGGTCGAGGGCAGCCCTTCCCACTCCTCGGGGTTGACGCCAGCCGCCAACGCTCCGGCACGCAGGCAGGATCCGAGATCGTCCATCTCGCGGATTTCTGCTGCGCACGCCGGGCATTCCCGCAGGTGCGCCTGGACGGCGATCTGATCGCCGACCGGCAGCTCGCCATCGTGGAACGCGGACAACTGGCGGCGCACCGACCAACAAGCTCGCGCCATCATGTCCTGTCCGCCTCTCTCAACTGGGCCCGCAGCGCTTCACGCGCCCTCGTGAGCCGCGACTTCACCGTGCCCACGGCGACACCCAGAGAAAACGCAATTTCGTCGTAACTCAGACCGTCGATTTCTCGAAGGACCATCACGGTGCGCTGGTCGAACGGCAGCCGATCGAGCGCACCCCAGATACGCGTGGCCAACTCCTTCTGCCCGAAGATGCGATCCGGCCTGGCCAGGTCGCTCGCTGGCGGCAGATCGCCATGGGTCTCGATGCGCTCCTCGAGCGACACCTGCTCGGCCCGGTGGCGACGCCTCCACCACCGCTGTCGATTTCGCACCTGGTTGATGACAATGCGATAGATCCAGGTTCGAAGCGCTGACTGACCGCGAAAGCGGCCGATCGTGCGGAAGACGTTGAGGAAGACCTCCTGCGACAGATCCAGAGCTTCGTCCTGGTCCCCCAGCAAATGGAGGGCGAGATGAAAGACCATTCGCTGGTGCTCGGACACCAGCTCGGTACAGGCAATCTCGTCGCCGGCGGCACACCGACTGATCAGCGCCGCTTCGCGGCTCCCGACCTCCGACCAGCTGATTGCTGATGCTCGTTTCACCGTGAGTTCCCCGGCCACCTGGGCTACTCCCTTCACTATAGCAGCTTCGACCCTGGCTGTCAGGAAGACTCGGGCGGAGGTCCGGCACGCGCCGACGGCCTCGAGCTTCTGCAAGATTAGACTCCGCCGTTTGCCGAAAGTTCCGTTCTGGAGTCGTTTACGGGCATGAGTGCTGCTACCATAGGCGGGGTGAAGCACACCGCGATCGTCGCCCTGGTCGTGTCGGCAGCACTGCTGGGAGTCCTCGCCTGGCAGGCGGTCGTGCGCCAAGGGGAGTACAGCCGCCTGGTTGCCGACGGGGACCGCGCGCTCTCCAGGGACGAGACGTTCCTGGCCGTCGAGTCGTTCAGCGGCGCCATCGCTCTCCGCCGCGATTCCATGCTCGCCTACCTGAAGCGGGGCGAGACCTATCGGCGTCGAGGCGAGTCTGGCGCGGCGCTTCGCGACCTCAGAAGGGCCGCCGAACTCGACCCGACCGCGACCAAACCGTTGGAACTGCTGGGCGACCTGAATGCCAGCCTCGAGCGGTATGCTCGGGCCCAGGAAAGTTACGAGGCCTATCTCCGGCTGGACGACCGCTCGCCGAGGGTGCTGTACAAGCTGGCCCTGGCCCGCTATCGCCTGGGACACCCGCAGCCCGCGATCCCCCCCCTCAGACAGGCGCTGGTCATCGATGATCGACTAGCCCCTGCCTACTACCTCCTGGGGCTGTGCCTCAAGGCGCTGGATCAGCCGGCGGAGGCCGTGGCGGCTTTGGAACACGCCGTGGCGTTGGAACCCGGCCTGAGCGCGGCACGCGAGAAGCTGGCCGAAGCGTACTCCGCCGCACACCGCGACAAGGAAGCGATCAACCAACTCGAAACGCTGGCGGCGCTCGAACCGAAACGGCCCGAGCGCCGACTCGCGCTGGGGCTGGCCTACGGCCGGGCCGGGCGGTCCGATCTCGCGGTGATCACCCTTCGCCGGATGGCCGAGGATCACCCAGAAGATCCGGAGGTGTTCGTCGCGATTGGCCGCGTCTGGCTGGAGGCTGCGGAGGCGCAGCACGACCGGGTGGCCCTGAACAAGGCGATCGAGGCTCTGGAGGCAGTGGCGAGCCGCAACCCGCCAGGCAGCGAAGCCCTTCTGCTGCTCGGACGGGCAAAGCTGCTGGCCGGCGATCTTGGGGCGGCAGAACGGACGCTGAAACAAGCGACGGCACAGTTCCCTATCGAGCCGGCTGCCCTCCTCCAACTGGCGTCCGTGGCGGAGCGCGCCGGGCACGTCGGCACCGCCCGCGATGCCCTGATGCGCTACACCGCCATCTCCGGCGACGGGATCCCGCCACCGGAGCGCGCACTTCATCTCGGCGATCTGTCGATGCGGTTGAACGAGCCGGCGGCAGCCGTTGGCTGGTATGCGAAAGCCGCGCAGAGCGACACCGCACCGCCTTCGACGTTCGCCAGACTGGCCGAATCGCAGTTCCGCGTCGGCGACCAGGCGGGCGCCCTCGCCTCGGTCGAACGCGGGTTGCAGCGCGAGCCTCGAAATCCCACGCTTCTGGGACTGCAGCGCCGCCTCGAGGCCGTGGCTCAGAACCGGCGTCAGTGACCGGCTCCGCGGCGCGGATCGACCCGGTCCCTCAATCCGTCCCCGAGGAAATTGAACCCCAGCACGAGCACGGCAATCGACAGTCCCGGAAACACCGTGAGGTGCGGGGCGTCCAGCAGGTGCGCGCGTCCGCCATTCAGCATCGTCCCCCAGCTCGGTGTCGGAGGCTGGACGCCGAGCCCCAGGAAGCTCAGCGATGCCTCCGCAAGGATCGCCCCGGCCATCCCCAATGTGGCCTGCACCATCAATGCGGGTAGCGTCGTCGGCAACAGATGCGTCACGAGGACTCTCCAGGTGCCGGCACCCAGCGCCCGGGCCGCGTGGACGAATTCGAATTCCCGGGCACGCAGTACCTGGCCGCGCACCAGGCGTGCATATCCCACCCACCCAATCGCCGACAATGCCAGCACGACGTTGACGAGGCTTGGCCCGAGAACCGCGACGAGGGCGATGGCCAGCAGGATCCCGGGAAAGGCCATCAGGATGTCGATCACCCGGCTGACCACGGTGTCGATCCGGCCGCCCAAGTAGCCCGCGGTCGCGCCGAGCATGGCGCCAGCCGTCGCGGACACCGAGACGACCGCGAGACCGACCAGCAGCGAGATTCGTGCTCCGGCCAGAATACGAGAGAGGATGTCACGACCGAGTTCGTCTAGGCCGAACGGGTGGCTCGGCATCGGGCCCGAGAGCCGGAGCGACAACTGCTGCACCGAGGGATCGTACGGCGCCACGATCGGCGACAGGACGGCCATCAACACCGCCACCGCCACGATGATCGCACCCAGTCGCGTCATCGCCTGCCCTCGAACGCGGTCGTCGACCGTGGCTCAGTCATAACGAATGCGCGGATCCAGGAGTCCGTAGACCAGGTCGGTTGCCAGGTTCACGAACACGTAAGTCACGGCAATCAGGAGGATGCAGCCTTGTACCGCGGGGTAATCACGGAAACTGATCGACTGGATGAGCAGGCGTCCGACGCCCGGCCACGCGAAGATCGTCTCGGTGATGATCGCGCCCGTGAGGAGTGAACCGAACTGCAAACCCAGGATGGTGACGACTGGGATCAGACTATTCCGAAACGCGTGCACGAGCACGGCACGCCAGCGCGACGCGCCCCGCGCACGCGCCGCGACCACATAGAGCTCGTGGAGTTCCTCGTAGAGGCTGGCGCGGGTCATCCGTGCGAGGATCGCCGCCAGCGCCGCGCCGAGCGTGACCGCGGGCAGCACGAGATGGAGCGGCGTGCCTCGGCCCGACACCGGGAGCAGGTTCCACTGCACCGCGAACAGGATGGCCAGGAGCGGACCCAGCCAGAAGTTCGGCACCGAAATCCCGATGAGCGCCAGCGTCATGGCAGCGTGATCGATCCAGCTCCCCTTGCGGACGGCTGCGATGATCCCGAGCGGGATCGCCAGACCAAGGGCCACCAGCATCGCGGCGAAGGCCAGCTCCGCGGTGGCCGGCATGCGCTCGGCGATCAGCGTGCCAACCGGCGTGTTCGTTCGAAAAGAGGTGCCGAGGTCGCCATGAGCCAGCCCGGCGACAAAGGAGCCGTACTGGACGTAGAGGGGCCGATCGAGTCCCAGCCGCGTGCGAAGCGAAGCAACGTCCGCCGGAGCGGCGCCTTCGCCGAGCATCGCCTGTGCCGGGTCACCCGGCACCAGGTGGATGAGCGAGAAGACCAGCGTCGCCACGCCGATGAGAACGGGCACAGTGTGCAGCAGCCGTCGCAGGAAATATGCACCCATCGTTACTCGATGCCGAGACGCGCCATCAGTTTCGCCAACCCCTGCCGCGTGAGCCCGAGATCGCTCGCCGCCTGCGCCCGGCGACCGCCGGCCTTCGCCAGCGCCGCCCGCACGAATCTCGTCTCGAACACCTTCCTGGCATGGTCGAGATTCTGGGACGTGGTCGCAGACCCTTGTCCGGCAATGACCCCCGGCAGGCGATCGGGCCCGACACTGCCCCGCCTGCCGACAGCCACGGCCAGCGCGGCCATGACGTTCTGCAGTTCCCGCACGTTACCTGGCCAATCATACCGCGCGAGCGCGGCGAGTGTCGCCGGCGCCAGCGTACTGTGGCTGTCCACGCGGGCGGTGGCCTCGCGCCAGAAGTGCGCGGCCAGCACAGGAATGTCCTCGGTGCGGCAGCGCAGCGGCGGAACGACGATTCGGATGACCTCGAGGCGATAGAGCAAATCGCGGCGGAAGACGCCTGCTTCAGCGGCGGGGCGAAGGGGCCGATTGGTGGCGGCCACGATACGCACGTCTACCGAGCGGGAGAAGTTCTCGCCGACCCTCCGGACCTCCCCCTCCTGGATGGCGCGCAGCAGTTTCGCCTGCGCCCTCGCCGTCAACTCACCGACCTCGTCCAGCACGAGCACACCGTGATCCGCCTCTTCGAACAGCCCCTTGCGCTCGGCAATGGCACCCGTGAAGGCGCCGCGGGCGTGCCCGAACATCTCGGCCTCGATCAGATCGTCCGTGAGCGCCGCGCAATTCAACGCGCACAGAGGCCGGTGCTTCCGAGGGCCCAGGCGATGGATCGCGCGAGCGACGAGTTCCTTGCCGCTGCCACTCTCTCCCTCGATGACGACATTGAAGGGTGCGCTGGCGGCTCGAGAGATCTCGCGCCGCAGGCTCGCGATCGCGTCACTGACACCGACGATTTCTCCAGGAACCGTCGCAGGCGACTCGACCGGCATCGCGCGGCGATCGAGCGCCGTGCGGACGCAGGGTGCGATGGCTGCCGATGCCGCGGCCAGGACGGCGCCTGCATTCGGCCAATCGGGCGGGACATCAGCGGCCCAGCGACAGGCGAATGCGCCAACACACGCGCCCGCGTACTGGACGGGAACGGCCGCCTCGAGCCCCGATGTGGTGGACGTCGGCGCGATCGCCATGCCGGCCTCGATCGCGCGACGCGCGACCGCCTCTCCCCGATTCTCGCCGCCTTCGGAAGCCAGCACCATCGTGACGTCGTGATCACGTCCGAAGCAGGCGACTGAGACGGCTCGCACACGCTCGCGGAGAATGGAGGTCACCCGCCGCAGCACCGCCGCGTCATCGTCCGACGACTGACACACAACCAGGACGTCCACCACCGTCTCCACCATTGCAGGCCGCGCCGGCATGGCAGGCAGCGCAGGCCTGCCCACGGCGGCTGGCGTCACCGGGGGGAACGGGATGATGCCGGCGTGTACGGGCCGACGCTGGTTGTCGCTGCGAATCACGCGCTCGAGTGGAACGCCCACGACCTTCGGCACTCGCGCAGGATCGAGCCGCGCCAGACGTCTCACGAGCGCACCCGCTTCCCCGTTCCGGCCAAGCCGTTGAAGCCCCTCGGCCATGACGATCCGCAGACGGAGCGCGCGAAGGGGAGCGTGCGCTCGACGTGCCGCGCGGACGCCTTCCTCCACCTGCTCTCGAACCGCGGACACATCACCGAGCGCGCTGAAGACCGAGGCCTTCGCGCAACACGAGGCCGCCAACTCGCTGGGGTTGCCGGATTGGCCCGCGCGTTCCCGCGCCTCCGCAGCGAATCGCCCCGCACCCATCACATCATGGGTCGCCAGTGCAATTCTCGACGAGAGGCAGGCACGAGAGACGCCCAGGCTGATGGCGCCGATCGACCACTGAGTACACGGCCCGTCGCCGGGCGCACCGACCGTCAGTGCACCGTGCAGCCGTTCGCGCGCGCACGTCACCTGACCGAGCCGCGTCCATTCACGTGCGGCATCGGCGGCCTCGGGCCCGGCAATCGCATCCGTCGCGTCTCGTGGCGGGCCCAGGCAATCCGATGCCTCGACAAAGCGGTCCTGCCAGTACAGACAGCGCCCCAGGGCCAGGGTCGCGAACTCGTGAAGCGTTGGCTCCAGCACTTGTGCCGAGGCAATCCCGGCCGCCCTCAGCACCGCCTCCGACGTCTGGAAGCGGCCGCCGTCAGTCCATGCGAGACCAAGGAAGACGGCGGCCCGGATCGCCCCTTCCGCGAGTCGCGCGCGGTCGAAGTGCTGCCGCGCGTCATCCAACGCCCGACAGGCATCCGCCAACTGTCCCCGAAGCAGCAGCAGCCGACCGAGCGCCAACGCCGCCTCTGCGGCGGCCGCCTCGTCGTGCCGTCGGGCGCACCGCCCTTCCATTTCTCGCAGCAGCCGTACGGCTCGCGCGTGGCGACCACTGGCGGCCGCCTCGGCAATCGCACGGGTCCGCGTGTCGGTATAGCCGGCGCCGGTCAGATAGTCGGTCGACTTCTCCCGCACGACCAGCGGCTTCGACGCGAGCGTCCCGAACGCGGACGCGACCGTGACGCCGGCCGTCGACGGTTCCTCCAGTCGGAGCAGGACGTGGGGCCGATCGCTCGACATTCCGAGAGACAGCCAGAACAACGGCGTCTCCGGGGTGCGGGCCATTCGGTCGCCGATCTGGAGCAGCATCACATGGCGCCCGTTCAGCACGTCGCGCCAGCGCATCAGCCGAACTGGCGCCGGCGCGTCGACGCCGAGCACCGCGGACGCCACGGGGATGTAGCCATGAAGCCGCGCCGTTCGAGCGAGGTTCCGCACGAGCACGATGCGGCCCGGTCCGCTCCGGACGAGGAAGCGGATCGCGCGGGGCCGCCCCGATACACCGCCGTTGAGGACGTCCGAAAGCCGGTCGACGAGCTCGCGCGTCTCTTCGCCTGACGCGCCACACGCGCGGGGGGCATGGACGGCCACCGATTTGAAGCCAGGCTGGCAGCGCCTGGCACCCGAGCACGTGGACAGCAGACCCGCAACCTGCGCCGAGCAGCGTTCCAGCCCGGCCTCGTCGCCGGCAACCAGGGGCAGGCCAGTCTCGTCAGTCGGCAAGAACGCCGGTCGGCCTCCCACATCGATGACGCTCGGCCATCGCAGTGGGCCGGGCGAGAGCGCCCGCGAGACTAGGAAACTGACGACGCCCCAGATCGCTGCTGCGGTGTCGTCGTCCCGACCCTTCCAGCCGGGGTGCGCGTGCGGACAGGCCCACGCCTCGAAGTGGCCGGCGCGCCCCACCGGGCCGAAATCGACGAGCGCGACAAGGTGCGGATGCCACAGGCTCGCAAGCGCCGCACATCGCCGGAGCCAGGATTCCTGCTCCGGCCGGCCCTTCAGCACCACCGACCGGAGCCACACCGTTTCTCCCGTCGCCAGATCGACGGCCTCGTCTGGCGGCGTGGCAAGGAACCGATCGGCAACGAGCAACGGCCCCATGACACCGGGATCGGGTGCAAGAACGCCGCCGAGTGCTCCCATTCCAGGGAAACGTCCGAATTCCCGGCGACCCAGCCGCGGAAGGTCCATGGAATCCTCCCGGAGGGGCGCAGAAACTTCGGCTAGAATGAGCCTGTCATGCTGCGCTTTCTGACTGCGGGCGAGTCCCACGGCGAAGCGCTCGTCGCGATTCTGGAAGGGATGCCGGCGGGCCTTGCGCTCACACGCGACACCATCGACCGCCAGTTGCATCGCCGCCAGGTTGGCTACGGCCGCGGCCGTCGAATGGCGATCGAGTCCGACCAGGTGGAGATCCTCTCCGGCATCCGGCACGGCCTCACGCTGGGGACACCGATCGCCCTGCTCATCAGGAACAGGGATTGGACGAACTGGCAGTGGACGATGGCGGTTGACCAGGAGCCGCCGGCGTCCGCGGGCGGCGCGCACCGCGCGGCCGTCACTCGGCCACGCCCGGGACACGCGGACCTCGCGGGTGCCCTGAAGTACGGCCATCGGGATCTGCGTGACGTCCTCGAACGCGCCAGCGCGCGCGAGACGGCCGCCCGTGTCGCCATCGGCGCCTGTGCGCGTGTGTTCCTCCGGCACTTCGGCGTTCGGATCGCCTCGCATGTCAGCGCGATCGGCCATGTCCGATTGGACGAGAGCGACTCTCCGTCGTTCGACGCCGTGCTGGCGCTCGACGATGACGACCCGGTGCGGTGCGTCGATCCCACGGGGCGGAAGCAGATGATGGCCGCGATCGACGCGGCCAGGACCGCCGGTGACACGCTTGGTGGAACATTCGAGGTCGTCGCCCACGGTGTGCCGCCGGGGCTTGGCAGCTATGCGCAGTGGGACCGTCGCCTCGATGGTCGGCTGGCCCAGGCGTTGATGTCCATCCCTGCCATCAAGGCGGTGGAAATCGGCACCGGGGTATCGGCGGCGTACCAGCCCGGCTCGCAAGTGCACGATCCGATTCGCCCGGCGTTGGATCCGACGCGGCCGGAGCGGCTGACGAGGCCGACCAACCGCGCGGGCGGGCTCGAGGGTGGAGCCTCGAACGGCGAGGACATCCGGGCGACCGCCTACATGAAGCCGATTGCGACGCTGATGTCTCCCCTGCCGTCGGTCGACCTGACAACCGGACAGGACGCGCCGGCGTCGATCGAACGCAGTGACACCTGCGCCGTCCCTGCGGCCGCCGTCATCGGTGAAGCGATGGTGGCAGTCGTGCTGGCCGATGCCTTCCTGGAGACGTTTGCCGGCGACTCGGTCACCGATATCGCCCGAAGCTTCGACGCCTGGGGTCGGGAGCGGGCGTCGCGCTTCACGCCGGTCCCGCCCGGCGGCCCCGGCAAGCCCGATGAGGAAACCTCTCACCGATGATCCGTCCCATTGTCAAATACGGAGAAGCCCCGCTGCACCGCCAGGCCGAGGCCATTCACAACATCACTGCCGACATCGCCGCCCTCGCCCGGGACATGGTGGAGACGATGTACGCGGCACCCGGGATCGGGCTCGCGGCGCCGCAGGTGGGCGCTCCGATCCGCCTGATCGTGATCGATCTGTCGCTCGGCCACGATCCCAAGGGGCTGATTACACTCGTCAATCCCGAGTTCGTCGAGCGCGAGGGGATGCAGCTCGAGGAAGAGGGGTGCCTGAGCCTGCCAGGCTACAACGCGACGGTGGCCCGGCCCGAGCGCGCGACCATCAAGGGGCTCGACCTCGAGGGCCGCGAACGCTTCTACACGGGTGACGGCCTCCTGGCGCGCGCCTTCCAGCACGAGTTGGACCATCTGGATGGGCGAGTGTTCGTCGACCGCTTGCGCGGCATCAAGCGGGACCTGATCGTGCGACGCATCAGGAAGCAGATTCGCTCTGGCAAGTGGTGACCACATGACGCCTCTCCGGCTGGTCTTCTTCGGCACACCGGATTTCGCGGTGCCCACGCTGCGTGAGCTTCGGGCGCATGGGCACGAAGTGGTGGCGGTCGTCACGCAACCAGACCGGCCTCGCGGTCGCGGGCAGAAGCCAGGGGCGGGCCCGGTCAAGATCTTCGCGGAAAGCCACGGCCTGCGCCTGCTCCAGCCCGAGCGGATGAAGGACGAGGCGTTCCTGGCGTCCATCGCCTCGCTCGCGCCGGACCTCGGCGTCGTCGCGGCATACGGCAGGATCCTGCCCGCGTCGGTACTCGCCATCCCACGGCTCGGCCTGGTCAACGTCCACGCCTCGTTGCTCCCCCGCTGGCGGGGTGCGTCGCCCATTCATTGTGCGGTGATGGCGGGCGACGCCGAGACGGGTGTGTCGATCATGCGCGTGGTGCAGGCGCTCGACGCCGGTGCGGTGTTCGCAGAGGCCCGTCGTCCGATCGGCATCGACGAGACCAGCGAGGACGTCGAGCGAGATCTCGCGGAGCGTGGGGCGAGGTTGATCCTGCCCGTCATCGACGCACTCGGATCCGGCACCGCGCGCGAGAGGCCCCAGGACGAGAGCCTGGTCACACATGCCGCGAGGTTGACCCGCGAGGACGGCCTCATCGCGTGGGGCGCTCCGGCCCTGACAATCCACAACCAGGTGCGCGGCCTGCATCCGTGGCCGCACGCGTTCACCTCACTCTGCGGCGCCCGGGTGATTGTGCTGCGCACACGGCTCGACGAACGCAGTGTGACGGCCCCCGACGATGCGCGACCCGGTGATGTCCTGGCGGTAGACCGCGACGCCATCATCGTCCTTGCGGGAGACCGGAGGCCGATCGGCCTCCTCCACCTCCAGGCGGAGGGCCGGCGCGCCCTGAGCGCCCGCGATTTCGCCGCGGGGGCCAGGCTTCAGTCCGGCGCACGGTTCGGCGCATGACACGGGCAGCTCCGGCGCGTCGGGCGGCCTACGCCGCGCTCCGTGCCGTGACGTCCGGCCGAAGCGACCTCCCGGAGGCGCTGGCCCGTGCCCGCGAACGCCTGACCGACGAACGCGACCAGAGCCTCGCCGCCGAGATCGCCACCGGAACGCTTCGTTGGATGGGAGCCATCGACGCGATCCTCGAAGCCTTCAGCCAGCGCTCCACGTCACGGTTCGATCCGGAAGTTCTCGACGTGCTCCGCCTGAGCGTCTATCAGTTGCAGCACCTCGACCGCGTGCCCGCGCGCGCCGTGCTGAACGACGCCGTCGAGCTGGTGCGTGAGGTCCGGAAGCACAGCGCGGGCGCGTTCGTGAACGCGCTGCTGCGCCGGGTCGACCGGGAGCGCGAACAGCTCCCGTTGCCATCGAGGCCGGCATCCGACGACCGGACCGCCTGGCTGGACTACCTCTCCGTCTCGCTCTCGCACCCGCGTTGGCTGATAGAGCGCTGGCTCGACCGGGCAGGCGTCGAGGCGACCGAAACCTGGGCGCGTTTCAACGACGCTCCTGCTCCGCTCACGCTGCGCGTCAACACGTTGGTGAGCACGAGAGACGGCCTGACGCGCCGCCTGTCTGCTTATGGCGTCACGGTGTCACCGACGCGGTTCTCGCCGGACGGCCTGATGGTCGTGGACGGCAACCCTCTCGAGACTCCGCTGCACGAAGAGGGGGCGTTCTTCGTCCAGGATGAAGCGTCCCAACTCGTCACGCTCGTGGCGGATGCCCGGCCTGGCGAGCGCGTGCTGGATGCCTGCGCCGCGCCGGGCGGCAAGACCGTCGCGATGGCGGCCGCGATGGGCAACGAAGGCCTCATCGTGGCCGGTGACCTGCGAAGCCGGCGCGTCGCGCTGCTCAAACAGACCGTGGCGCGCAGCGGCGCCCGGCGGGTCCGGGTTTCTCGACTGGATGCCACGGCCCTTCCTTTCGGCCCGGTCTTCGACCTCGTCCTTCTCGACGCCCCGTGCTCGGGACTCGGCACGATCCGTCGCGATCCTGAGATCCGCTGGCGGCGAACCGAGGCCGATCTTCCCGCTCTGGCAGCCGCGCAGCGCCGGATGCTCGAACGCGCGGCCAGCGCGGTGCGGCCAGGGGGCCGAGTGGTGTACGCCACGTGCTCCAGCGAGCCCGAGGAGAACGAGAGCCTCGTGGCCGCGTTTCTCGCCGACCGCCCGGATTTCGAGGTCGAGGTGCCCGTACTTGGGGGGGGGCCTGCCGTCACCGTCGCCGGGCTGATCACACCGGCGGGCTTCTTTCGCACGTGGCCCTACGCGCACGGCCTCGACGCGTTCTTCGCCGTGATACTCCGCCATCGCCGCTACTTTGTGAATCCAAAGCACTTGTAGTACATTCGCTCTACTGATGGCACTCACGACCCGTGTGTGGAGCGCGGGGAGATTCCTCCTGATCGTCGGCGCGCTTCTATCCACCTATGCGCTCTCGGCCGCCTTGGCGGCCCGGGTCGCGTTGCGCGTCCGCGAAGTGAAGGTTCCCGCTCTGGTTGGAGAGCCATTGAGCAACGCCAGCGCGGCCGTGGGAGACATCGGCCTGACGCTGAAGGTGGACGAAAGCCGCCGTTCGGATGCGAACATCGCCGCGGGACGGATCGCCCAGCAGGATCCGCCGGCCGGGTCGGTGGCGCGAAGGGGCCGGACGATCAAGGTGTGGCTGAGCACCGGAGGGAGAGTCGCGGTCGTGCCCCGGCTTGTCGGTGAGACCGAACGGACGGCACAATTGAGGCTGCAGCAGGACGGCCTGACGCTCTCGGCGGTGTCCGAGATTCGATCGAACGACCTTCCAGCGGACGTCGTCGTTTCGCAGGACCCGCCGGCGGACTCCCGCGGCGCGACCGTCTCGCTGCTCGTTAACCGGAGCGATCGCGCGTCGGCCTACGTGATGCCCGACCTGATTGGCGTGAATGGCGACCGGGCTGCCAACGTGCTGAGGACGGCCGGATTCCGGGTGGCCGTCGTGGAACAAGACCCGTATCCCGGGGTCCCGGCCGGCGTCGTGATCCGGCAATCGCCGCAGGCTGGTTTCCAGGTGACGCCCGGAGACACCGTTTCCCTCGAGGTCAGCCGGTGACGATCCGCCTTGCACCATCGATCCTGGCCGCCGACTTCGCTGCGCTCGGCGACGCGATTGCGGCGGCCGAACGCGGCGGCGCCGATCTCATTCACGTGGACGTGATGGACGGCCACTTCGTGCCGAACCTGACGGTCGGGCCTCCCGTGGTCCGTTCGCTGAAGCGTGTCACACGCGTCCCGCTCGATGTCCACTTGATGATCACCGACCCCGACCGCTACGCCGAGGCGTTCGTGAACGCGGGCGCGTCGATGGTCTCCGTGCATGTCGAGGTGCTGCCTCACCTCAACCGCACGATCGCCTTCATCAAGGAGCTTGGCGCGAAGGCCGGGGTGGCCATCAACCCCTCCACGCCGCTCGTCGCGCTCGAGGAGATCGTACAGGATGTGGACTACGTCCTGGTGATGTCGGTCAACCCCGGGTTCGGAGGTCAGGCTTTTCTGCCGCGGACCGAGTCTAAGATACGAAGCCTGCGCGCC
>DASVIS010000007.1:0-20723 GCA_036381995.1 Vicinamibacterales bacterium | reverse complement strand
GAAGCCTCCCTGATCTGCAAGCGCCGCCGTTGAACGCTACGGTTGAGAGCCTGCTGTTTCACCATGGTGGCGCAAACGGCGCAGCCGCCGCAAGACGCCAGATGGAGAGGACAGACGTGCGTCTGAATGCTACAGTAAAGCGAGTCTTGGGAAGGCGGAGGCAGCGAGGCGAAGACGATGCGCATAGAACAACCCCACACGCTCGGCCGGCAGGAAGCCATCAGCCGGATCGACCAGTTTCTCGAACGGCTGATCCTGGATCCGCCAGGCGGCGTGACGATCAAGGACGCCAGGAAGGACTGGGACGGCAACCGGATGACCTTCTCGTTCACGGCGGCAAGGGGGTTCTTCGGGACGTCGGTTCGCGGCCTGATGGAGGTCATGGACGACCGGGTCGTCGTGGAGTCGGAGCTGCCGGTACTCGTGCAGACCATTCTCGGCGAAGCGCGGATCCAGCGGGTGATCTCGACCGAACTCGGGAACATGCTGGCCAAGTAGGCCGTGGACGTCACATCGATGAACACATCCGACTGTCTGCCTAGTCCCTGGGCTCGCGCCGAAGGTCTCCCGTCGCCGCTCGGCGCGACCTGGAACGCGAAGGCCCGCGGGTGGAACTTCGCGATCTACTCGAAGCACGCAACGTCGATCACCCTGTTGCTCTACGGCCGTGACGAGTTCATCAAGCCGCTCTACCGCTTCCGGCTCGACCATCTGATCCACAAGTCGGGTCGCGTCTGGCACTGCTGGCTCGCGGAGGACGCGATTCCCGGTGCAGCCTATTACGCCTACTCGGTGGATGGTCCCTACGATCCCGCCGCTGGCCTTCGTTTCGATCCCGCCAAGGTCCTCTTCGATCCGTACGCGCGGGCCATGTTCTTTCCGCCGGGGTTCGATCGCGAGGCGGCCAAGGGGCGCGGCTCCAACGCGGGCCGCGCCCCGCTCGGCGTGCTCGAAGCCAGCCGCCGGCCAAACGGGTGGGAAGAGCCATGTCCCCCACGGCATTCGTGGGACACGGTGATCTACGAGTTGCACGTCCGCGGGTTCACACGGCGCGCGAATTCAGGCGTGGCGGCTGACCGGCGCGGTACGTTTGCCGGCGTGATCGACAAGATCCCCTACCTGGTGGACCTCGGCGTTACAGTTGTCGAATTGCTGCCGGTGTTCCAGCGCGATCCCCAGGAACGAAACTACTGGGGCTACATGCCGCTGAACTTCTTTGCGCCGCACGCGGACTATGCGGCGGCCGGCGCGCCCGAAGGGGCGATCGCCGAGATGCAGGCGATGATGCGGGCCCTGCACGGGGCCGGGATCGAAGTGGTCCTCGATGTCGTTTACAACCACACCGTGGAGGCGGACGAGATCGGGCCGACGTATTCCTATCGTGGACACGACAATTCGACGTACTACCTGCTGAGCGATGACCGGAGCCGGTACCGCAACGACTCGGGGACTGGAAACGTCTTGCACACTGCCAACATGGCGGTGAGGAAGATGGTCGTCGACAGCATGCGGTCCTGGGCCCGCGACATGCACGTCGACGGCTTCCGGTTCGACCTGGCGTCGATCTTCACGCGGCGCACCGACGGGTCCATCGACCTGGACGATCCGCCGATGGTTTCGGCAATCGACGCGGACCCCGACGTCAAGAACCTGAGGCTGATTGCCGAGGCCTGGGACCTGCAGAGCTACCAGCTGGGTCGGCGTTTCCCCGGGATTGAGTGGTACCAGTGGAACGATCGCTATCGCGACGAGGTCCGGGCCTTCGTGCGAGGCGACAAGGGGACGGTGGGCAATCTGATGACGCGCCTCTACGGCAGCTCCGACCAGTTTCCGGACGAGCTGCTCGATGCGTACCACGCGTTCCAGAGTATCAACCTGATCACGTCCCACGACGGGTTCTGCCTGTACGATCTGGTTTCCTACAACCAGAAGCACAACCGGGCGAACGGCCAGGACAACGCGGACGGGACCGACCACAACACCAGCTGGAACTGTGGCTACGAGGGTGACGAGGGCGCGCCGACGGACGTGCTGGTGCTCCGCCGCCAGCAGGTGAAGAACTTCTGCGCGCTGCTGTTCCTCTCGAATGGCACGCCGATGTTCTGTGCCGGCGACGAATTCATGCAGACGCAGGGCGGCAACAACAACCCCTACAACCAGGACAACGAAACGACCTGGCTCGATTGGGTTCTGCTGGAGCGGAACCGCGACATCCACCGCTTCTTCAAGATGATGATCGCCTTCCGAAAAGCGCACCCGTCAATCGGCCGCAGCCGCTTCTGGCGCGAGGACGTCCAATGGCACGGCCTCGGCCGCGATCCGGACTGGAGTGATGAGTCGCACCACGTGTCTTACTGCCTCCACGGCGCTTCGCAGGGCGATCGGGATCTCTACGTGATGATCAACGCGGGACCCGAGGATCTGGCCTTCGCGATTCAGGAGGGGCCGGCGGCCGACTGGAGAAGGGTCGTGGACACGGCGCGGCCGTCGCCAGGGGACCTCGTGGCAGACGAGGAGGCGCCCCTTCTGAAGTCTTCCGACTACACCGTCCGTGCGCGGTCGGTGGTGGTGCTCGTGCGGAACAGGGGTACACGGCCCGTGCCACCGGCCGGCGGAACGGGCCGGTGACACGGTTGCCTCATCCGTCGATTGACGCCAGGAGCTCTACTTCCCGAACTCGTCAGCTTCGACCAGTATCCGCGTCGGGTAGTCCTTTCCGGCTACGGACAGCTTGAGCAGGTACGAGCCGGGCTCGACAGCGGGAGCCGCGAATCCGCCGCGGCTGCCGCCACCCCCGCCGCCCCGGGTCTGTGCCCCGTCCGCCAGCGGAGGAGGATTCCCGCGGAAGTCCCACTGCACACGGTTGAGGCCGGCGTTCTTCGGTCCATCCATCGTCCTCACCACCTTGCCGCTGTAGTCGGTGATAGTGAGCTTGACGTCGCCAGTCGCCGCCGCCTTCAGGTAATAGCTGATGGCCACGCCCTCGCGCGGGTTCTCACCGGCGAAGTTCTTCGAGCCGCCAACCGACCGGGCCAGTGTGATATCCGTCCTCAATTGCGTGCCCGGCCTCACGTCGAAGAGCCGCACGTCGGGCTGGAGGTCGGTGCCGGTCAACTGCTGGAGCGCGGTGATGTCATCGAGAATGTAGATGCTCCGGCCGTGCGTCGCGACGATCAGATCGTTGTCGCGCGGGTGCACCATCACGTCGTCGATACGGACCACCGGCATCCCGTTCATGAAGCGCTTCCACTCGGTCCCGCCGTTCAGCGAGATGTAGAAGCCGTACTCGGTGCCGAGGTAGAGCAGGTTCTTGCTCTTCGGGTCTTCCTTGACCACGTTGACATTGCCGACGGCCGGAAGATTGTTGGCCAGCGCCTTCCAGGTGGCGCCGAAGTCGCGGGTGACGAACACGTACGGCTTCATGTCGTCGGTCCGGTGGCCGTCGAACGACACGTAGCACGTGCCGGCATCGAAGTGGGACGCTTCCACGCGCGAGACGTGGGTTTCCTTCGGCACGCCGGGGACGTTGTCCACCACGTTCTTCCACGTGGCGCCGCCGTCACGCGTGACCTGGACGTTGCCGTCGTTGGTGCCGACCCAGATGATGCCGGGAACGACGGGCGATTCGCTGATCGTCACGATGCTGCTGAACGCACCCGCGCCGTCGTGCTTGGAGGGCATCGGCGCGTCGCCGGCGACACCCATGATGGGCCGGGTGAAGCGGCTGATGCTCTTCGTCAGATCGGGCGATCCGACGTAGGTGTCGCCCCGGTCGACCGAGCGGAACAACTGGTTGGCGCCGATGTACACCGTCGTCGGGCTGTGCGGGGACAGGAGGATCGGCGTGTTCCAGAAAAATCGATACTGTTGTCCCTCGGGCGGCGGCGGGACGATGTTCGACCGCTGCTGGCCGATGCCGGACTGCGCCGCGAGGGCCGCGAGCTGGCCCGGCTGGGTCTCGCCGGCTGGCGCAGCGCCCGTCTGGCCGCGCTGTCCCTGGGGCGGCCGCGAAGTCGCACGCGGTTTGATGTTCGTCGCCCGGCCGGTGCGCAGATCGAGGCGCTGCACATTCCCATCCTGCGACTCGACGTAGATGGTGCTCCAATCGGTCGAATCCGCCTGCGTGTAGAAGCCATCGCCTCCGCCGACCCGGAACCAATCGGCATTGGTGATGCCCTGGGAACTGCGCGTGGCGCTCGGCCCGCCCCACGTGCCGTTGTCCTGCAGCCCGCCGTACACGTAGTACGGCTTCCGCATGTCAGCGCTCACCGCATAGAACTGGCCGACCGGCATCGTGTTGACGAACTCCCACGTGTCGGCCTGGTCATAGCTGACGTCGAGGCCGCCGTCGTTGCCGAGGATCAGATGCTTCGGGTTCTTCGGATCGATCCACATCGCGTGATGGTCGCTGTGCGCGATGCCCCGGACCGTCGTGAAGGTCTTGCCGCCGTCGGTGGACTTGTGGAACGGCGCACCCATGGTGTAGACGATCTGATCGTTCGTCGGATCGACGCGAATCTGGCTGTAGTACATGGGGCGATCGTTGTTGTTGCTCGCCAGCTTCCATGTCCTGCCCTTGTCGTCCGACCGCCACACGCCGCTTCGCTTCGGGTCGGGAGGTGGAGGAGGCGGGCCGGGCGCGCCGCCGCGCTGGCCGCCGCCGAGGGCGCCGGGTTGCGGCTCCTTGCCGTCGGCCGTCACGTTGCCACCCGTGCCGGCGCTCGCGCCCACTTCAATCTGCGCGTACACCACGTTGGACTTCGAGCGTGAGACCGCCACGCCAATCCGGCCCAGCACGCCTTCGGGGAATCCGTTCCCCGCGATGCGCGTCCACGTCCTCCCCGCATCTGTGCTCTTCCAGAGTCCGCTGCCCGGCCCGCCGCCGTTGAAGCCCCACGGCAGACGCTGGCGCTGGTAGGAGGCCGCGTAGAGGGTCTTCGAGTCCAACGGGTCGATGACGATGTCGATGAAGCCGGTGTCCACGTCGATCGACTTGATCGCGTTCCACGTCTTCCCGCCGTCGGTCGTCTTGTAGATTCCCCGCTCCGGGTTCGGCCCGAACAGGTGGCCGATCGCGGCGACGTACACGACGTTCGAGTCCTTCGGATCGATGACGACGCGCGCAATCGACTGCGTGTCCTTCAGGCCCATGTTCGTGAAGGTCATTCCCGCGTCAGTGGACTTGTAGATGCCGTCGCCGAACGACGAACTCTGGCGATTGTTCGCCTCGCCGCTGCCAACCCAGACGACGTTGGGGTTCTTCTGATCCACGGCAAGCGCGCCGATCGAGCAGACCGCGTACGTGTCGAAGATCGGCGTCCACGTCGTGCCGTTGTTCGTGGTCTTCCAGACACCGCCCGTCGCAAAGCCGACGTAGATCGTGGATGGGTCGTTGTCCACGACCGCGAAGTCGTCGATACGGCCGCCCATGCTGGCCGGGCCTATCGAGCGGAACCGGAACGGCCTCAGCAGTGGATCGTCGGACTGGTTGATGGGGGGCGGTAGCGGTCGGACGGCCGGAGCCGGCTGGGCGGACGGCGCGGCCTGGGTTGGTGCACCGGCCGGCGGCCGGCCCTGTGGCGCCTGGGCCCCGGCGCCAACCCACAGGACACAGAGGCACAGCGCGATGGCCGCGAGCAGACGCGCGCGCAGTCGTGGTGTCATAGATGAGGCCTTTCGGAATTGAACGATCACCGTGTGGGGCGTGAGCAGCCCGAATGATACCCCACGTCTCACTTTTGTGCGGCGTTGACCCAGGCGCTGACCGACAGGAAGGGCATGCCGGGATCGGGGCGCGCGCTCGCCTCCGGCGCGTACCGGTAGTAGAAGCGGGCAAGGGCCCGCACGGGCGCCGTCCGCGGCATCGGGAAGGAGAAGTGCTCGATCTTTCGCTCGCCGGGCGCCAGCCGGTTGTCGCTCACCGTCTTCGCTGCGTGCTGGAAGACGCCCGCCTCGTCGTTCAACTCCTGTCCGGCACCGTCCACAACCACGCGGCCGAAGGTGCGGGTCGCGACCTGACGGGCGCCGGCAGCATTGTCGGCCTCCACCACCATCACGATGGCCCTGAGCGGCGAGCCGGTCGGGACCTTGTGTCCCGCGCCGCGGTTGACGACGTTGACCGTCACCTCGATCGTGTCGCCCTTTCGCTCCGCCGTGACCTGCGCCAGGAGGGCGCGATTCAACTCGGTGACGGAGTGCCCGCCAGGCATCTCGTGGATGTTGATGGACGAGGTCGCCGACCGCGCGATCTTGGGGTCGACGATGTTGCCGGTCGTCGCGCGCATGTGACACGTCTGACAGGTCGTGTTCTGTGCCGGATACGGGCTCGCCTGCCACTCGGCGAACGTCGTCAGCACGTCGAAGTTCTTGTCGTTGGTGGCCTGGTGGCAGGGAGCGCACAAGGTCGACGAGGTGAAGACCTGCGAAAACGCGGCGTCGTGCACGGTGGGGTTGGCGCCCTCGAGGGGTCCCGTCTTGACCGGTCCCGGCTCGATGACGAAGGGACGATCGGAGCCGATCTTCACCGACCTCACCGAGTGGCAGAAGTCACACGTGACGCCTTCCCAACTGGTCTTCTTCTCCCATTTCGTATCTTGGGTGTAAACCACGGCCGGAGCATGGCACACGAGGCAGCCGGGGTCGCGCCCCGAGTCCGCCTTCGCCTTCAAGAACACCTGCTGGAAGCGGGGGCTGTCGGAGGACTGTGCGTGCATCGAACTCTTCCAGTACCGATGGATGTCCTGGTGACAGCGGCCGCATTCCTCGGCGGACGTCAGCTCTCCACGAGCGGAAATGTGCTGGCGGGCGTTTGCCGTGGGACCGATGGCCACGATGAACGTAGCGAGACCGACCAGCAGACACGTTCGACGACACCCCGACAACGGCACACCAATACCCCACACGCTCATGGAACCTCCTGCGGGAGCGGACGATTGCGTTGTCGACGGGATGAACGCCGTTTGAATACCCCGACCGGTGCAGGCGAGTCAAGCGTTTTGATCGGAGGCGTCGCGGGACTCCACGTCGGAACGCCGCCGGGATTCCGGCAGGCCGGACAGTTCCGACGACGGTTCGGAGGGCGAGGGCGATTGAATTCGGCGGGATCCGACGGGGAACACCAGCTTCGACCAGCTTGGCAGTTCGATTGCTTGCGATCAACAAGCACCCTCGCTCAGTCCGACGTATCCGTCGGTGCCACCGGTGCAGTGAGTTGTCGGACCGTTCAGCCTTTCTCCAGGGCTTCGGCAAGGAGCGCCCGATGAGCGGTTGGCTCAAGGACAAGGAACACCTCGCGCGGATGGCGGGGTTGTTCGCCCTCGGCATCACGGCCTTCCTCGTGTTTCGTTGGCTGATGGTGCCAGCCGGCTTCGGGCTCTACGGCCACTACCGGGCCGGCGCGCTCGACGACGCCCGCGCGCGGCCCCTGCATTTCGCCGGTCGAGCCGCGTGCGAAGACTGCCATGCCGATGTCGTCGCCGCCCGCGTGGGCAGCCGGCATGCGCGAATCGGCTGCGAAGCCTGCCACGGCCCGCTCCTCGAGCACGTTCAGGCCGGGGGCGAGATGAAACCGGCCCGCCCCGACTCGCGCGTCCTGTGCGCCCGGTGCCACCAGGCAAGTCCCTGGAAGCCGAAGGCGTTTCCGCAGGTGGTCGTCGCCGAGCACAGTCCGGAAGGACCGTGCATCGCCTGCCACAAGGCGCACGCGCCCAAGATGTCTTGAAGGAGGAGCGGCCATGAATCCAGATCGACGCCAGTTCCTGCTCGAGACCGGAAAGCTGCTGGTGCTGTCGGCGTCCGCGTCCGTCGCGTGGGAGGCGATCGTCGCCGGCCGCCCCGAGACGGCGGAGAACTATACGATGACCGATCACTGGTGGAGCATGGTGATCGACATCGAGGCGTGCATCGGCTGCGGCAATTGCGTGCGCGCCTGCAAGGAAGAGAACGACGTGCCGCGGAAGGAGCAGTACTTCCGCACGTGGGTGGAGCGGTACCGCGTCAAGCCGGATGACCTCGAGCACCCCGTCGTCGATTCTCCGAATGGCGGCTACGACGGCTTCCCCGACAAGGGCGGTCCGGACGCGGAGGCCAAGCACTTCTTCGTGCCCAAGCTCTGCAACCATTGCTCCAACTCGCCGTGCGTCCAGGTGTGCCCGGTGGGCGCGACGTTCGGCAGTCCGGACGGCGTCGTCCTGGTGGACAAGACCTACTGTCTCGGATGCCGCTACTGCGTGCAGGCGTGTCCATACGGCTGTCGGTTCATCGACCCGCGCACCGAGACCGTCGACAAGTGCACGCTGTGCTACCACCGCATCACGAAGGGGCTGACCACGGCGTGCTGCGAGACGTGCCCGACCGGCGCGCGGCAGCTTGGGGACCTGAAGAACCCGAAGGACCCGATTCACCAGTTCCTGCGCGAGCACCACGTGCTCGTGCTGAAGCCGCAGATGGCGACCGGCGCGAAGGTGTACTACAACGGCCTCGACGGCTCGGTGAGGTAGAAGGCGGAGGACACCGATGGAGAGCGTGCTGCCGGCGGTCCAGGGGTTCATGTATCCGAACGAGATGGAGCTCCAGTGGGGCGTGCTGATCGTCCTGTACCCGTTCATCACGGGGCTGGTGGCGGGCGCGTTCATCCTCGCCTCGCTCGAGCGCGTGTTCAACGTGGACGCGGTCAAGCCGACCTACCGGCTGGCACTGCTGACGGCGCTGGCGTTCCTGCTGGTGGCCCCCCTGCCGCTGCAGCTGCACCTCGGTCATCCCGAGCGATCGCTGGAGATGTATCTGACGCCCCACACCGTTTCGGCGATGGCGATGTTCGGGTTCGTCTATCTGTGGTACCTGATGGTCGTGCTCGTGCTGGAGGTCTGGCTCGACTACCGGAAAGAGATCGTCCTGATGTGGCGGGAATCCCGCGGACCGAAGCGGTGGCTCTACGGGGCGATGGCGCTCTGGTCCGACAACATCAGTCCCGCGGCGCTCGCGCTGGACGACCGGATCGGCAGGGCCCTGACGATCATCGGGATCCCGTCCGCGTTCCTTCTGCACGGGTACGTCGGGTTCATCTTCGGCTCGGTCAAGGCGAACCCCTGGTGGTCCACGCCGCTGATGCCCGTCGTCTTCCTGTTCTCCGCGATCGTGTCGGGCATTGCCGCCGTGATGCTCGTCTATATGGTGACGGCGTGGTGGCGCGAACGGGCGTTCGACATGAGATGCCTCGACACCGTGGCGCGCTACCTCTTCTACGCCTTCGTGATCGATTTCTCGCTCGAGATGCTCGACCTCATCCACCGCATCTACGAGGCCGACGAGTCGTTCCACGCGCTCGACTTCATGGTGCACACGCGTCTCTATACGTCGCAGGTCATCGTGCAGATCGTCCTGGGCACCGTGGTGCCGCTGTCGATGCTGGGCCTCGTGCAGCTGGTGAGGGTGCAGGCGAAGACGCGGCGGTGGGTCTATGGCAGCGCGGGCGTCCTCACGCTGATCGGCATTTTCGCGATGCGGTGGAACGTGGTGATCGGCGGTCAGCTCTTCTCGAAGAGCTTTCTCGGGTATACCAGCTACAAGATGGCGTGGGCCACGCGAGAGGGCCTGCTGCCCGCCGTTCTGCTGCTGCTCCTGCCGTTCGTGATCCTGGCGGTGCTCATCAAGCTGCTGCCGCCGTGGAAGTCAGAGCCGCGCCGCCCGGGCGTTACCGTGCTTTGACGCCCGCCAGCCATTCCCTGAGGAACCCCTGCCAGATCGCCGGCCAGGAGTGTGTCCCGTGCCCGCGGGTTTCGGACGTGATCGGGAGCAGCACGTACTGACCGCGTGCGACGCGCGGCATCAGCCTTTCCATCAGGCCGAGTTCCGGCGGGTTGATCAGATCATCGGCCGAGTTGATGGCGAGCAGCGGCGCGGCGATCTTGTCGAGCGCCGCGGACGGGTCGTATTCCCTGGACGAGTCGAACTGATAGAGCATGTCGTTGGCGTCCACTCCCGCGGAGCGCGCCCGCATCTGCTGCGCCACCAGGGCGTCCGCGGCGTCGCGGTTCGGCGCGTCCTTCTGCGCCTGCACGGTCGAACCGGCCATCAACACGAGGATCCGGACGGCGCCTTCGAGACCCGGCGGCTGTGTCTTGTAGTCCCCGCCGTTCCAGGCCGGATCGTTCCGGATGCTGTCCATCAGCATCTTGCGCCACACGCGATTCCGGCCCGCAATCTGCGTGGGCACGCTGGCGAGCGGCACCAGGCCGTCCATGAAGTCCGGGTAGGTCTCGCCCCACATCCACGCGTGCATGCCCCCCATCGACGTGCCCATCACGAGTTCGAGGTGATTGACCTTCAGCCCTTCGGTGAGCAGCCGATACTGGGCGGTCACCATGTCCGCGTAGGTATAGCGGGGGAACCTGGCGCGGAGGCCGTCGCTCGGCTTGCTGCTCTCCCCGTGGCCAATGCCGTCGGGCATGATCAGGTAGTGCGTCCGCGCATCCAGCAGCTGCCCCGGCCCGAACAGCACCTCCGCGAAGTTCTTCGAGACGAACTGCCGCCCGGTGCCACCCGTGCCGTGCAGAATCAGGACCGCGTTGCGCACGACACCCTTCGCGTCCCGCTTCGGCTCGCCCAACGTGATGTAGTGCAGCTTCAACTCGGGCAGCGAGTCGCCCGTCGTGAAGCGGAAGTCGCGGAGGACGAAGTCCCCGGCCACGGGCGCTGGCTGGACCTGGCCGGCAGACGCCGTCAGTGGGATCAGGACCACCGCGATCGAGAGTGCGAGCACGAAGCGCTTCATGACGTCATCCTTTCTCGAGTCCCAGCAGGCCCCGAGACCAGTAGTAGAGGCGGGCAAGATATTCGTAGCACGCACGGTCGCCCTGAAGATAGGCGCCTATCGTCGGGCGCAGACGGTGCACGAGACCGGGTGGCGTCGTGTCCCTCAGCGCGGCGACCGATGGCACCGGGTCGAGGCCCTGAGCGCGGAACATCGACATCGCGCGGGGCATGTGCTCGGAGTCGGTGATCAACACGAAGCGCTTCGTTCCGCGCCGGCGGAGCATCTCCGACGAGTTCATGGCCTGCTCCCGGGTCGTCCGGGACCGCGTTTCCAGGATGATGCGTTCCCTGGGCACCCCGAGGCGCACGAGCCCTTCGGCCATCACCACGGACTCCGGGTCGCGCTGCTGTCCATCGAGGACAATGCCACCGGTCGCGATGACCATCGGCGACCCCAGCATCCTGTAGATGCGCGCCGCTTCCATCGCATTGTGGGAGGTCGGCTTGCCCATCTCGTCCACCTCGAGACCGCCCGCCTGGTACACCCAGGTGCCCGTCGTGAGCGCGACGATCGTATCGACGCCCTTCGCCTGCTCGGCGGACGCCAACGAGCCGTATTGCCAGGCCAGTGGCGCGGCGATGATGTCCGACCCGACCGGCGTGCAGAGCACCAGGTAGAAGGCGACCAGACCGGTCAGCCACAGTCGGCCCCAGCGCTGCGGCCGCTTGCCGCCGTACAGCAGGGCCACCCCCGCCACGAGACCAATCGCAAGGAACTGTACCGAACCAGGGACGAGGAAGAGCTTGAACGTCTGTGCCATGTCCTACCGCTCCGCGGGGGCCACCGGCCGGCCGGTCGCTGGGAACGCCAGGCTGACGAGGTAGCCGACGCTCACACAGATGATGGTGCCGGCCACGACGTACCAGGTCCAGGCCAGCGCCGTGTAGTTCTTGACGAGCAACATGCACACGAGCGACACGCCGATCCCGGTCATGACGCCCGCCTGGTTCGCGCGCGTCGTCAGGACGCCGAGGAGGAAGGCGCCGAGCATCGGGCCATAGACGAGCGACGCGATCGACAGGCCGACGGTGAACACCGAACCCCAGTCGCGCGCGATGATGGCGACGCCGATGAGGACGAGGCCCCACGCCGCCGTGCACCAGCGCGACAGCTTCAGCAGTTCGGCGTCCGTGCGCCGCGCTCCGGCAATCGGCTTGTAGAAGTCGAGGACCGTCGTCGAGGCCAGCGAGTTCAAAGAGCCGCTCAGGTTCGACATCGCCGCAGCGAAGATTGCGGCAATCACCAGCCCGGCAATGCCAGGCGGCAGGCTGTGCACGATGAAGACCGGGAAGATCTCGTCGTTGCTGGTGATGGGAGGCAGCGGCACGTGCTGATAGTACGCGTACAGCATCACGCCGATCATCAGGAACAGGGCGAACTGGAACAGCACGATGAATCCGCTGGTGATCAGCGCCTTCTGGCTGTCCCGCTGATTCTTGCACGTGAGCAGCCGCTGGACCAGCAACTGGTCCGTGCCGTGCGACGCCATCGTCAGGAAGGTGCCTCCGATGAGGCCAGCCCAGAACGTGAACGGCAGCGTCAGGTCCCACGAGAAGGACAGGAGCTGGAACTTGTTGGCCGCCTCGGCGTGCGCCGCGATTGTCGGCCAGCCGCCGGGCACCATGTGGAGCAACTGCCAGGCGGCGAGCAGCGATCCGGCGACGTAGATCACGAGCTGGATCAGATCCGTCCAGATGACGGCGGCGATGCCGCCCTCGAACGTGTAGACGAGCGTGAGGAAGCCGACCAGGATGATCGACCAGAGCCAGAGATGGGGGAGCCCCGGCAGGCTCGATCCGATGACGGCGGCCAGCACCAGCGATGCGGCAAAGACGCGAACGCCTTCGGCGAGCGCCCGCATCGTCAGGAACAACGAGGCCGCGAAGTGCTTGGTCGCCGCGCCGAAGCGGCGCGCCAGCAGTTCATAGGCCGTCAGCAGCTCGCCGTGGAAGTACGCAGGGATGAAGAGCACACTGATGATCATGCGCGCAATGATGTAGCCGACGACCACCTGCAGGTAGGTGAGGGCTCCGCCCTGTTCAGGCCTGGCGTACACCGTGTAGGCCAGGGCCGGCACGCCAATCAGCGTCAGGGTGCTCGTCTCCGTCGCCACGATGGAGAGGCTGATCACCAGCCAATGAGTCTTCTTCGCGCCGATGAAGTAGTCCTTCACCGAGTGGTGCGACTTCCGGAACAGCGTCCCGAAGATCGTGATCCCGACCAGGTAGACCAGGAGAACGACGTAGTCGATGGTGGAAAAGCCCATAGAAGCAACGCTCGAATCTTCCGGTCGTACGATCTGCCGATGTGGCGGCTCGAGATCGCCCGATCCCAGGATCGCGGGGTCGCAACGTCGCGTTATTGTCTTCTGTTCTTCAGGCGTTTTCCCCGCGCCTGGGCCCAGTCTCGAACCTGAGGGCGCGCGCGCCCGATCCACGTCATCACGCCGCCGTTCGCGACGGCCTTCCGGATGATCTCGACACCGGCGTCTTCCTCGCCGAGCAGGACGGACATGGCGAGGACTCCGAGCGCCGCGCCCTCGATCTCCTTGACGTCCGTGCCGGCGCCTGATGCTCTCAGCCGATCGACGTATCGGGCCATCGACGACCGCAGCAGGTCTGGAAACCGCTTCGTGCAATCCTCGAACCCGCTGTCGGTGGCACACGCCACGAATGGCAACTGGCTGGGCGAGCAGGCGTAGCACAGGTCGTCGAAATAGGCGAAGCTATCGTCGCCGACCACGAGTTCCAGGCGTCCATCGCCATTCAGGTCGCGCAACTCGAAGCCCGAGGCGTTGCCGCTCTCGTACTCGAGGATCTGCCTGGGCGATGACGCGAGCGCCCAGACCCGGAGCGTTTCACAGCAATGCGCGCCGCCGCTGAAGCTGGTCACCAGCAGTTCGAAGGTCTTGTCGCCGTTGAAATCGGCGCAGTCGACGCGGGTGATGCTCCAGTCGCTGATGGTCTGCAGGAGCCGGCCGTTCTTCTGGATGCTCAGCCGCGTCGGCTTTCCGGCCGACCCCACCCCGCTCGGGACGGCTTCAAAGCCGCCGCACGTCAGGCGAACGACCGGCTCGTCCTGTGCCCAGGCGGGGGCGGCGCCCTCAGCCAGTACGATGGCCAGAATCATGAGCCGGGCCGCGGCAACGACGGGAGAGGTCTGGATCACCATGCGCTCGACATTATTGCAGCGAACTCCTCCCGCACCAAAAGCCGTGGTGGGCGCCAGGCGATTATGCCAGAGTATGAACAGGGCGTTGGGCATGCAGGGCGGCGAGGAAGGACACCGGGCGTCATGAGCAGCATCTGGGACGTGGCCATCATCGGGGGCGGAATCGTCGGCGCGGCCACGGGAATGGCGCTCGCTCGTCGCAGCGGCGTGCGCGTCGTCATCCTCGAGGCCGAACCGAAACTCGCCGCGCACCAGACCGGTAACAACAGCGGCGTCATTCACTCGGGCCTCTACTACAAGCCCGGGTCACTCAAGGCGCGGAACTGCGTCGAAGGGCGACAGGCGATGTACCGGTTCTGCGAGGAGCACCAGGTTCCGCACGACCGCTGCGGGAAGCTGGTCGTTGCCACCGAGCCCTCCCAGGTCCCCGCGCTCGACGAACTCGAACGACGCGGCCGCGCCAACGGTCTCGACGGGTTGCGGCGCCTGCGCCGAGAGGAATTGCAGGACTGCGAACCCGCGGTGGCCGGGATCGCCGGCCTGCACGTCGCGGAGACCGGTATCGTGGACTACACGGAGGTGACCACGGCCTTCGCCCGCATCGTCTCCGAGGCGGGTGGGGAGGTCTGGACCGGGGCGCGCGTCTCGAGCGTGTCGCGGCGGAACGGGAGCCTCGTCCTCGAGACCGCGAAAGGGACCGTGGAATCGCGGGCGCTGATCAACTGCGCGGGACTGCAGTCGGACCGGATGGCGCGGCTGTGCGGCGTCGAGCCCGGCGTGAAGATCGTGCCCTTCCGGGGCGAGTACTACGAGCTGGCGCCAGATCGTCAGTCGCTGGTTCGCAACCTGATTTACCCGGTGCCGGACCCACGATTTCCGTTCCTGGGGGTGCACTTCACCCGGATGATCAAGGGCGGCATCGAGGCTGGCCCGAACGCCGTGCTCGCCTTCAGGCGGGAAGGCTACACCCGCACGAGCTTCTCCCTGCGCGATTCGCTCGAGATGTTCTCGTACCCCGGATTCTGGAAGATGGCCGCCAGGTACTGGACGATGGCCATCGGGGAATGGCACCGCTCGTTCAGCAAGCGCGCGTTCGTCAGGGCGCTGCAGGGGCTGATCCCCGATCTTTGCGACGACGACGTGCACCCGAGCGGCGCGGGCGTTCGGGCCCAGGCACTCGACCCCAGCGGCGCCCTTCTCGACGACTTTCGCATCGTCGAGGCCGACCGGATGGTGCACGTGCTCAACGCACCCTCGCCCGCGGCGACCGCATCCATCAGCATCGGCGAGGCGATCGCGGGAATGGCCACCAAGTCGTTCGGGATCTGACGGGAAGTTCGGGAAGCCCATCTGACGGGGTTTCGGTGACGGCGTTTGGCATTAGAATGGGCGTGTTCACCGGGGACCATCGACCACCACACTTCAGAGGACGAGGTCTATGCCTGAGACGGCCACTCTCAAGGTGCAGGGAAAGACGTACAACCTGCCCGTCGTAGTCGGAACCGAACACGAAGTTGCGGTCGACATTTCGAAGCTCCGTGCCGAATCGGGCGTGATCACGCTCGACGATGGCTACAGCAATACCGGATCCTGCCAGTCGGCGATCACGTTCATCGACGGCGAGCAGGGGATCCTGCGCTATCGCGGCATCCCGATCGAACGGATCGCCGAGCACAGCACCTTCCCGGAGGCCGCGTGGCTGCTGATTTACGGCGAGTTGCCGACGGCCGACCAGCTCGCGTGCTGGAGCGACATGCTCACCAGGTACGAGATGCTGCACGAGGGGCTGTACAAGCACTACGACGGCTTCCCCTCGCAGAGCCACCCGATGGCGATTCTCTCGGCGATGATCAACGCCGCGAGCTGCTACAGCCCTGAGATCATCAAGATGGAGAGCCCGGCGACGTTCCAGAGCGCCGCGGCACGCCTCCTGAGCAAGACCCGCACGATCGCGGCGGCCGCGTACAAGGCCTCCATCGGCCAGCCGTTGGTGTACCCGAAGCCGCATCTCGACTACTGCGCGAACTTCCTGCACATGATGTTCTCGATCCCGTTCAAGGAGTACGAGCCGGATCCGGATATCGTCGATGCGCTGCAGATGATCCTGGTGCTCCACGCCGACCACGAGCAGAACTGCTCGACCAGCACAGTCCGGATGGTGGCGTCGAGCGGCGCGAACCTCTTCGCCAGCTGCGCCGCCGGCGTGTGCGCGCTCTGGGGGCCGCTCCACGGCGGGGCGAACGCTGCGGTCATCGAGATGCTGCAGTACATTCACGACAGCGGAATCTCGGTGAAGGACTACGTCGCGAAGGTCAAGGACAAGACCTCGAACATCAAGCTGATGGGCTTCGGCCACCGGGTCTACAAGAACTACGACCCGCGCGCGAAGATCATCAAGGGGGCGGCCGACCGGGTCCTGAACAAGCTGCAGATTCACGACCCGATGCTGGACCTCGCCCGCGCGCTCGAAGAGGCGGCGCTCAGCGACGACTACTTCAAGGAGAAGAAGTTGTACCCGAACGTCGACTTCTACTCCGGCATCATCATGCGGGCGATCGGTATCCCGTTGAACATGTTCACGGTCATGTTCGCGATTGGGCGCCTGCCGGGCTGGATTGCCAACTGGAAGGAAGTCTGGGAAGGCCAGACCCGCATCTACCGTCCGCGGCAGATCTACGTCGGTCCCGTGCTGCGCGAGTACGTGCCGATCGGCCAGCGCCAGCGGGTTCCGATCCCCGGCATGGTCGGGGAAGCGGCCGCCTCGGGGACGTGCAAGTAGGCCCGAGGTCCCTGATGCTGCTTTGGGACATCTTCCTGCTCTTCACGCGTGTCGCCCTCTTCTCCTGGGGTGGAGGCCCGGCCTCGCTGGCGCTGATGCAGCGCGAGGTGACGGCGGCCGGCTGGGTCACACCCGCGGAGTTCGCCGACGCCGTCGCCCTCAGCAACGCGCTGCCCGGCCCGATCGCGCCCCAGGTCTCAGCCTACGTGGGCTACAAGCTGGCGAGGGCCCCGGGCGCGATTGTCGCCGCAGCCGGGACCGTCCTGCCAACCACGGGCCTCATGCTGGTGATCGTGGTGTTGTTCTTCGGGGTGAGGGAGAACCGGATCGTGAGGGCGATGCTGGTCGCCGTGCGGCCAGTGGTGATCGGTCTCCTGATCTGGACGGCCTACGACATGGCGCGCTCGGTGTTCGGGGCGGACAAGGCCGGCTGGGTCGACGCTCTCACATCGCGCTGGGACGGCGTGGCGCTCGCCCTCGCGTCGTTCGCCGTGCTCACGTTCACCGCGATCAGCCCGCTGTGGGTGATCGTGGGCGCCGCCCTGCTCGGCCTCGTCATCTACCGCTGACCCCGTTCGAATTCCGCCCCTGTCATTCCCTGCCCGCCTTGTCGACCGCGAACGTTCCGTCCAGCCTGGCCAGCATCGCTTCGTAGCGCCGGTCCAGTTCCTCCAGCGCTTTCGCCGCGTCCTCCTCCGTCATCTCGCTTGCACGCCGACGCATCTCGAGGCGCAGGCGCTCGTTCTCGTACCAACGGTCGGGATCGAAGTTGTAGGTCACGGTCTAGAACGGGGAGAAGCCACTCTTCTCCCAGAAATCGCCGCGAATCGTCTCGCTGAGTGACTGCAGCGCGTTGAGGTGCTGCTGCTCCCAGTCCGCGAGGAACTGGTAGAACTGGCGCACTTCCGCTTCGGGCGCGTTGCGCACCGCTTCGGAGAAATAGGCGACGGCGTTCTTCTCGAGCGTCATACCGACCGAGAGGGCGGCCATCTCGAACGCTGCGCCTTCGGCCTGCTCCCGGAAGCGGTCGGTGAAGACCTTGTTCGAGAATGCACGAAGGTCGGGCAGAACGATGCCCATCGAAAAGGCTCCGACGCCCTTGTCGTGGTAGTTCTTGCCTGCGGTTCGCAGGAACGCCTGGTGCTGCATCTCGTCCTGCGCCAGCTTGCCGAACAGTTCCTGGACGGCGGGCTTGTCGGCGCGGTCTGCCGTCATCGAGTAGAACGTGTAGCCATCCACCTCGATCTGATACGCCTTCCGCAGGATATCGATGATCTGGTCCGGACCGGTCATGGATGAGGCCTCCTGCGCGATTGGCGGCCAGTCGTGCCGGACGAGGTGCCGCTCGCGCATCCTCATCATACCCGAAGCTGCCGGACATCGGGCCGCACCTCAGCTGTGCCACGCAACCCGCCGCCGACACAACGCGCCGACACCACGCGCCGCCGTCCTTGACAGCATTGTCGGGCCGAGCGAGACTAGAATGCCCTGTTTCGAGCCCCTTCCACCCGAGTCACGGCGAATTTCCCGGAGTCACTTGTCGAGCGGCACGTCGGACGTCATCGAAGTGTCCGGCTGCTCGAGGCGCACCGGGAGTATTCACGAGAGTGATGGACACATTTGGCGGGCTCATCGACAGGGAGTTCGGCACGGTCGCCATTCGTCCATGGGAGATCGCAACGAGCGAGGAGCGCACACCTGCCATGTCACCTGTGACCTCCATCCGGGAAATACACGCCCTCGCCAGGCAGGACACGCCGCGGACCATCGCCGTGGCCTGCCCGCATGATGACGACGTCCTGCGGTCACTCGAGAGGGCCTCGGCGGGCGGCCTCGCGCGTGCGCTCCTCATCGGCCGGCGTGCGCTCATCGAGTCGCTGTGCGAGAAGCTCGGACTGAGCGCGTTCCGGCCCGAGATCATCGACTGCGGCGACGACGCCGACGCGGTGGAACTGGCGGTGCGAAAGGTCCGCAGCGGCGAGGCTCAGATGCTGATGAAGGGCCTGGTGTCGACCGGGACCTTCCTCAGGGGCGTGCTCAACAAGGAGTTCGGCCTCAGGCAGCGCCCCTTGCTCAGCCACGTCGCGCTCTACGAGACGAAGGAACCCGGGCGGCTCGTGCTCTTCTCCGACGTAGCGATGAACATCGCGCCGGACCTCTCGCACAAGGCGCAGATCCTGGAGAACGCGGTGGACCTCGCCCACCGGCTCGGCATCGAGCGCCCGAAGGTCGCGGTCATCGCGGCGGTCGAGACGGTCAATCCCGAGATGCCGGCCACGATCGATGCGGCGGCGCTGGCGAAGATGGCGGACCGGGGACAGATCAAGGGGTGCGTCGTGGACGGTCCACTGGCCCTCGACAACGCGCTGTCGGTCGAAGCCGCGCGGCACAAGGGGATCATCAGCCCGGTGGCCGGCGCCGCCGATGTGCTCCTGCTGCCAGACATCGAAGCCGGCAACATCCTCTACAAGGCCCTTGGCCTGGTCAGGGTGTTCCCGCTCGCGGCCATCGTCGTGGGTGCCAGCGCGCCGGTCGTGCTCACGTCGAGGGCCGACTCCGACGAGACGAAGTTCAATTCCATCGCGCTGGCGGCCGCAATTTCCCGAGGGGTATGATCGGCACTGGCCCCCGCCTCACCGTCATCAGCGGCGCGTTCGGCACCGGCAAGACCGAGATCGCCATCAACCTCGCGCTCGAGTTGCGCGCGGAGGGACACGATCCGGTGACGCTGGTCGACCTCGACATCGTCAATCTGTACTTCCGCTCGCGGCAGAAGGCGTACGAGCTCGAGCAGCGGGGCATCCACGTGATTTCCAGCGTCGAGGGCATGGAGAACGCCGACATGCCCGCCCTGTCCCCCGAGATCAACGCCTGTTTCGATCGGAAGAACGGGCCCGTGGTGTTCGACCTCGGCGGGAGCGACCTCGGCGGCCTGGTGGCATCGTACCTGCACCGGGGGTTCGCCAGTGAGCCGAGCAACCACTGGCTGGTCGTGAACCCGTACCGCCCGTTCAACCAGACGGCCGAGGCGACGGTGAACATGGCCGAGCTGATCGCGGAGCGCGCGCGGCTGCCGATTACCGGCATGATCGCCAACCCGCACCTCATCAACGAGACGACTCCCGAGATCATCCGCGAAGGGCTCGAGAAGGTCCTCGAAGTGAAACGTTACCCATTGATCTTCCTGTCGGTGATGGAGGAGTTCTATACTTCCGGGGCCTTCGACGACCTCGGAGTGCCCGTGATGGTCATCCGCAAGCAGATGAAGCAGCCGTGGGAGGCTGGAGGTATCATAATGGCCGGTAAAAGGGGGAAGCGATGCCCATGATCGCAATCTACGAGGACAGGTGCAAGGGCTGTTCGCTGTGCGTCCGCGTCTGTCCCACGCATGTCATCGAGATCGGGAAGCGCCTGAACGTGAAGGGTTTCTACGCGGCAGCGTATACCGGCGGCAAGTGCACGGCGTGCAAGGCGTGCGCCCTGATCTGCCCGGATATCTGTATCGAGGTCTTCAAGTGAGGACGACCCTGAAGGGTCGCCCTGCAGCGGCAGGGCGCCCTTTCGGCCTTGCCGATTTGTAGGGCAAGGCTCCTGCCTTGCCGATGGAGTGGCGCTGACATGAAAGTGCTCATGAAGGGAAACGAGGCCCTCTCGGAGGCCGCCATCCGGGCCGGGGCCACGCTGTACTTCGGCTATCCGATCACGCCGCAGAACGAGGTTGGGGAATACATGGCGCGGCGGCTGCCGACGATCCCGGGCGGCGCCTATATCCAGGGCGAAACCGAGGTCGCGTCGATCAACATGGTCTACGGCGCGGTGTGCACCGGGCGGAGAGCGCTGACCAGTTCGTCGTCGCCGGGCATCAGCCTGATGATGGAGGGGATCTCCTATCTGGCCGGTGCCGAGTTGCCGGCGGTGGTGGTCAGCATCATGCGCGGGGGGCCGGGTCTGGGCAACATC
>DASVIS010000006.1:0-23073 GCA_036381995.1 Vicinamibacterales bacterium | reverse complement strand
GGGTCGGCGCTACTGCGCATGGCGGAGGGCCTCGACCGCAGCCACGGTCAGCTGGTGGATCAGGTGGAGGTGCAGGCGGCAGGCGACCGGTACCGCCTCGTGCTCCGAGCACACGGCCCGGCCGAACTCGAGCGGTGGGCCTCCGCGCGGCAGGCGGCTCCCTTGGAGAGGCTCCTCGGCAAGACGGTGGTCATCGAGGCGACCGACCAGAATCATGCTCAACATACTGACAACTCCTCACCAGTATCGCGGACGTCTGATCGTCGTCGAGGGCATCGACGGGTCCGGAAAGACCACGCAGCTCGGATTGCTCGCAAAGTGGCTGGCGTCGGCCGGCCGGCCGGTCATCGTCACTGAGTGGAACTCCTCCACGCTGGTCAAGGCGGCGACGAAGGCCGGCAAGAAGAAGAACCTGCTCACGCCGACGACCTTCAGCCTGCTGCATGCGACCGACTTCGCCGATCGCCTGCTCTACAAGATCATTCCGCCGCTCAAGGCCGGGATGGTCGTCCTGGCCGACCGCTACGCCTACACCGCATTTGCGCGCGACATCGCGCGCGGCGTCGATCGGCAGTGGGTGCGCGATCTGTACGGGTTTGCCGTGAGGCCCGACCTGGCGTTGTACTTCAGGGTGCCGATCGAGACGTCGCTCGACCGGCTGCTGGCGCGCCGCGTCAAGCTGAAATTCTACGAGGCCGGCATGGACATGGGCTGGAGCAGCGACGTCAACGAGAGCTTCCGCCTGTTCCAGGGCAAGGTGCTCGGCGAGTACGACCGTCTGGTCGAGGAGTTCGGCCTGCAGGTGATCGATGCCACGGGCGGCATCCCGGATCAACAGCGCCGGGTGCGGAAGCTGGTGGCGCGCGAACTGGAGCGAACCAATGGTTAGCCCGCAACCGTCGGCCGAGCCGACCGAGCGCGTCGTGCAGCCAGGCCAGTTCTACGGCGCGGGGCTGCCCTACGTGAGCCTCGAGCCCTACCCCGGGAAGATCATCGCCATCGAGGGGACCGACGGCGTCGGACGCTCCACCCAGATTCGACTCCTGCGCGAGTGGCTCGAGGTGCAGGGATATGGCGTGGTCGAAACCGGTTGGACGCGGTCGGTGCTGATGCAGCCCACGATCGACCTCGCCAAGGCCAGCAACACGCTCAACAAGCTCACGTTCGTCCTGCTCTACGCGACCGATTTCGCCGACCGCCTCGAGAAGGAGATCATCCCGGCCCTCAAGGCCGGCTTCGTCGTGCTCGCCGATCGGTACATCTTCACGGCGCTTGCGCGGGCCAGAGTGCGGGGAGTAGACCGGGCGTATCTCAGGAACCTCTACGGCTTCGCCATCGCACCACACCTGGTCTTCTACCTCAAGCTGGATGTGGATGCGCTGATCCGCCGGGTGCTCCAATCGGGTGGCATGGACTTCTGGGAATCCGGGATGGACATGAAGCTGGGCGACGACATCTACGAGAGCTTCCGCACGTACCAGGCGAAGCTGCTTCGCGAGTACAACTCGCTCGGCGAGGAGTTCGGCTTCCGGACGCTCGATGCGAGGCGGTCGATCGACAAGATCCAGAACGAACTGCGAGACCAGATTGGAGCCTTCCTCGGCGCCGGCGAGACACCCGAGACCCGTTGACGTCGCCGCAGAGCGAGTCGACGGGCCTGTTCAGAGGACTCGACACACCACGACCGTGATGTCGTCGCGCCGGCCGTCGCTGCCGGCGTACTCGAGAACCGCCCCCTGCACGCGCTTCACGATCTGCTCCGCGGGCTGATCCATCGACGAACGGATGACTTCGAGCACGCGATCCGCCCCGAACTCGGACCCGTCAGCGCGCTCGGTGTCCACCACGCCGTCGGTGAGGAGCGCCACCAGCGACCCTGGCTCGAGCCCTCGAACCTCGCTCGCCGTGTAGCACGCCTCGGGAAACAGCCCCAGCGGAATCCCGGTGCTCTCGAGGACCGCGAGGATCGTCCCGTGTCGATCGAGTGCGTAGCCGGTGGGGTGGCCGGCGCTCGCGTAGACGAGCCGGCCGGCATCGCGGTCGATGGACGCCATCAGGGCCGTCACGTACTGGTTGTCCAGCAGGTCCTCGAAAATGGCCTGGTTGAACAGTGACAGGATCTCGCACGGATCGCGGCGGGTTCGAGCGATCGATCGGAAGTAGGCGTGCGTCTGGCCCATGACGAGGGCCGCGTCGAACCCGTGGCCGCTGACGTCGCCAATCACCAGCCCCATCCGGCCGTCGGCGAGCGGGATGAAGTCGTAGAAGTCGCCGCCTGTCTCGTCGGCCATCAGCGCGCCTGCGGCGATCTCCAGGCGGCAGTCGAGCGACGGGGCCGGAGGCAGCAGGCGCTGCTGCACGTCCCTGGCCAATTGGAGCTTGCTGTCGCGCAGCGCCGCCTTCCTCAGCTCGGTGATGTCCTTGCCGACCGACACGAAGCGGGAGACAAGGCCGGCACTGTCGCGGATCGGCGTGATCGTCTGCTGCGAGTAGTAGATCTCGCCAAACTTCTTGCGGTTGATGATCGTGCCGCGGAAGGTCTCGCCGGCGAGGAGCGCGGCCCACATCCCCGCGTAGAACTCCCGCGTGTGCAGGTCGGATCGGAAGATGCGCGGCGTGGCGCCGATGAGTTCGCCAGGTGCGTAACCGGTCGTGGCCTCGACCGCCGGGTTCACGTACTCGATGGCGCCGTACCGATTGGTGATCACCACGCAGTCCGCGGTCTGCTCGACGGCGGCCGAAAGGACCTGAGCCCGCTCCTGCTCCCGCCGATGCGCCGTCACGTCGCGAAAGACGATGACGCCGCCTCGAATGGCTCCCGACGCGTCCAGCACGGGGCTGCCGTTGATGCTGAGCCACACCCCGTCGGGCACATGTTGGTTGCGGATCAGCATCTGGCACTCGTGAAGCGTCTCTCCCTGAATCGCTCGCGCCAGCGGCAGATCCTCGGTCGCGTACGGCGTCACCCCGTCCTCGCGGAAGCACCCGTAGGCCGTCTGCCAGTCGGAGAGCCGCACGTCGAGGGCGCCGACCCGCAGCATGCGTTCGGCCGCCGGGTTGAACAACAGGAACCGCCCCTCCGTGTCGGCGACCACGACGCCGTCGGCAAGGCTGTCGAGGATGGCGAGCAGCACGCGCTCGTCCAAGACGGGGCGGGAGGCGACGTAGTCCTCGACGGACGATGCCCGCCGCGATATCGCCGGGCGTCCATCTCCTCGGGGGGGGCCGCGCAAGACGTCGCGCGGTGAGATCTGAGGCTCGTCCACCACAACTCCATGTCTCACCGCCGGTCGAGCGCGGTGGGTTCTGGGTCGGAAACAGTCGGCTTCTCGTTGGGCTTCTTTTTATTGTGCAGTGCCGCACAGCACCGGCGCAAGCTCAGCGGTCCCGTCGCGTTGATTCTCGGGCTGGTCGCCGTGGTGTTTCTCGTGACCAGCGCGATGAGCTTCTGTCCAGCGTACCTTCCGTTCAAGATCAGCACAGCAAGAAGAAAGTGACAACGTCGCGAGGCGGGAGGCCGGCCCCGGCCCCTCGGCCACAATTAACCGCGCCGTAACGTCCCCGACCCTTCGGCGACACAGTCGGTCCCTATCCTGAGACTCACGTGGTCGCGCGCAGTGCGCGCCAACCAAAGGAGTCCCAGATGCAGACCAACAACGCTCGCGCCGTTCGCTGGATCCGCGAGGGCGCCGTCACGGTGGCGACCGCCGGCTTTCTGGCCATCTCGGCACGCCCTGCCGTCGCCCAGGTGACGTCGGCGGCCGGCTACACGCCGCCCGACGACACGCCGTCCATCAAGATCGGCGCGGTCATCTTCGCCGACTACACGTACCAGCAGCAGCCGACCAGCAAGGACGCGGACGGCAACGTGATCAACCCCAATTCGTTCAACGTAGCGCGGACCTACATCAACGTCACGGGGAACATCTCGCACCTCGTCGCGTTCCGAATCACGCCGGACGTCACGCGCTTCGCCCAGTCGGGCAACTCGCTCGACGGGAGCATGACGTACCGCATCAAGTACGCGTACGCCCAGATCAACCTGGACGACTGGCTCCCGAAGGGATCGTGGGTCCGGGTCGGCATCCAGCAGACGCCGTTCATCGACAGTATCGAAGGGGTCTACCGGTACCGATTCCAGGGGACGGTCTTCCCCGAGCGCGAAGGCTACATGTCCTCGGCTGATGCCGGCGTCTCGTTCCGGACGACGTTCCCCGACAACTACGGCGACGTCCACATCGGTTACTACAACGGAGAGGGCTACTCCAAGGCCGAGGCGAACGATCAGAAGGCGTTGATGGTCCGCGTCGGATTCAAGCCGCTGCCTCGCCACCCGATTATGAAGGGCTGGCGCCTCCAGGGCTTCTACATGGTTGACAACGTCCAGACGAATGCGGAGCGCAAGCGCGTCATCTTCAACACGACCTTCGAGCATCCGTATCTCAACGTGGGGTTCGACTACCTGGACACCCACGACCAGACTTCCGCGAAGCCCGGCTCTCAGAATCTGCACGGCCAGGGCTGGTCCGTCTGGGCGACGCCGAAAAAGGTCTTCCCAGACGGCTCCTCGATCGAAGCCCTGCTCCGCTATGACCACATGGAGCCCACCAGGGACGTCACGGTGGTGGGTGGCTCGCCGATCGCGGTCCCGGGCATCAACAAGCGGACGATTGGGGGCATCGCTTACTGGTTCCCGAAGCAGGGCAGCGTCTCGGCTGCGCTGTTGCTGGACGTCGAGAACGTGACGTACTCGGACTTCACGACGCCCAAGCCGAAGCAGCAGAAGATCTTCCTGCACACGCTCATCAGTTTCTAGGACCGTGCCCGGACGGGCGTGCCGGGATCAGTCAGCAGGAACCGGCCTCCACCCTGATCTTCAGAAGGAGAAGTGCATGAAATCGGTATTCAGTGTCATCCGCGGATTCCGCGCGCTCACGGCCCTGGTCGCGCTCCTGGCCGTTGGCGCGCTCGGAACCATCGTCGCTGGCCAGGCACAGCAGATCAGCGGCGCCGGCGCCAGCTTCCCGTTCCCCATCTACGCCAAGTGGTTCAGCGACTACAACAAGCTCCACCCGAACGTGCAGATCAACTACCAATCGATCGGCTCGGGCGGTGGCATCCGACAGTTGACGGCGCAGACCGTGTTCTTCGGCGCCACGGATGGCCCGATGACCAAGGACCAGCAACTTGTGGCACCCGGAAACATCCTGCACCTCCCGACCGTCCTCGGCGCGGTCGTTCCGGTCTACAACCTCGAAGGCGTCAACGCGGACCTCAAGTTCACCGGCATCGTCCTCGCCGACATCTTCATGGGCAAGATCACGAAGTGGAACGACCCGGCCATCGCAAAGCTCAATGCCGGCGTCAACCTCTCCGGCACTGACATCACCGTCGTGCACCGCTCCGACGGCTCGGGCACGACCTACATCTTCGCCGACTACCTTGGTAAGGTCTCGCCCGAGTGGAAGAAGCGCGTCGGCGTGTCGACGGCCGTGAACTGGCCGGTTGGCCTGGGTGGGAAGGGCAACGAAGGCGTGGCGGGCCTGGTCAAGCAGGCGCCCGGATCGATCGGGTATGTCGAGTTGATCTACGCGCTCCAGAACAAGGTGGCTTACGGTTCGGTGCAGAACAGTTCCGGGAAGTTCGTCCGCGCCTCCGTCGAGGCCGTGACCGCGGCCGCCGCGGCGGCGACGAGCGCAATGCCCGCGGATTTCCGCGTCTCGATCACGAACGCGCCTGGCGATGCGGTCTACCCGATCTCGTCGTTCACGTGGCTCCTGTTCTACGAGAATCCGAAAGACAAGGTGGCCGCCAGAACCATGGTGGAGTTCATGAAGTGGGCCTTGTCCGACGGCCAGAAGCTCTGCGCGGGCCTCGGCTACGCCCCGCTGCCCGACGGCGTCGTGAAGCTCGAGATGGACGCCCTGAAGAAGATCAAGCTCTGACCAGCGTCGGAGTCTTGACACTCCTCGCCGGCAATCGGTACCGCCGCTACCCGACGCCGAAGAAGCGGATGACGGCATACGTGCCGGCCCCGATGGCAGCGGCCGCGGGGATCGTCAGCAGCCAGGCCCAGACGATCTGGCCGGCCACGCCCCACCGGACGGCCGACCATCGCCTCGTCGCGCCGACGCCGACAATCGCGCCGGTAATCGCGTGCGTCGTGCTCACCGGGATTCCGAAGGAAGTGGCGAGCAGGATGGCGGAGGCCGCACCCGTCTCGGCCGCAAAGCCGTTCACCGCCTGCAGCTTCGTGATGCGGGAGCCCATCGTGTGGATGATGCGCCACCCGCCAGACAAGGTCCCGAGGCCGATGGCGGCGTGTGCGAGCAGGATCACCCAGAACGGCACGTAGAACGGCCCGTGCAGGTAGCCGGCCGTGAACAGCACGCCCGCGATGATCCCCATCGTCTTCTGCGCGTCATTGGCGCCATGGTTCAGGCTGAAGAGGGCTGCCGACAGCAACTGCAGGCGGCGGAACCACTTATCCACCCGGGCGGGCGCCATGCGCGCGAAGATCCAGTAGATCGCGACCATCAGTACGAAGCCGGCGGCCAGGCCGATCATCGGGGACACCACGATGAAGAGGAGCGTCTTGGTCCACCCCGACGGGATGATGACCGAGAACCCGGCCCTGGTGATCGCGGCGCCCGCGTAGCCGCCTATGAGCGCGTGTGACGAACTGGTCGGCAGGCCGAAGTACCAGGTAATCAGGTCCCACGCGATGGCCCCGACCAGACCGGCGAAGATCACCGCGAACGTCACCGCGTGGATGTCGATCATGCCCGACCCGATCGTCCTCGCCACCGCCGTCCCGAACCCGAAGGCGGCGACGAAGTTGAAGAAGGCGGCCCAGATCACGGCCTTTCCAGGCGACAGCACCCGCGTCGACACGACCGTGGCGATCGAGTTCGCCGCATCGTGAAAACCGTTGATGTAATCGAATACGAGGGCGACGGTGATGAGCAGGATGACGGCGAAGAGCGGGTCCATGCCGACCTCAGGCGTTCTTGAGCACGACGCCTTCGATCACGTCGGCGACGTCCTCGCAGCGGTCGATCGCGTCCTCGAGCCGGTCGAGGATCTCCTTCCACTTGAACACTACGATGGCGTCCGTCTCATCGTCGAACAGCTTGCTGACGGCCTCGAGGTGCATCCGGTCCGCCTCGTTCTCCAGGCGGTTGATCTCGACCAGTGGTTCCAACACACCCTTGCGCAGCTCGAGCCCTTCCATCGCAAGCCGGACGGCCTTGGTGCAGTCCGTGATGATCCGCGCCAGCTCGCGGGCGCCGTAGCGAATCACCGGAATCCTGTAGAGGCGGACGTAGCCGGCCGTGGCGTCGATCTCATCCATCACGTCGTCGAGTGAGCGCGCCAGCGCATGGATGTCCTCGCGGTCCAGAGGGGTGACGAACGTCCGGTGGAGCCGGTGGTACACCTCGTGGCTCAGGAAGTCGCACCGGTGCTCGATCTCCTTGATTTCCTCGGCCTTGTCCCAGGCCGGCGGGTCGGTCGCGAGCATCTCCTCGAGCAGCCTGGCGCCGTGCTTCAACTCGTCGGCGATCGCCAGAAAATCCGCGTAGAACTTCTCTTCCTTCGGAATCAGCCGGAACGCCACAGAGTCCCCCTTCGGCAGACGAAAGCCGCAGAATTGTATCAGATCGGACCTCAGCCGTGCTGGGCCCGGGTCGAAGGTTCGCAAGTGGAGGCTGGCGGAGGGCTTCAGGCCTGGCGGTGACCGCCCAGCAGGCGGCGGGCACCGAGGTTGGCGACCAACACCAGGGTCAGCAGCACGAGGCCGGCGGCCCAGGCCTGGCGGTGCCAGTCGTCGTAGGGAGAAACCGCGTAGTTGTAGATCATCACCGGCAGCGAGGCGGTCGGGTGCAGGATGCCCGGACTCCAGAACGCGTTGCTGAGGGCTGTGAACAGCAGCGGCGCCGTTTCGCCGGCCACCCGCGCGAGCCCCAGCATGGCGGCCGTGACGATGCCCCGGCTGGCCGCCGGCAACACCACTCGGATGATGGTCAGCGTGCGGGACGCTCCGAGCGCGAGGGACGCCTCCCGAAGCGACAGGGGCACGGCGCGCAGGAATTCCTCGGTGCTGCGCGTCATGATGGGAATCATCATCACCCCGAGCGCGAGACCGCCCGCCAGCGTCGAGAACTGCTTCATCGGCAGGACGACGAGGGTGTAGACGAAGATCCCGATCACGATCGAGGGCATGCCGTTCAGCAGGTCCGCGGCGTACCGCACCGAAGCCGCCATCGTGCGCCCGGCGAACTCGCTCAGGTACAGGCCCGCCAGCAGGCCGACGGGAAGCCCGGTGATCGCCGCGACGGCGAGCATCTTCGCGCTTCCGAGCAGCGCGTTCGCCATGCCGCCGCCGGTCTCCCCCGCGGGCCTCGGCAACTCGGTAAAGAAGGCCAGGTTCAGGGAGGTCCCGCCCTTCACCACCAGGTAGCCGAGCACGAAGAACAGCACGGAGACGGTCAGCAGCGTGAACGCCGCGGTCATCCCGAGCATGACGACGTTCAGGATCTGACGGCGGCGCTTACGCGGCAGGAACGTCATCGTGCGGGGCTCGGGCCCGTGGTGGCGGCGATCAGCGCCCGGGCCACGGCGTTGATGATCATCGTCAGCACGAAGAGGACGAGACCGACTTCGATCAGTGAATGGAGGTGGATTTCCTCGGTCGCTTCGCTGAACTCGTTGGCAATGACCGCCGCCATCGAGTAGGCCGGCGCGAAGAGCGACGCGGCGATCTCCGGCCGGTTTCCGATCACCATCGTGACCGCCATCGTTTCACCGAGCGCGCGGCCGAGGGCAAGGAAGACCGCGCCGTAGAGACCCGGGCGCGCGTATGGCAGCACGACCTTCCAGGTGCTTTCCCACCGCGTGGACCCGAGGGCGAGCGCCGCCTCGCGCTGCTCGCGGGGAACGGACAGCAGCACCTCGCGGCCGACCGACACGATGAAGGGAACGACCATGATGGCGAGGATGACGCCGGCCGTGAGCAGGCCGATCCCGTAGGCGGGGCCGCCGAACAGCGGGAATCCGGGCATCGCCGCCTTCAACGCCGGTTGGATCCACTGTCGCATCGCCGGCACGAGGACGGCGACACCAATCAGTCCGTAGATGACGCTTGGGATCGCAGCCAGAAGTTCCAGGAGCATTCCGGCCGTGGCGGAGAGCCGGCGCGGCGCGAGTTCCGCCAGGAAGATTGCAACCCCGATCCCCAGAGGCACGGCGATGACCAGCGCGATGGCCGAGGTCATGATCGTGCCGTACACGAATGCCGCGGCGCCGAACTGACCCGCGACCGGGTCCCACGTCTGTGACACCAGGAATCCCAACCCGAACTGCCGTCTCGCGAGCACCGAGTTTCGCCAGAGTTCCCACGCGAGCAGTCCGGCGATGGCGAGCACCCCGGCGCCACACGCGAAGGCGACTGCGTGCGCGATCAGGTCGCCGCGCCGCAGCCGGGCCACGGCCATGGACAGGGCGCGCGTCATGCCGTCCTCTTTCTCATCACGCTCTGCAGTGTAGGCACGGCACGTTTCAACGCCGAGTCGTCACTGTTAAATGCGTGTTACGACGCCGTTCCGCTGTTGACACGGCGCGATCGGGCTGCCACGATCGACGCTGAGACATCCATCTTGAGTCACCTCCTCATCGTCGAAGACGACCGTGACATCGCCGATCTCATTCGGCATTACGTGGTGAAGGCCGGTCACACCGCGGACGTGCTGTCGTCGGGAACCGAGGTCCTGCCCCGGGTCCGAACACGGCGGCCCGACCTGCTGGTCCTCGATTTGATGCTGCCAGGGCTCCACGGCCTCGAGATCTGCCAGGCGATTCGACGCGACCCCGCGACTGCCGATCTGCCGATTATCGTCGTCACGGCTCGCGCCGAAGAGTCGGACCGCGTGGCCGGCCTCGAGCGGGGAGCGGATGACTACGTCACGAAGCCGTTCAGCCCCAAGGAACTGGTCGCACGCATCGGGGCGCTCCTCCGAAGGGCGGCCAGGGGCGGGACGGGAGATGACGGCCGCAGTGCCTACGAAGGGATCGCGATAGACCGCGAACAGCACGTCGTGACGGACAACGACCGCGAGGTCGTGTTGACGGCCAAGGAGTTCCTCCTGCTCGAGTATTTCATCCAGCACCGAGGCCGCGTCCTGTCGCGCGATCGGCTCCTGTCCGACGTGTGGGGCTATCAGTACACGGGCGGCACGCGCACGGTGGACGTCCACGTGCGACGCCTGCGCGAGAAGATCCCCCTGCTGGCAAACGCGCTCGTGACCGTGAAGCAGTTCGGGTACAAGCTCGCCGGACGGCTTGCGGCTGACGACGAGGCCTGACGGGATGGCGAAGAACCGATCGATGCACCTTGGGTTTCGCGGGAAGATCTTTGTCGCCATCTTCGGCGTCTCGGCTGCGGCCGTCGGGCTCATCGCCACGCTGGTGTCACTGTCCCTCCCGGAACAGACCTATCGGCGTATCGAACAATCACTGGTCTCGGAAGCGCACCTGGTTGCCGACGTCCTCTCGTCGCACGAGCGGGACCTTCCGCCAGACGCCATCGAGGCCGAGGCCATCCGGGTTGGTAAGACGCTCCCCGCACGCGTGACGCTCATCGCCGCCGACGGCACGGTCGTGGGCGATTCGATGGTGAGCGGGACCGCGCTCGCCACGCTCGAGAATCATGCGACACGGTCCGAGGTGGTGCAGGCGAAAGCCAAGGGCGTCGGCATCTCGCGCCGCTACAGCCACACGCTCCAGACCGACATGCTCTACGTGGCCGTCCCGGTGGACCATCCCCGGATGACCGTGGTCAGGCTCGCCCTTCCGCTGACCGACGTGCAGCAGCAGGTGGCGTCGGTGCGCCGAATGACGCTGGTGGCCCTCGGCGTGGCCCTCGTCGGTGCCCTGGCGCTCGCGTGGCTGGCATCCATTCTCCTCGGCCGGCGGCTCCAGGCCATCGCCGGAGCCGCGCGCCGGTTTGCCGCCGGTGACCTGTCCCAGCGTGTGCGGGACTACGAGGGCGACGAACTTGGGACGGTGGCCCGCGTCCTGGACGACACGGTGCGCGAACTGGCAATCCGCGTCGCAGAACTGGCGCAGGATCGCGCGCGCACCGACGCCATCCTGTCGGGGATGGTCGAAGGCGTCATGGTGGTGAACAGCCAGGGCCGGGTCCAGCTCGTGAATCGAGCGGCACGCGCAATGCTCGCGCTGGACGATGCGAGCGTGGGCGGGCACTACCTGGAGGCCGTGCGGCATCCCGGGGTCGCGGCGCTTCTGACCGAGGCCCTCGAGGGCGGCCACCCTTCACACCTGGAACTCTCCCCCGCCAGGACGCCCGGCCGCCGCCTCGTGGCCCGGGCCTCAGCCGTGGCGGCCCCATCGGTCAACGGCGTCGTGCTCGTCCTCCACGACATCACCGATCTGCGCCGCGCCGATCAGGTGCGACGGGACTTCGTCGCAAACGTCTCGCACGAACTGCGGACGCCGCTCACCGCGATACGCGGATACGTCGAGGCGCTGTCCGACGAGCCCGCGAGCGCCGAGACCCGCGCCCGATTCCTCGAGGTCATCGCGCGGCATGTAAGCCGCATGGAGCGGCTGGTCAAGGACCTCCTCCGGCTGGCCGGCCTCGACGCCAGGCAGGAACCGGTCGAGAGATCCGAGTGCCCGCTGCAGGGATTGCTCGAGGGGGCGGTCGCCGACCTGGCAACCGCGATCGCGTCGCGCCGACAGCACGTGGAGATCGACGTTCATGCGGAGGCCGCCACGATCCGCACCGATGGGGCAAAGCTCCAGGATGCGCTGCGGAACCTGATCGAAAATGCCGTCAACTACTCGCCGGAGGGGCGGCGGATCCGACTGGCGGCGCGACCGAGTGGCGACCGGGTGGAGATCACCGTGTCGGACGAAGGCCCGGGCATCCCCGACTCGGATCTCGATCGCATCTTCGAGCGGTTCTATTGCGTGGACAAGGCACGCTCGCGGGAGTCCGGCGGAACGGGGCTCGGACTGTCGATCGTCAAGCACCTGGTCGACCTGTTGGGCGGGCGTGTCTGGGCGGCCGCCGGGCCCGGGGGCGGCGCGGTGTTCACGATCAGCCTTCCGCCCGGATAATCTTGCCCCGCCCGGCGTCTCGCCATAGGCTAATACACCATGAAGCAGGTCATCGCACTGATCCTCGGCGGCGGGCGCGGCGCTCGCCTGTATCCCCTCACCCACTTGCGCTCCAAGCCGGCGGTCCCCATCGCAGGCAAGTACCGGCTGATCGACGTCCCGATCAGCAATTGTCTCCACGCGGACATCCGCCGGATCTACGTGCTCACCCAGTTCAACTCAGCCTCGCTCAACCGGCACGTCGCCGAGACGTACCGGATGGATATGTTCTCCCGGGGGTTCGTCGAAATCCTCGCGGCCGAGCAGACCCCGGACAACCCGAATTGGTTCCAGGGCACCGCGGACGCGGTCCGACAGGCCGCCAGGCACTTCATCTACCACGACGCGGAGTACTACCTGATCCTCGCCGGCGATCATCTCTACCGCATGGACTACTCGGCGATGCTCGAGGAGCACATGGATCGGAGCGCCGACATCACGATCGCAGCGCAGCCGGTCGCGCCAGACGACGCGCCGGCCATGGGGATATTCCAGTTCGATGCGGACGGCCAGATCGTCGGGTTCGAGGAGAAGCCCACCCGGGAGCGCCTGAACGAGATCGGCTCCAGCGTTCCTGCCGGAGCGCGGTTCATGAGGCTTGCGGCCGACAAGCCCTTCGTCGCGTCGATGGGTATCTACATCTTCACACGCGACGTCCTGCTCGACGTCCTGGAACGTCACGCGGGCGTGGACTTCGGCCACGAGATCATCCCCGCTGCGCTCGGCGACCGTCGCGTCAACGCGTATCTGTTCCGCGACTACTGGCAGGATGTTGGCACGGTGGCATCGTTCTACGACGCCAACATCATGCTGACCCGCCCGCAGGCGCCATTCAATTTCTACGACCCGCGGAGGCCGGTCTTCACGCGTCCGCGCTTCCTCCCCGGCTCGCGGCTCAACAACTGCACGGTCGATCAGGCCGTCCTGGCCGAAGGATCCTACGTTGACCACTCGACGATCAGGCAGTCGATCGTCGGCATCCGCACACGGATCGGCCGCGGGTGCCAGATCAGCCGCTCAGTGCTGCTCGGCGCCGACTTCTACGAGGAGGACGATGACGCCCCGGCGTACGAGGGCAACGGGCCCGAGATGGGCATCGGCGCCGACTCGGTGCTCGACCGCGTCATCGTCGACAAGAACGCGCGCATAGGGCCGGGCGTCCGGCTCACGAACGAGGCGGGCGTCCAGCACGCCGACGGCGATGGCTATTCCATCCGCAACGGGATCATCATCGTCCCCAAGTGGGGCGTCGTGCCGGCCGGCACCGTCGCCTGACCGCGAACAGGGCGGCGCCTCGCCGAAACACGGAATTAACACGGGGGTAACCAGCCGGCAACGGGTGACGGCTATCCTGCTGGCATGGCACACGCGCTCGTTTCGACAGGCAGCGGCGCGCCTTCGATACCGGTCCCCCTTCCGGCGCTTGCCGGCGTCGCGCGCGCGGCGGAACGCCGCGATGGTCCGGGGCGTTCGGCGTCGCAGATCCATGTGAGCCGGGCCAGCTTCTTCTACGGCGCCACGCAGGCGCTGTTCGATGTCTCGTTCGACATCCCCGCACACCTGGTCACCGCGTTCATCGGCCCGTCCGGGTGCGGCAAGAGCACGCTGCTCCGAACGTTCAATCGCTTGAACGACACTATTCCAGGCGCCCGCCTCCAGGGGCGAGTCGAGATCGACGGTGAGAACATCTACGGTCCCTCGACAGACGTGGTGGACCTGCGGCGGCGGGTCGGGATGGTGTTTCAGAAGTCGAACCCGTTTGCGAAATCGATCTTCGACAACGTCGCCTACGGCATCCGCGTCAACGGGCTGGCCTCGAGCCGCGCCGATCTTCAGGGCCAGGTCGAGGAGAGCTTGAAGGCCGCGGCCCTCTGGGAGGAAGTGAAGGACCGTCTGCGCGATTCCGCGTTCTCGCTGTCCGGCGGGCAGCAGCAGCGCCTGTGCATCGCGAGGGCGCTTGCCGTGCGCCCCGAGATCCTGCTGATGGACGAACCGGCGTCGGCGCTCGACCCGATTGCCACGCAGCGGATCGAGGAACTGATTTACCAGCTCAAGCACGACTACACGATCGTCATCGTCACGCACAACATGCAGCAGGCCGCGCGGGTGTCGGACTGCACGGCCTTCTTCTGGCTGGGGCGCCTCGTGGAGTACGACCGCACCGACAAGGTCTTCACGGCTCCCGGTGAGAAGCTGACGGAGGATTACGTGACCGGGCGGTTCGGGTAGACGGCACGGGGGCACCTGCCGGACGCACGCACGGGGCGCCACGAGAGGACACGCGCATGGAGACGAAAGATCGGGTCAGGCACTTCCAGGAGGAACTCGAACACCTGAAGGAACGGATCCTCGCCATGGGAGGGCTGGCCGAGGACCGGGTCCAGGTGGCCGTGGACGCGCTCGTGTCCCGCGACCGGGAACGGCTCGACGGCGTCCTCGGGGGCGACGAGCCCATCAACCAGTTGCACCTCGAGATCGACGGGCTGGCGTTCAGGCTGCTCGCGCTCCATCAGCCGGTGGCGTCCGATCTCCGCGTGATCGTGGCGGCGATCAAGATCAACAGCGATCTGGAGCGCGTGGGCGACATGGCGGTCAACATCGCCGAAGCGGCGCACCGCTATCTCGCACGGCCACCCGTCAAGCCGCTCCTCGACCTGCCCCGGATGGCGGACATCGCCCAGACCATGCTGCGCGACGCACTGGACGCGTTCGTCAAGCGCGACGTGGCCCTCGCGCAGTCGGTGCTCGATCGCGACGACACGCTCGACAACCTCAAGATGCAGATCTTCCGGGAACTGCTGACCTACATGCTGCAGGATCCGACGACGATCGAGGGCGCGCTGGAGCTGATCCTGATCTCGCGCCACCTCGAGCGCATCGGCGATCACGCCACGAACATCGCCGAAGACATCATCTTCGTCGTGTCGGCGAAGGACGTGCGCCACGCGGCGACTTCCGGCTCGTGACCGGCACATCCCCTGAATCGCAAGTCCCGAAACCCGATTCCTGTCGCATAATGGTGGCGTGAGCGACCCGTTGTGCGTGTTCTGCCGACAGCACCCGGTCGATTCGCGTTGGCGCCCGTTCTGCAGCGAGCGCTGCAAGCTGCTGGATCTGGCCAGCTGGGTGAACGGCGACTACCGGATTCCGGTCGAGCCGATCAAGGAGCCGGTCGATGATGACGAGAGCAATGAGCGGTAGTGTCAGCCTGTGCGCGCTGCTGGTGGCGGTGGCTGCCGTGGCCTTTGCGGCTGCCTCGACCACCACGGGGTTCGACGGCAATCGCGCCTACGAGCATCTGCGCCAGGTCGTGGCGATGGGCCCGCGCCCGGCCGGCTCGCCGGCCCTCGAATCCACCCGGCAGTACATCAAGAAGCAACTGGCCGACATCGGCATCCAGACGATCGAACAACCGTTCGACGCCGAGACGCCCATCGGGCGAATCCACATGGTGAACCTGATCGCCCGCATCCCGGGCGCATCCACGGACCGCCTGGTCTTCGCCGGTCACTACGACACCAAGTTGTACCGCGAGTTCCGCTTCATCGGCGCGAACGACGCCGGGTCGAGCACGGCGTTTCTGATCGAGTGGGGCCGCGTGATGAAGGCGCGGAAGAACCCGCTGACCATCGAACTCCTGTTCCTCGACGGCGAAGAGGCGACGCTTCCCGACTGGGGCGGAACCGATCACACCTACGGCAGCCGGCATTACGTGGAGGCCGGGCAGCGTGAGAAGACGCTGGCACGCCTCCGCGCGCTGATTCTCGTGGACATGATCGGCGATCGGGATCTTCACATCCGGCGGGAACTGTCTTCCACGCCCTGGCTCACCAACGCCATCTGGGCGGCCGCAAAGCGCCTGGCACAGACGGACGCCTTCCTCGACGCCACCACGCAGATCGAGGACGACCATCTCCCCTTCCTGAACGCCGGCGTGGCCGCCGTGGACATCATCGACGGTCCCGAGGACTACCCGCCGTGGCACACGGCCGGTGACACGCTCGACAAGGTGAGCGCCCGGAGCCTGCAGATCGTGGGTGACGTGCTGCTGGAGGCCCTGCCCGCTATCGAGACGCGCGTGTCAGCCCGTCCCGGTCGCGGCGCCGGTTTCTGATCCGCACGGCCCCGGCCAGGGCAAGACCTGACGCGAGTTCGGCGCCGGCCCACAACGATGCCGCGCGGAGCCCCGCGGCCTTCGCCTCGTCCATCGCGCCACCCATGTCCACGTGCGGACCCCGGCCCTCGATGAACAGTTGCTGGCGGTCGACGTAATTCCTCGCGCCCTTCACGATGTGCGCGTCGAAGACCATGTTCCAGACGACGACGGCGCCGGCAATCCAGGCCACGACCAGGACCCGCCGCCACCATCGCCTGGCTGGCTGCAGGCCATGAGCCGAGGGCCGATCCTCGCCGGGCCGCGCCCCGTTCACGCCCGATTCCTGTACCGCACGACGACAGCCGTCATATCGTCGCCCTGCACCGTGCCCCTCGCGAACGTGTTCACCGTCCCCACGAGGCACTCCAGCATCTGGCTGACGCTCCCCTCGGCGTGTTGCGTCAGGCATTCGAGAATCCGGTCGTCGCCGAACTCCTCACCGGTGGCGTTCAGCGCCTCGGAGATGCCGTCGCTGAACATCATCAGGACGTCGCCAGGCTGGAGTTGAATGGTCTCTTCCTCGTACGACGCCTTCTCGAACAGCCCGCAGAGCAGGCCCCCGGTCTCCAGCCGGCGCACGGTCGTCCCGCTCACCAGGAACGGCGGGTTGTGCCCGCCATTGCACCACGTGAGCCGTCCGTCCTTCGAGAGCGCCGCGAAGAAGACGGTCACGAACCGCGACCCGATGGAGTGGCGAATCAGGACCTGGTTGACCCGCGAGAGCGCCGCCGCCGGCCCGCCTCCGAACGACGTCTGCGCCGCCAGGACGCCCTGCGTCACCGCCGTGAGCAACGCGGCCGGAGCCCCTTTGCCCGACACGTCGGCAACCACGAAACCGGCCGATCCGTCGGCGAGCGTGAGGTACTCGAAGAAGTCGCCCCCGATTGCGCGGCAGGGCACGCTCCGGCCGATGGCGTCGAAATAATCGGAGGACCACTCCGGAGGCGGGAGCAGTGCCTGCTGGATCTCGGCCGCGATCCGCAGTTCCTGTTCCATCTTCGCCTTCTCCATTGTCTCGCGATAGAGGCGGGCGTTTTCGATGGCGACGGCAGCCTCGGCGGCCAGCGTCTCGAGGCCCGCACGAGCTGCGGCCGACACCAGCGCTCCTCGTTCCCGGCTGTCCAGGTTGAGGACGCCAATCATCTTCTGATCGACCGGGCCGTCCGCCTTGTCCACGTAGCGGACGAGCCGGAGCGGGACACAGAAGACGTGGCGGATGCCGAGCGCGATCGTCCCGGTGTGAACAGCCGGGAGATCACCGTCGAGCAGGTCGGTCACCAGCCGCGCCTGACCCGTCTGGAAGACCTCCTCCGGGATCTTCCGGCTCGTCTCGAATGTCCGGCCCGACATGGTGACGTGCCCGCGTTCCCGCGCCAGCTTGAACTCCAGGTGACCTTCGGCGTCGGCCAGCATGATGAACCCGCGCTCGGCGCCACTCAACTCGACGGCCGAGTCGATGACCAGCGCCAGCACCTCGTCCAGCACGCGAGCGGACCCGAGCGCGCGAAGTCCTTCGAGCAGCGCAGCCACTTGCCGGAGTTCGCCCCCGGCCGACGTCGCCGTCCGCTCGGTCAACGGCTCGGCCGGCGGACCCGGTGCCGCGACCGGCTCGATGAGGAACACCATCTCGACGCCGCCGCCCCGGCCCAGGCGGATCAGGTCGCCGTGTTTCAGGGCCTGCTCGGCCACCTGGGCGTTGTTCACGAACGTCCCGAATCGTGACTGGCGGTCGCGGATGACGTACTGCTCCCCTTCGCGCGCCACTTCGGCATGTTCGCGCGAGATGTCGGTCCCGACCAGGCGGAGGTCGTTACCCGTCCGCCGTCCAATGGTGAAGATGTCCTTCTCGATCGGCACCCGGCGCGGTCCCGAGCCGTCGTCGATTTCAAGCCATGGGGCAGGCATGGAGACCTCCAGGAGCGGGGCTGGTCCCGCCTCAGCGGCGCCCTCGCCAGAACCGCCACACGAGCACGATGACCGCCAATCCCGCCACTACCCATGACACGAGGTGTGGCGCCTCGCCGACAGCCGCCTGCGACATGAACAGAGCGCCGAGGATCAGCACCAGCAGTGCCGCGATCACAGGGATGCGGCTGCCTGGCTTCGGTGCCTGGCCGGGTCGCGCCAGGGGTTCGGACGTGGCATGGCCGCAGCGGTAGCAGACCAGCGCCTTGTCGGCAATCTCCGTCCCGCAATGCTGACAAATCATCGGAGAATCAGGAAATGACGGCACGAACGACCGGCCGGAGGCTGGCCATCAGGGCCAGCACGATGCCGAACGTGCACACGATGGCCGCCCCGGTCGGCAGGTCGAGCTCCAGCGACAGGAAGATGCCGACCGCCGACACGATGGTCCCCATGGTCCACCCGATCGCAAGCCTGCGCCCGATGTGTTCCGAGTACAACATGGCCGCAACGGACGGAACGATGAGATAGCAGAAGACCAGGAGAACGCCGGCTATCGACACCGACGAGGTCACGACGAACCCGAACGACGCGTAGAACAGGAAGTCCCACAGGCGCACGGACACCCCGGGGATGTCCGCGGTCCCGTGGTGCATCGAGATCGCCAGAAACTTCTTCCGGAAGATGAAATGAAACGTGCCGATGGCGCCGTAGAGCAGCGCCGTCCGTCCAACCTCTGGCCACGACACGGCGAGGATGTTCCCCACGAGCATGTCCTTCAGGTGCTCGCTCTCGGACGTCGCCTTGCTCATGGCCAGGATCGCCGCGGCGGATGCGACCGCATAGCAGATCCCGATGATCGCCTCCTGAGGGATCCGGGCTTTGTGCCCGCGAATCGTCGAGAACACCGCCGCACCGATGAATGTAAACGCCAGGCTGACCCAGTAGACGAACGGCGAGTGCGGGTCGCCCCCGCTGGCCGGCATCAGCAGCGCGACCGTCGCCCCCAGGGCGGCGATCTGCGCCAGCGACAGGTCCACGAAGATCACTCCGCGTTCGACGACGTGCACGCCCAGGTAGGCATGAATCCCGGTCAGGATCAGGCTGGCCACGAAGGGCGCCGCCAGGAACTGGATGATGGTCAGATCCATCGTCTACCTGCGTCTACTTCGCGCCGACCTGTTTGATCGCGGCGACCAGCAGGTTGATATCGTAATCGAAGAGCCCGAGATAGTCCGTAATCTCCTTTTCCCCGCCCACCGACGGCGCCATGACCAGCACCTTCGCCCCGGTATCACGGGCAATCGCGTTCGGCGTCTTCAGGTCGAAGTACGGCTCGACGAGCATGATCTTCACGCCCTGCCGCTTCATCTCCTGGATCAACTCGAAGGTGTGGCTGGGCGAGGGTGGGATACCGGGACGCGGCTCGATGTAGCCGATGACGTCGAGGCTGAAGCGGTCGGCGAAGTTCGGCCACGAGCGATGATAGGTGACGATCTTCATCCCCTTGTAGGGCGCCATCTGGCCGTCCCACCGCTTCTCTGCCACAGCCAGCCGCTTGTCGAAATCGGCGTACCGCCCGGCGAAGTAGCCGGCGTCGTTCGGGCTCATCTCGGACAGCTTCTTCTGGATGGCCTGCGCGATCCGACGGCCGTTGCCCGGGTCCAGCAAGTAGTGGGGATTCCCTTGCGGATGGACGTCGCCCATCGCCCGTGTAATCTGCCCGCTCGGCAGCTCGAGAATCTTCGCGGTCAGCGACGCGTCCAGGTAGCCGGGCGCGCCCGGCTGCAGCTTCGGGTTGCGGCTCTGGTTGATGAGCGGCGGCAGCCATCCGATCTCGAGCTCACGTCCGACGGCAATGAGCAGGTCGGCGCGATTGAGTTTGAGGATGAAGCTCGGCTTCGGCTCGACGAAGTGAGGGTCCTGGTAGCCGCGCGCGAGCGCCTCGACGTCGATCCGGTCGCCGCCGACGTCGCGGGCCAGCGAGGCAAGGTCCTCGGTGGTGGCAATGACGTTCAATTTCCCGGCTGCCGCCGCCGGCTGCGCGACGGTCAGCGCCAGCGTGAAAACGAGTAGAAACAGTCGTGACATGGTCTTCCCCTTGCGCACACGCTATCTGACCGAGAGAATCCGCCTTCCTGCCTCTTCGCCTGCCCGCCTGGTCCAGAGCTAGAACGTGTGCGCTCCATGGGCGCCAATCGAGAACAGGAACTGGAACAGGAACTCGTTGGCCGTCGTGCCCTCAGCATAGCGCGTGCGGCGCAACTGCCCGCGGATCTGGCTGAACTCGCTCGGCCAGTACGTGAGAATCAGCGATTCGCCCTTGTCGGACAGGGACGGATTCGACGCCCGATCCGCATAGTCGAAACGTGCCCCGGCAAACCAGCGGCGCCCCAATTGGTACTCTCCGGAGACGTAGGCGCCAAACGACTGCGGCTGCGCCGCCAATTCGCTGCGACGGCTCCACACCAGCTCCGTCCGGGCCAGGAACCGCCGATAGATGGCCCGCCGCAGCGGACGATAGCGGAAGGTGGCATCGACGCCGATCAATCGCGTCGTGGCGTCCGGCGTCACACCATTGTGGCCGTACGCAACCGACGCTCCGAGATCGACGTTCGTCGACTCGCCGAGGTCCTGGTAGCCACGGACGTGGCCGACGTACGTCAGATCGCCGCGGCTCGGCGCGCGGAAGATCGCCGACTGGCCCCGGTAGACCTCTCCCGTCGCTTCGAGGAACATCCAGCGGTTGGGAATCAATCGCGAAACCGAAATGCCCGCATCGGAAATCCCTTCCTCGCCACCGACCAGGTTCTCGGTCATCAGCGGCCGGTCGGCCCACGGCAGGATGTGATTGTGCATCTGGTTGACCTTCCCGAACGCGCTGTGCAGCTTGCCGACCTTCACCAGCAACCCGCCCGGCAGACCGGTGAAGGTCAGGAACCCTTCCTCGACATCGATGCCGCCGTCCGGCCCGATCGTCAGGAAGAAGTCGGCGCGCGCATAAGGGTCGACCACGGCCTGAAACGACAGCTCTGATTCGTGCATCTCCAATGCCGGTGTCTGCGCCACGCGGTTGGCGCCCGCCGCACCCAGGAAGTCGCCGATCACCGCCATGTCCGGGTTGAACACCTTGGAGAGGATCGACGCGTTCCCGTAGACAGGCAACGCACCCTCGGGCCCGCCCGCGCCGCCCGCACCGCTCGGAACATCGACCGTGGCGGCGGGTGCCGCATCCATCGTTTTGAGCCGCGCCTCGAGGGCCGCCAGTCGGTCTCCGTACTGCTGCTTCACCGCCTCGAACTCCTGCCGCAGGCGGTCCACCTCGGCTCGCAATGCCTGCGCGGCGGCGGCGCCCAGCGCGCCGGTGCCGCCCTGGCTTCCGCCTGACTGTTGAGCAAATGCCGGCTGCGCCATGCTCAGCCACGCAGACGCCAGCACGATCGTCATCAACCGGGCAAAGGACCGCATGATTCGACACTCCAGAATGATGTGGAGGCCAGCCGGATTATCACCTTGGGGCTATACGCACGCTCACTCGAGTTGACGGTCCGGGACTAACTGACCGCGGCACCGACGGACGGGGGCGCCCGGCTCACGGTGTCGTGGCCAGCCACGACCGGGACGGCGCGTCCGACGATTGGCGCGATCTCGCCGGCGTCATCGAACTCGGGCGACGGCGCGTCGGCCTCGACGACCAGCGGGACCGAATCGGCGCACGCGCAGAGCGTACAGTGCGAGCCTGGAGTGTTCGCACAGAGGACTGTGTGTTGAATCAGGGCGCCGCCGGACAGGATGCACGCGTACAGGACGGCCACGAGCGTCGCGCGCACACGCAGCCGGGGGGCGCCCATTTGTGGCATGCAGATCGATTATATGCCTGAGTCCCGGCAAACCGCCACACGACCAAAACGGGCCCGGGCGTCGGCGGGATCTCTTATACTCACGGCATGATTCCCCTTCGCGACGTCGTCCCGTCCCGGACAACTCCGTTCATCACGATCGGGATCATCGCGGTCAACATCCTGGCATTCTGGTTCGAGCTGTCGCTGGCTTCGCCCGCCCGCCAGGGCTTCCTGCGGGATTTCGGCATCGTCCCCGCCGCGTTCGCGTGGCCAACGCTGATCTCGTCGATGTTCCTGCACGGCGGCTGGCTCCACATCATCGGGAACATGTGGTACCTGTGGATCTTCGGCGACAACGTCGAGGACCGCCTTGGGCACGGGCGCTACCTCGTGTTCTACCTGCTGTGCGGTGCGCTGGCAGGCCTTGCGCAGACCCTGGTCGCCCCGGATTCCTACGTGCCGACGATCGGCGCGAGCGGAGCGATCGCCGGGGTGATGGGGGCCTACTTCGTGCTCTACCCGCACTCGCGCGTGCTCACGCTGATCCCGCTCTTCATCTTCATCGAGATCATCGAGATCCCGGCCATCTGGTTCCTCGGCTTCTGGTTCCTGATGCAGTTGTTCAGCGGCGCCGGCTCGATCGCCCACACGACCGGATCCCAGGGCGGCGTCGCGTTCTGGGCGCACGTGGCCGGATTTGTCGCGGGGCTGGCGGGAGTCTTCGTCTTTCGCCGACCGGAGCGCCAGCGCGTGGAGTGGTGGAACGAGTAGCGCGCCACGGGGCTCGGCTGGATGAGTGTGCGACAATGGCCGTATGGTGACCACTCCATCCCCCCAGTTGCCGGCCGAGTTGCCGGTGCTGCCGCTCCGCCGAACCGTACTCTTCCCGTTGACCCTTCAGCCGCTGGCCGTTGACCGGCCGGTCTCGATCGAGTCGATCAATCGCGCGCTCGGCGCCGACAGGATGCTCTTCCTGACCCTCCAGCGCAA
>DASVIS010000005.1:0-3558 GCA_036381995.1 Vicinamibacterales bacterium | reverse complement strand
TCCGCGTCAGGGAGGCCCCGCAACTCCCACCCGCGCAGCCGTGAACCGATGACGAGCAGGACGGCCACCCGCCCGATCTCGGTGGCAGCCTGGTCTGCAAGGACGCGCAGGACCTCGGTGAGCGAGCGCGATTCATCGAGTTGTCGGAATGCCGCCAGCGTGCGGTCGCTGCACTCCAGCTCCTGCTGGCGGTCGGCCGCGTGTGTCATCCCGAGAGTCTGCTCGGCGGCCAACTGATTCTGCTCGGCGTCCTGCCTGGCCTGCGCTGCGTCCTGCCTGGCGAGTTCTGCGTCCTGCCTGGCCTGCTCTGCATCCTGCCTGGCCAGCGCTGCGTCCTGCCTGGCCCGTTCTGCGTTTTGTCTCGCCTGAGCTGCGTCCTGCCTGGCCAGCCCGGCGTCGTCGCTCGACTGTCGAGCCTGGATGGTCTCAGCCCGCAACTGCTCCAACTCCTGTTCGAGGCCCGCCAACCGGCCCTCGGCCTCGTGTCTCGCGTGCTCGGCATGGGCGACGGCCGCGGTGAGCGCGGCCCCCCCGGCCAGTTCGGCGGCGGCGCGGGCGGCGCCAAGCGCGGATTCATGGCTGCGGCCGAGCTCTTCGCGGACGGCGTGGATGGCGCTCGCGCGTTCAGCCACGGCCCGGGCTTCAAGGTCGTTCAACTGCGCCTGGTGCTGGCGGGCCGACTCGTCGCGTGCCGCCTGGAGGGCGGTCTCGTGCTCGCCCGCCAGTTCTTCGCGGAGGCGCGCGAGTGCCGCCTCGTGTTCCTGCGCGAGCGCTGTGCGCAGACCCGCCAGTGCGGATTCGCGTTCCTGACCGAACTCTGTACGCAGATTCGCCAGCGCCGCGTCGCGCTCCCGGTCGATCTGCTGCGTGAGGTTCTCCACCGCTGCCTCGTGTTCCTGCGCGAGCTGTTCACGCAGGGCGGCCACCTTCCCTTCCCGTTCCGCAGAGGCGGTTGTCAAGGCGGACTGCACGGCCTGTTCGCGGTCGTCGGCCGCCATCGTCATCACGTCCGCCAACAGCCGTTGAAGTGCTCCCTCGATCGGGCTGCGCACTTCCTGGATGATGGTCTCGGACAACTGTCGGATTCGATTGTCGAGAGACATAGGCAGGCTCGTTCACGTCTCGGCAGACACAGATGGACGTCATTCTGGGGTATCGGCCGTTCGGCCCTCGGACTTCAAAGCCGGAGAAACCATTCCATGAGAATCTGATTCTCTGGAAGAGCGGAGGTTGATTTCGATGGATATGGTGGTGACGTTTCCTGGCGGCGCCCGAGTTGACGCTCAGTTCGGCTCTCATACGATTCGGACCGACCAGCCGCCTCGCGGTGGCGGCGAGGATTCCGCGCCCGCCCCATTCTCTCTGTTTCTCGCGTCGATCGCGACGTGCGCTGGAATCTACGTGCTCGGCTTCTGCCAGCAGCGCGGCCTGCCGACCGATGGAATCCGGCTGGTCCAGCACATCGAGGTGGACCCGCGCACCGGCCTGGTCGGTCAGATTGGCATCGACATCCAGGTTCCGGTGAGCTTTCCGAAAAAGTACCACGAGGCGCTCGTCCGGGCGGCGAGCCAGTGCGCGGTGAAGAAGCACCTGGAGCATCCGCCGACGTTCGAGGTCCGGGCGGTCGTCTCAGCATAACTCGCTGTTTTTCAAGGCTTTGACAGGGCTGGCCGGCTGCCGTACAATAGTAGCAGTCGGCCGGTTCTCCCGGACCGGGCCATCGAGGTTGCCGGGCATCCTCGACACTCCTCTTTGTGGGGGCGATTTGGCTTCGACGGGGGTATAGGGCCGTGGGATGCATGCCGAGCCCCATCGACTCGTAAATCCGGTGGAAACAACCATAACTGCGAACACGCAGCTCGCTCTCGCTGCTTAATTAACAGCGACGTCCACCTCTTAGTTGTCTGCGCGCGGAGGCTGGATGTCAAACAGGCAGGCTGGCTGCTCGAGGTCGTTCCGGGCCTTGGGCGGCGAGACGCTACCGGGAATAACGGCTGGCGGTTTTAGCCTCTTCCCCAGGCCGGCCGTGACTCAACAGAAGAGGACACGCATGTAGATTCCTGCGGTGACGTACTCTCGGACGCGGGTTCGACTCCCGCCGCCTCCAAACCGCTAGAAACGCTGAAATCGCTCGTTTCGCTAGAAACGAGCGCCTTTTCACGTCCCTGAAATGTACCCGGTTCCGGTCCCGCCCGCGCCGGAGTCCCTCGGAGCGGTCACTCGCCACTACTCGACCAGGCAGGACCTATCAGCCCACGCGAGCGTTACCTCTGCCTGGAGGGTGCGAAAACAGATTCAGGCGGCGGCTTTGGCGTACTCGTGAATCACGCCGCCGAGGCGATCGCGACGTTGGACGCGGAATTCGCCGTCGATTCTGAGCCGCCCCGGGCGCGGGCCATCCGGCGGCGTCAGCTTCACGCCCCGGTGCGGCCGATGCCCGTTGTCGTGCTCCATGAACTCGGCGAGGACCCGCTCGAGATGCGTCTGGTTCAGGATCAGCAGCCAGTCGAGGCATTCCGAGCGAACCGTTCGCACAAACCGCTCCGCCACGCCGTTCGCCTGCGGCGTCCGAAACGGCGTCCGGACGATCTCGATCTTCTCGCTGGCAAACACCTCGTCGAAGGGCTTCGTGAACTTCTGATCCCGATCGCGAATCAGGAACCGGAACGACTCGGCGCGATCGGACAGGGTCCACATCACTTGTCGGGCTTGCTGCGTGACCCACAGCCCAGTTGGGTGGGGCGTGCAGCCGGCGATGTGCACGTGTCGGCTGCCCAGTTCAATAAAGAAGATCACGTACAGCCGTTGGAGCCAGGCCGTCTCCACGGTGAAGAAGTCGACCGCGAGTATCGGGCGGCCGTGCGTGCGCAAGAACGTGCGCCAAGACATGCCGCCCCGCGTACCGACGGGTCCGAGGCCGGCTTGCCGGAGCCAGGCCCGCACGGTGGTGGCCGACACGGCGAGCCCAAGCCCCTTGAGCTCGCCCGCGATTCGTTGATAGCCCCAGCGGGGATTCTCCCGCGCCAGCCTCAGAACCAATTCCCGGAGTTGCCGGTCGAGCGGTGGGCGACCGGACCGCGGTGGATACGTCCATCGCTTGGCAACCAAGCGCCGATGCCACGTCAGCAGTGTCTGCGGCGTGACGATCAGCGACGGCCACCGTCTGCGCGGGAGCAACCGACTCGCGGCCGCGAGCAGGAGGCGGTCGGTCCACGTCATCCGCGGTGGACGCTTCCCCCGCCTGAGGATGGCGAGCTCGTGTCGGAGCACGACAATCTCAAGTTCTTTGAAGTCGTCTGACCGAACGCGCAGGCTGGCGAGCGCGAGGACCCAACGAAGCGCCAGATAACACAGCGAGATCAACGGGGCCTCTGGTTAGCAGACAGAGGCCCTATTGTACGCATCGCCCGGCTCCGCGGAGGGCGGGACTCTCCTGACGAGCTATGAACCGAGTTTCTGCACCCTTCAGGCCGCAATCCCTTCTTCCCGCCACTCGCCAACGGTTCCGTCTCTTACTGAGTCGAGCGCATCTCGCTATCGAGCCGGAGCTGATTGTCC
>DASVIS010000004.1:0-2493 GCA_036381995.1 Vicinamibacterales bacterium | reverse complement strand
GCGGGCGACCGCGGAGAACGGCCATCGCGTGATCAACGGCGTGGCGGACGCGATCGCCAAGGACGCGACGGAGATCTTCCGCCAGCTGGCCCGCGTTCAAGGGGGCGTCGCCGAACTTCGGACACTCGATCGGGTGTGATGATGGCACGCGTCTTCACCCAGGCGGCGGCGATCCGGCTTGGCCTGCCGGGACGCACGGCCCTGGAGATCATCTCGGCGAACACAGGGGCGCAGGCCGTGACGCTGAGGCTTGCGGAGATACCTCCACAGGACTCCGCCGTGGCACCCCGCGGTCCCCACCATCATCGTGACTGCGAGGAGTGCATATTTGTCTTGTCGGGCACGGGCAGAACGTTTGCCGACAGCGGCGAGTACGCGCTGAACCCGGGAGACACCATCCTGATTCCTCAGGGCGAGAACCACGTCACCCGCAATACCGGCACGACGCCCCTCCTTCTGCTCTGCTTCTACCCCGTCGCTGACGTCATTCCCGGCACGGTCGAGCCTGCTGTCCAGGATTCCCGGACCACATCTTGACCACCGCGGTGCTGTGCTTGCGTCCCAGAGCGGATTTCGAACGGGCCGGCGCCCTGCCGCCGTCGTCGCTGAACGTGACCTATCGCGGTCCGGACGATGCCGATGTCCCGGCCCTCATGAAAGGGACGAATGCGCTGGTGATACCGGCTGTCGGCCCGGCCCTTTCCCCGGCGCTCTTCGAGGGGACAGCGCTCAAGCTGATCCAGGTTACCGGTGCGGGCCTCGATCGCCTCGATCGCCCGACCATACAGCGGCTCGGCCTTCCGGTGGCGAATGTGCCCGGCGGCAGCAATCGCGCCGTCGCGGAGTACGCGGTGACGATGGCGTCGACCCTTCTGCGACGGTTCGCCTGGGCTGACGCGGAGATCCGGCGCGGGAACTACAGCGCGTTCCGCGCGCGAATGGTCAGCGACAATCTCGGCGGCCTGGACGGGCTGCTGGTTGGCGTCGTGGGACTCGGCACCATCGGCCTGGCCGTCGCCGAGGCCTTCCAGCACATGGGCTGCCGGATCTGTTTCTACGATCCCGCGCCCCCCAATTCCGCCGCCGCCCACGCGCTGGGTGCGGAGTCGATGTCGCTTGACGGCCTGCTGACGGCGTCCGACGTCGTCACGCTGCACGTGCCGCTGCTGCCGGCGACAAAGAACCTGATCGGGGATCGGGAGATGGCCCTGATGAAGCCCGGTGCGATCCTGATCCAGGCGTCTCGCGGCGGCATCGTCGACGAACTCGCGCTGGCGACGCACCTGCGCGCGGGGCATCTCGGTGGCGCGGCCATCGACGTCTATTCGTCGGAGCCGCCAGGGGCCGACCACGCCCTGTTGGCGCTCGACGGCGAGGCGGCGCGGCGCGTGTTGTTCACGCCGCACATTGCCGGCGTGACGCGCCAATCAGCTGCATTCCTGTGCCGGTCCGCGTGGCGCAACGTCGAGCGGGTTCTGATCGACGGCGCGGCGCCGTTGAATCGGGCGTATTGACCGACGGGAACGGAGATTAATGGCACGGCGTCGACCTTGGTACTCCGTCCTCTACATCCAGGTGCTCGTGGCGATCGCCCTGGGAAGCCTCGTGGGGCACTTCTTCCCGGACACCGGCGTCGCGCTCAAGCCCCTTGGCGACGGCTTTGTCGCGCTCATCAAGATGATGATCGCGCCAGTGATCTTCTGCATCGTCGTCCAGGGCGTTGCCTCCGTGAAGGACATGAAGAAGGTCGGCCGCGTCGGACTGAAGACGCTGGTCTACTTCGAGATCATGTCCACGCTGGCGCTCATCGTAGGCATGCTGGTGGCGCATGTGGTCAGACCCGGCGTCGGACTCAACATCAATCCTGCAGCGCTCGACCCGAAGATCATCTCGACCTACGTGTCCCGGACGGGGGAAAACGGGTTCGTCACCCGGTTGCTCACGATCATTCCCGACACCTTCGTCGGAGGCTTCGTGCACGGGGACGTGCTCCAGGTCCTGCTGCTCGCGATCCTGACCGGCTTCGCCATCTCCCAGCTCGGCGTGTTGGGCGAGGGGATTACACGTGCCGTGGGTGCCGCCGGCAAGGTGTTCTTCGGCATCATCCGCATCATCTCCAAGGCCGCGCCGGTGGGCGCGTTCGGCGCCATCGGATTCACGGTGGGCAGGTACAGCATCGCCTCCCTGTCGAACCTGGCCTACCTGATCGGCTCCTTCTATCTGACCTCGCTCCTGTTCGTGCTGCTGGTTCTGGGCCTGGTCGCCTACCTGGCCAATTTCTCCATCCTGCGGTTCATTGCGTTCATCAAGGACGAACTGCTGATCGTGCTTGGCACGAGTTCGTCCGAGACGGTGCTGCCGGCGATGATGCAGAAACTGGAGCGCCTCGGCATTCCACGAACCACCGTAGGTCTCGTGTTTCCGGCAGGCTACAGTTTCAACACCGACGGCACCAACATCTACCTCACGCTCTGTGTGTTGTTCCTGGCGCAG
>DASVIS010000003.1:0-19221 GCA_036381995.1 Vicinamibacterales bacterium | reverse complement strand
CCCGAGGCGCTGGCCGCCTCGTTGTCCCCGCGGGCGCTCGCGGAGTCCGCGTCGGTCGGCGCGCCGCCGTTCGCCGCGCCCGCGCCAGCCGCTCCCCCGGCGCCCGCCCCGTTTCGTCACGACCCCGCGCTCGACCTGATCTTCGCGCGCGTTTCCGAGTACGTCTGGGACTACGGGCGGGAGCTGTCGTCAATCGTCTCCGAGGAGACGTACAAGCAGGAGATTCACGGCGGAACGGCCGTCGGCGTCGCGATCATCGGCAGACCCCAGGTCTCCGCGGCGAAGTCGAGGACGCTCGTCTCGGACTACCTTCTGGTCAAGGTGCCAGGTGTCGACGGATGGCTGCCGTTCCGCGACGTGTTCGAGGTGGACGGCCAACGTGTGCGCGACCGCCAGGACCGGCTCGTGAAGCTGTTCCTCGATGCCCCGGCCACCGCGGACACGCTCGAACGCGCGAGCCGCATCTGGCGCGAGAGCGCCCGCTACAACATCGGCAACCTCCGCAACCTCAACGTCCCGACCCTCCCGCTCCTGTTCCTCGACACCGCCAGCCGGCACCGCTTCGCCTTCCGCAAGTCCGGGGAGGAGACGTTGGAGGGCACTCGGGTGTGGGTAATCGAATACGTGGAGACAGCCAAGCCGACCTTCATCACGACCTCCGCGGGCAAACCGGTCGTGGCGTCGGGAAAGATCTGGGTCGAGCCGATCAATGGGCGGATTTACAGGACGCTGCTGAAGCCTTCGGTGGCGACTACGGTCGCGACCATCACCGTGACTTACGCGCCTCGTGAGGAGTTGCCTGGACTGTGGCTGCCGGTCGAGATGAAGGAGCGTTACTCGACCGGCAGCACGACCGTCACGGGAGATGCGACCTACGCGAAGTTCCGCCAGTTCCAGATCTCGACGACCGAGCAGATTGCGCTTCCGAAAAAGTGAGGGCGGCCGCCAACGGGCCGCCCCTGCCATGAGCCCTCAGTACCTCTCCATGGCCCCGCGGTACGGAATCACCTGGCCGGGTTCGATCGTCACGTCCCACTCCATCGGGCGGAAGCCGTCGCGCTGCACGGCGATCCGGTGGTCGCCCGGCGTCAGCGTCAGCGGTTCTCCGTTCGGCGTGAAGGTGCCGACCGTCCCCACGTACTCGCCATCGACGAACAGGTCAGCGTCGGACGGCTGAATGTCGAAGCTCACTCCGCCGTAGACCGGCACGCCCGGCGACACGTCGTACGAACCATCCCCGTAGTAGCCATACACCCTGGGCGTGTAGTCTCCAAGGTAGGTGTAGGGATACAGCACCGGGTACCCGAGCCACAGACCGAACCCGATATTCAGCCGCGGCCGGAACGAGTAGTAGGGCCGCGAGAAGTAGTGTGGCCGGTATGGCGCGAAGTTGTACGGCCGGACGTAGGACCGCGAGAAGTACGGCCGCGCATAGTCCGAGCGGAAACTGCTTCGCGGCTGCGCGTAGCCGCGCCGGTCGCCCGAGCGGTACGAAGGCGCCTGATACGACGGCCGCTCGTACGCGCGCTGCTGAGACTGATACTGCCGGTTGTCGGAGCCGCGAGGCAACGCCTGCGGAGCCGAAGACTGCCGGCTGTCGGAGCCGCGAGGCAACGCCTGCGGAGCCGAAGACTGCCGGCTGTCGGAGCCGCGAGGCAACGCCTGCGGAGCCGAAGACTGCCGGTTGTCGGAGCCGCGGGGCGTCGCCTGCCGCGCGGCGTCTTGCCGAGGCGCCGGTGCACTGGCGGTGGCGCGCCCGCCGCCACGCTGCCGTCCGCTGTCACGCTGTTCCTGGGCGCCGGCCGGCACGGCCGCGATGCTCAGGGCTGCCACGACGACGGCCGAGGTGAACGTCAGTTTGCGGTTCATGTACCACTCCATGTGCCGGCCCTTCTCCAAGCCTCTCAATGTACTTGGCGACGACTGGAAGAACCGACGCCAACTCCTGTCGCAACCGCGATGCCAACCCGAAGCCCGCTGTTTTTCGGCCATTTTTGGCGTGCCGTCAGGACGGGCGCCCCAACCGTCCCCAATCGAGGACAACCGCGGCCGACAGCCGGTCTGGGGTCAGATCTTGCGTCATTGCCCGTTTCAGGGTCCACCTCCCAGTTCGTAACCTCCGGCTCCCGTTTCGTCATCTGCTCTACAGGAAGGAGGTTCGCCATGGTGGTCGCCGCCGTGCTGATGTCGCTGGCCGTCGTGACCTCACCGTCCGAGCCTCAGTCGGCCTCGTCGGACAATTCCCAACCGTACTCCCTCTCGGGCGTCAGACGGGCGTCGATGGTCGACGCGCGGCCATCGGTCGACGCGACCCCCATCGACCGGCGCGGTTCCGGTTACCGCCTGGCCGTTGACAGCCGGTCCGTCGCGTCCAATCCCTGTCCGCGCCTGGTCACCCCCTGTCAGCCGTCGTGGACCGTGCCAGCGTTCCCGTCGTGGAACCAGGAGTTCGTGGCCATGACCGGCCCGGCTCCGGGGATGGGGCTCAACGCGATGGCCACCAACAAGGACAGGGTGATGGCGGCCGCCACGAATATTGGGTTTGCCCTGGCGTTTCAGGGCGTGGTGAAGCTGGTCCAGAAGGTCGCCAGAAACGCCGGCCAGAACAAGGTGAACAAGATCCGCCGCGAGATCGAGGCGGAACTGGAAGAGCTCGAGCGGAACCACCACGCTGCACACGAGGTGGATCCGGCGATCAAGAAGTCGCCAGCCGGACCCCCTTGACGCTCCCGCCCGGGCGAGGTAGTGTCGTGCTCGGCATGTCCAAGTTGCTGATCCTCGTCTCCGTCGTCCTCGCCATGTCGTCGTCTCCCGCGGTCGCGCAGGTGAAGCTGGCAGCCGCCTGCCAGTCGGGAGACCAGGATGCCTGCGCGCACCTCGCGCGGTTGCCGACCGCGACCACCGAGGTACGGCTGGCGGCGGTGCGGAAGCTGACCGATCAGTCGGTTCTGGCCGACGTGGCGAAGACCTGCGCGGTGCGCGACATCCGCCTCGCAGCCATCCGCGGCCTGATCGACCAGGACGCGCTGGCGGCGATCGCGCGCGGCGCAAAAGGCCCGGTCGAACGCGGAGCGGCCGTCGAGCGATTGAAGAGCCAGGACCTGCTGGCGGCAATCGCGCGCAAGGACCCGTCCAAATGGGTCCGCCGGAAGGCCGCCAACTCCTTGACCGACGAAGGGCAGATCGCGACGCTCATCGCCGAGAACCGCCGGGAACTCCTCCCGACGGTGACGTCTGGCGGCGGAATCAAGCACGTGACGATCGACGGCAACGCCGTGAAGGAAACGCTGCTCGGTGTGATCACGATCGTGCCTGGACGCCACGCGATCACCGCCGACTTCGCGGTGAAGGAGAATGTAGCCTGGGAGGAGAGCAGCGTGACCTCGGCCGTGCTGGACGCACGCCTCGGTGCCTCCTACTGGCTCGAGGCCGAGGTCGGCGCCGTCACGTGGGAGTATCTCTCGCCACAGACCCGCTGCGGCCACGGAACGTGGAAGCTCGCGATTCGCGAGGAAGTGTCGTCGAGCCCCGATCTGCTGCCGCAACTCCTGCGGCATTGACTTCCTGGCGCCTGTCGATCGGCTCGCGGCTCTGGACACGCGCGCGGCTGGCTGTTGGCTACCTGCCGTCCGCAATCCCGTGCCGGCCGAGCCAGCCGTGCATCTCGGCGAGCACGCGATCGTTTTCCTCCACCGGAAACCCGTCCACGGTTTCGGTATGCTTGCCGGTCGCCCCGTCCACCGCGCCGAGCGCGACGGCTTCCAACAGCAGATCGTGCGCCTCGCGCACCGTCGGCAGCAGGTTCTTCTGCCTCAGCCGCGACATGGCGGCGATGATGCCCCACGCGCCCCAGTTCGACACGCTGCAGATCACGAGCCGCGTGGTGGTCGTCGCGCTCGGCCGCCCGTTGATCGGCATCACCATCGGGATGGCCGCCGCCAGGTTGCCCATCCCAATCTCGTTCCCGCCGTCGCCAATGCCCACGCTGCAATCGTGCCCGCGGAACAGGTAATCGAGCTTCGCGTGATACCCGGAGACGTCCAGGCCGCGCATGTTTCGGTACACGCCTTCGTCGGTGAGACCGCAGCGCTCGACGGCAATCGTCAGGCTGGGAGCGAGCGAGGTGAGAAGGTCTGCCGCATGGTGCCAGCTCGTCTGGTGGTCGGTAATCGGAAACTCGAGTACCTGCCCGTCGACGCCGAGGAGGCCGTGCAGGAGCGGAGCGGTGTAGGCATCCGTGATGTAGATCACGCGGGAGCCGAGCGACTCGATCACCCTGCCCAGGGCGATGGCGCCTGGCGGACCGTCGGTTTCGGTCGCCGATCCTGCCGGCACGTAGAAGCCGGTAGCGATGAGAACGGTGCCGGGATGGTCGAGAATCAGCGCGGCGGCGCGCTCGCAGTAATCCGGCGCGAGGTAGGGCCTCAATGCCGACATCCCCCGGTGGTCGCGTGAAAGGACGATGTTCTCGATTGACATGCGCGTCCGAATCACAACACGGCGAAATCCGCGTCCCGGCGGTCGGTGATGAACATGTGTCCCGGCGCGTGTGTCATCATCAGCGGCGGTTTCGACGCCATCGCAACCGCCTGCGGCGTCACGCCGCACGCCCAGAACACCGGCACCTCTCCCGCCCTGATCTCGACAGGATCGCCAAGGTCGGGTCGGGTGATGTCGCGGATGCCGATGGCCCCCGGATCGCCGATGTGGATGGGCGCGCCGTGGACCGCCGGGAACCGCGACGTGACCTGCACCGCGCGCACGACCTTCTCCGCCGGCATCGGCCGCATCGAGACCACGGTCGGGCCGTGGAACGCGCCGGCCGGAATCGTCGGGATCGAGGTGATGTACATCGGCACGTTCGTGCACTGCTCGACATGGCGCACCGGGATTCCGGCTTCGATCAGCGCCGACTCGAACGTGAAACTGCAGCCAATGAGGAACGATACGAGGTCGTCGCTCCACAGGCGCAACAGGTCCGTCGGTTCCTCCACCAGCGCGCCATCCCGATAGACCCGATACCGCGGGACGTCCGTGCGGAGGTCTGCCCCCGGGGCCATCAACCGCGGCTCTGCCGAACCCGCTTCGACCACTTCGAGCAACGGGCAGGGCTTCGGGTTGCGTTGTGTGAACAGGAGGAAGTCGAACGCCAGCGAGCGCGGGAGGACGACGAGGTTGGCCTGCACGAACCCCGGCGCCATTCCGGCCGTCGGGCGCACCAGTTCGCCCCGGCGAAACCGTGAACGCAAATCGGTTGGCGACATGTTCGACACCTTGCCTGGCCTCATTCTGCCCCGGTTGCCGGGCGCGACCGTCGGCCTCGCGGCAGAGAGGGGTAGACTAGTTCGAGAGCGAACACCCGTCAAGGAGTGTCGATGCGCCGTCAGGCTTTGATGTAGCATGGCGCTGTCCGCTTTCACGGAGGTCCTATGCGCCGCTGGTTGCAGCCGCTCGTCCCTCTGCTGCTGATGCTTGCGATCGGCGTGGCCGCCCTCGACGGGCAGCGCGCCCGAAACGCCCCGCGCCAGAAGGCGAGAGCCGCCGCGCCGCCAGCCGCCGTCCCCGCCCAGTCGGCCCCGCCAACTGCCGCCGCGGCCCCCGGTTCTCTCTCTCCGCGAAACGCCAACTACCTGATCGAAGCCCGCCTCGACTCGCGTCAGCGCATGATCACGGGCCGCGAGTGGTTGACGTGGCGCAACATCACCGGCGTCTCCACGTCCGAGCTTCGGTATCACCTCTACTACAACGCCTTCAAGAACACCCGCTCGACCTGGCTTCGAGAGCGCGCGGCAGCGGGCCGGCTGTCGCGGCCGCTGTCGTCGCTCGGCGAAACGGACTGGGGCTGGACGGAGGTGACGGCAGTCCGGCTGGTTGGCGCCGGCGACGCGCCGCCGATCGACCTCACGGCCGACCGCCGGTACGTCGCACCCGACGATGGGAACACGGACGATGAGACGGTGATGGTCGTGCCGCTGCCGCGGGCGGTCGCGCCGGGGGAAACGATCAACGTCTACCTCGAATGGACGTCGCAGGTGCCGCGCACCTTTTCGCGCACGGGCGCCATCGGCCACTTCTTCTTCCTGGGGCAGTGGTTCCCCAAGGTCGGCGTCCTGCAGGAGGATGGCTGGAACTGCCACCAATTTCACGCAAGCACCGAGTTCTTCTCCGACTACGGCATCTACGACGTGAAGCTGACCGTGCCGAAGGGGTGGGCGATCGGCGCGACCGGCATCGAGCGCGAGACCCGCGACAATCCCGACGCCACGACGACGCATCGCTTCTACCAGGAAGACGTGCACGACTTCGCGTGGACGACGAGCCCAAGCTACGTCGTGAAGCAGGCGAGATTCGAGCAGGCTGGCCTGCCGCCAGTCGAGATGCGGCTGCTGCTCCAGCCGGAGCACGCGGATCAGGCGGACCGGCACTTCGCGGCCACGCGGGCAGCGCTGCGCTACTACGGCCAGTGGTACGGCCCGTACCCCTATCCGCATATCACGATCGTCGATCCCGCGTGGCAGAGCGGCGCCGGCGGCATGGAATACCCGACGCTGTTCACGGCGGGCACGCGCTGGATTGCGCCGGCCGACGTGGCGGACCCGGAAGGAGTGACCGTGCACGAGTGCGGCCATCAGTTCTGGTACGCCCTGGTCGGTAACAACGAGTTCGAGGACGCCTGGCTCGACGAGGGGTTCAACACGTATTCGACCGGGCGCACGATGACGCTCGCGTTCACGCCGAACTACCAGTCGTTCCGCGTGCTCGGCGGGTTCGTGCCGGTCGTGATGCACGATCTCCCCGTAAACCGCGAGGTGGACGAGGACGGCCTGCCGAGCTATCGGGAAGGGGCCAAGCTCGATGCGCAGTCCACGCCGTCATGGCGCTACTGGCCTGGCGCTGGCGGCGCGCTCTCCTACAGCAAGACCGCGCTGTGGCTGAACACGCTCGAGCGACACCTCGGCTGGCCCACGATGCAGCGGATCATGTCCACGTTTTTCACGCGCTGGAAGTTCCGGCACCCGAAGCCACAGGACTTCTTCGCCGTCGTGAACGAGGTGTCGGGGCGCGACATGACGTGGTTCTTCGACCAGGTCTATCGCAGCTCGAACATCTTCGACTACGCAGTCTCCGACCTCCGGAGCGGGCCCGTGACGGCCAGCGGGTTCTTCGACGTGAAGGGCAAGGTCGACTACGCCGCCGAGAGCCCGGCGCCGGGCCGGTTCCGCACGACGGTCGTCGTCCGCAGGCTGGGCGAAGGCGTGTTCCCGGTGGACGTGCTGGTCACGTTCAAGAACGGCGAGGCACTGCGCGAGCGGTGGGATGGGCGCGACCGATGGAAGATGTTCACGTACGAGCGAGCCACCGAGGCCGTCTCGGCGCAGGTCGATCCCGAGCGCGTGCTGCTGCTCGACGTCGATTATGCGAACAACAGCCGGACGCTCGAACCGCGCGGCGAGGCCGCCGCGACGAAGTGGACGTTGAAGTGGATGTCCTGGCTGCAGGATCTCCTCCTGACGGCCGCCTTCTTTGTCTGAGTGCACGCGGGGCGTTATGGTGCTGAAGGCCGTTCGTGACGGGATGCGGCGCGTCAATGGGGCGCCCGTGGTGCTGGCCAGCGTGCTCGTGCTGACCTTTCTCCTGGCGCTGCCGCTCGGCCTGGTCCTCCGCGGGATGCTGGGTGAGAGCCTGGGCGCCAGCCTTGCGGCTGACACCGCGGCGAGCGGCGTCAACTCCGACTGGTGGAGCACGTTCGCCTCGCAGGCGTCCGGCCTGGCGGTGACGTTCACGCCCCGGATCATCGGCTTCGGGGCGGTGGCGTCGAACCTCAGCGCGGTGCTCGACGCCCAACCGCAGGCGCTCGTCGTCACCGGAGCCGCGGTCGCGTATCTCCTGCTGTGGACGTTCCTGGTGGGAGGGATCCTCGACCGGTACGCGCGGAACCGGCCCACGCGCACGGCGGCATTCTTCTCGGCGTGCGGCGTCTACTTCGGCCGATTCCTGCGCCTCGCGGTCTTCGCGGCCGTCGGGTACCTGGTCCTCTTCGGCGCGCTCCATCGGTGGATGTTCGACGTCTTCTATCCGTGGGCGACCCACGACTGGACCGTTGAACGGACCGCGCTGTTCCTGCGCTTGGCGCTCTACGTCGTGTTCGGCGGCCTGCTGCTCGCCTTCAACCTGTGGCTCGACTACGCGAAGGTCAGGGCCGTGGTCGAGGATCGGCGGAGCATGATCGGCGCGCTGATTGCCGCATGCCGGTTCATCCGCCGTCATCCGGCGCAGGCGGTCGGACTCTACTTGGCCGACAGCCTGCTGTTCATCGTCGTAATCGCCATCTATGCCGCGATCGTGCCTGGCGCGGGCACGACCGGGTCGTCGATGTGGCTGGGATTCGCCCTGAGCGAGGCGTATCTGCTGCTCCGCCTGTGGGTGAAGCTGGTGTTCCACGCGTCGGAGGTTTCGCTGTTCCAGGCGCTGCTGGCCCACGCCAGTTACGTCGCCGCGCCGTTGCCGGTCTGGCCGGAGTCCCCGTCGGCGGAGGCGATTGGCCGGCCGTAGGTGGGAACCGGCGGCTCGCTAGCGGACGCGGTAGTACGTCGCGATGCCCCACTCGAGCAGGCGGGACGGGGCGAACCGCTCGAGCGCGAGAGCGAGCTTCTCGGACGCGGGCCCGACGGCGTAGCGAACACGCGGCGACCGGCTGGTGATGATCCGGTGCGCGAGGCGTCCCACCGCTTCCGGAGTGGCGCCCTGGGTTTCGTCGTGCTCCATCACCGCCAGCGCCTTTGCCTGGCGTGCCGAGTAGACCGGGGAGCCCGCATCGCGCGCCATGCGCCGGCTTGCGGTGAATCCGGTCCTGAAATCACCGGGCTCGATCAGCACCACCTGGATCCCGAAGGGCGCCACTTCCATTCGCAGCGCCTCGGTGAACCCTTCGATGGCGAACTTGCTGGCACTGTAGAGCGCCTGGTACGGGATGCCGATCCGGCCGGCGATCGAACTGAGGTTGAGGATGCGGCCGCTGCCCTGCTGCCGCATGATCGGCAGCACCGCGCGGCACATGCGCATGGTGCCGAAGAAGTTCGTCTCGAACTGCTCGTGCGCCTCGTCGATCGTCGTGGATTCCACGGCGCCGGCCACGCCGAAACCCGCGTTGTTCACGACGACATCGATCCGGCCTTCGCACGCCAGGACGATCCCGATACCCCGTTCCACCGACTCGTCGGAGGTGACATCGAGCGGAATCAGCTCGAAGAGGGGTGCGTCGTCCGAGGCGGACGCCTGAACGACCGCGCGCGGCGCCTGCCGGCTCGTTCCGTACACGCGATACCCTCGTGCATACAGGAACTCCGCGCACGCCTTGCCGATGCCCGACGAGGCGCCGGTAATCACGACCACGGGCGGGCGAGAGGAAGCGGGGCGCCGCATGGTCAGCTGGTGATCTTCCGCACGGCGTCTGCGATGTGCCGCGCGGAAATGCCAAAGCGATCCAGGAGTTCGTCGGGCTTTCCGCTTCGCGGAATATCGCGGACGGCCAGGATGCGCACCGTGGCCACACCCGAGGTGGCCGCCGCCACGGCCTCGCCGATGCCGCCGCCCGCATAGTGATCCTCGACCGTGACGATCCGCCCTCCGGTGTCGGCCGCCGCCTGCCTCAGGGTCTTCTCGTCGATCGGCTGGATCGAGTACAGGTCGATGACCCGGATGGCGATGCCGGCCTTCTTCAAGTCATCGTAGGCCTTCAGCGCTTCGAACACCGTCACGCCGGCGCCGATGACCGTCGCCACGTCCGCCTTGCTCTCTCGGAGCACCTTGCAGCCGCCGAGCGGGAACCGCTCTTCGGGCCGATAGATCACGGGCGTCTTCGGCCGTGACGTTCGGATGTAGGCCGGGCCGTTGTAATACGCGGCCTCGACCACCAGGCGCTCGGTGCTGACGGCATCGCAGGGATAGAGGACCGCGATGTTCGGCTCCGCGCGCATCATGGCCAGATCCTCGAGCGCCATCTGCGACGGGCCGTCCTCGCCGATCGACACGCCCGCGTGCGATCCGGCCAGCTTCACGTTCAGGCGGCTGATGGCCGCCATCCGGATGAAGTCGTAGGCGCGCCCGAGAAAGCACGCGAACGTGGACGGGAAGGCAATGGCGCCCCGGCTCGCGAGGCCCATGGCCGTACCCACCATCACCTGCTCAGCGATGAAGTTCTCGAAGAAGCGGCCGGGGAACACCTTCTCGAACTTCTCGCTGAACGTCGAGTTCTTCACGTCCGCGTCGAGCACGACCACGCGAGGATCCACCTCGCCGAGCTTGACGAGCGCCGTGCCATACGCCTCGCGGGTCGCGATGCTCTCACCGAGCTCGAACGACGGGGGCGAAACCTCGGCCCGGCCGGCCGGTTCGCGGGCGCCTGTCTTCGGCGGGAGTTGCACAGGGGGCACCGGCACGTTCGGGCCTCCGCCCTCCGGGAGGAACTGCGCTTCGAGCTCCGCGATCGCCTTCGCCTCCTCGTCCTTCTTCAACGGCCGCCCGTGCCAGCCGTTGAGCCCTTCGACGAACGAGACGCCCTTGCCCTTGATCGTCTTCGCGAGGATCATCGTCGGCCGATCCATCGTCTGCCGCGCGCGCTCGAGAGCGTCGAGCAGCGCGCCGATGTCGTGGCCGTCCGCGACGATGGCGTTCCAGCCGAACGCCTGCCAGCGCCGCGCGTAGGCGTCCATGTCGTGGCCCAGAGCCGTCATCTGGCTCTGGCCCAGCGCGTTCACGTCCATGATGGCGCACAGGTTCGACAGTTCGTGGTGCTGCGCGACGTCGGCCGCCTCCCACACCGACCCCTCGGCCGATTCGCCGTCCCCGATCAGCACGTAGGTGCGGTAGGCCGACCCGATCCGGCGCGCGTTGAGCGCGATGCCGACCGCCGCGCAGATGCCCTGCCCGAGCGACCCGGTCGCCACGTCGACGAACGGGAGGCGAGGCGTGGGATGCCCCTCGAGATCCGACCCGATCTGCCGGAGCTTCAGGAGTTCCGAGCGATCGAACGCGCCAGCCTCGGCCCACGCGGCATACAGGAGCGGCGCGGCGTGGCCCTTGGAGAGAACGAACCGGTCGTTGTCGGCATCCTGCGGGCGCCTGGGATCGAACCGCATCTCGGCGAAGAACAACGTCGCCACGATGTCGGCGGCCGAGCAGCACGAGGACGGGTGGCCGCTGCCAGCCGCGGTGGTCGCCCGGATCGACTCGATCCGGAGCCGGGTGGCGATGTTGTGCAGGGTGGGAACCAGGGCGTGGTCAGCAGGCACTCGTAACCTCCAGAAGCGCTGGCCGCGCGACCGTGGCGGCGAACCGGCGCGGGACGTAGGACCGACCGTCAGGCGACCAATCGGTTCATTATAATGGGTGCCGAACCTGTACGGGGACATCACGATGTTCGACGACGTTTCGCAGGCCGTCCTCTCCCGGGACGAGGTCGTGCGGTACCTGAGGGGTACGCACGGCGAGAGTTCCGATGCGGCGCGTGAGCGGGTGTACGCCTACCTCGAGGAACTGCGCACGACGCAGCGCTACACGCTGTACCGCGCCCTGAAGCACCCCGTCTATCCGATCCTGCGGAAGATCGAACGTCACGTCGAGCACATCGAGCAGGCGGTCGCCGCCACCGCCAACGGGCGGGTGATCTACGCGTCGGACCACAAGAGCCACACCGACTACCTGGTCGAGCCGCTCGTCCTCGACGACCACGGGGTGCGGCCGCCCATCATCGCGGCAGGCATCAACCTGTTCGGCGGCCCCCTCGGTCTGCTGCACCGGTACGTGACCGGAGCGATCCCGATTCGCCGAAACACGAAGGACCCGGCGTACCTGATCACCCTGAAAGCCTACGTGGCCGAACTGCTGCGCGCGCACGATCTGCTGTTCTACATCGAGGGAGGCCGGAGCTACAGTGGTGAGCTGAAATCTCCGAAGACCGGCTTGATCCACGCCGCCATGCAATCGAACACCGAGAACCTGGCCATCCTCCCGATGGCGATCTCGTACGACCTGGTGCTCGAGGACCGCATCCTGTCCAGACAGGGTGTGAAGCACCGTCAGCGCCCGTTCACCCGCGAGCTGGTCGAGATGGTGCGCGATGCAGTGGGCTACCGGTCGAGAGCGTTCGTCACGTTCGGTACCCCGATTCCCACGTCCGAGTACAATGCCCAGTCGAGGCGTGACGTCCTCGACCTGGCCCATCGCACGCGCGACGCGATCGGCCTCCTCTACAAGGTCACGCCAACGGCCCTCTTCGCCGCCGCGATGAGGCCGTCGATCGAGCGCTGCGAGCTCGAGGCGCGAATCGATGTCCTGCTCGACCAACTGCGCGAGCGCAGGGCCAACCTCGCCGTCGACAGCGGACGGCAGGCGGTGGCCGAGGCAATCCGTCCGCTCGAGCGGCGCGGGGTGATCGTGGTCGAGGCCGGGGATCGCTTCCGCGTCCGCAGTCGGATGCTGTTGCGCTACTACGCGCGCACGCTCGACCACCTGTTCACCGCGGTTCTCGCGCGGACGCACTGACAGGCTGCCCGGAATCGCGTCCTGACTGGAACGTGCAGGAATGAACAACGATCTCGACCGCGCGCGGGCGATCGCCCGCGCGGTTCGCCTCGCCGGCGGCCGCGCGCTGATCGTCGGCGGCTGGGTGCGGGATCGCCTGCTCGGCCAGCCCTCGAAGGACATCGATCTCGAAGTGTACGGCGTCCCGCCGGCCTCCCTCCGCGGGCTGCTCGAGCGGATCGGCCGGGTCGAGACGATTGGGGAGAGCTTCACCGTCTACAAGGTCGGCGGCATCGACGTCTCCCTGCCTCGGCGCGAGTCGAAGGTCGGACGCGGCCACCGCGGGTTTCTCGTGGCAGGCGATCCGGCCATGTCGGTGGGCGACGCCTCGCGGCGCCGCGATTTCACCATCAACGCAATCTCGTGGGACCCGCTCACCGGCGAGTACCTCGATCCACGGGGCGGCCGCGCCGACCTCGAGGCCCGCGTCCTTCGGGTCGTCGATCCCTCGACGTTCCCCGACGACAGCCTGCGCGTTCTCAGGGCGATGCAATTCGTCGCGCGGTTCGAGTTGACCGTCACGCCGGACACGATGGAGATCTGCCGGGCGATCCCGCTCGACGATCTCCCGTCCGAACGCATCTGGGCCGAGGTGGAGAAGTTGCTGCTGCTGCCAGCGCGCCCCTCGCTCGGCTTCCGCTTCGCGGTCAGCGCCGGCATCGTCGCGCGGGTGCTGCCAGAGATGGAGCCGCTCGTCGGGTGCGAGCAGGAACCGGAGTGGCACCCCGAAGGCGACGTGTGGGTTCACACGCTGATGGTCATCGACGAGGCGCGGCGCCGCATCGACGATCTCCCGCGATGGGCGAAGATCGTCGTGATGCTGGGCGCCGTCTGTCACGACCTGGGCAAGCCCTCGACCACGGCGTTCTTCGATGGCCGGATCAGATCGCACAACCACGAGGAGGCCGGCGTCGCCCCCGCCCGCGCGCTGCTGGATCGCCTGGACGTGCACTCGATCGACGGTGTCGACGTGCGCACCCAGGTGTTCGGGCTCACCGCGCATCACCTGAAACCGGGGTCCTGGTACAAAGTGCGGGACGAGGTGGGAGACGGCGCCTTCCGGCGGCTGGCGCAGAAGGTCGATCTGGAGTTGCTGGCGAGACTCGCCTCGGCCGACTGCGTCGGCCGCGCGGGAGAGTTCGACTGCACGGCGATGACGTGGTTCCTGGAGCGCGCCCGCGCGCTGGGCGTCGAACACGAGGCGCCGAAGCCGTTGCTGCTCGGCCGTCATCTCCTCGCGCTCGGCCTCGAACCAGGGCCGCAGATCGGCGTCATCCTCCGGCAGGTCTACGAACGTCAACTCGACGGCGAAATCACGACGACCGAGCAGGCCCTCGCGGTGGCCAACGACATCTTGCGACTGGGATCGCGCGACCGCTAGATCGCCGGATCGCTCGCCAGGTATCGCGCAAATGCGCTCTTCTCCACGTTCCCGCCGCTGATGACCGCCACCGTCGGGCCGCGGGGGGCCAGGCGGCCGGCCGCAGCGTCGGCCAACGCCGCGGCCACGGTAATGGCGCCGCTCGGCTCGGCCACCAGTTTCGCTTCGCGGAACAGCCACTGCAGCGCACCGATAATCGCCGGATCGTCGACCGTGACGACGCGATCGACGAACGCCTGGACGTGCGGAAAGGTGATGTCGCCAGGCCGGACGGCCAGCAGGCCGTCGGCGATGCCGGGCGTGATGGGAATCGTGACCGGGTGACCGGCCGCGAGCGAGGCGGTCATCCGAGCGACACCCGCAGGTTCGACGCCGACCACGCACACCGATGGGCGGCTCCTCTTGAGCGCCGTGGCGATGCCGGAGATGAGGCCGCCGCCGCTCATCTGCACGTAGACCGTGGCTACCATGGGGCATTGCTCCAGGATCTCGAGGCCGATCGTGCCCTGCCCCGCGGCAATCTGGAGGTGGTCGAAGGGCGGCACGATCGTGAGTCCCCTCCGCGCCGCTTCGGCCTCCGCCCTGGTCCTCCGCTCAATCGTCGTGGTCCCCTCGAACAGGACCTCGGCGCCCAGCGCCCGCGCACCCTCCACCTTCATGGCCGACGCCGTCGTTGGCATCACGATGACGGCCGGGATGCCGAGCCGTCGTGCCGTCAGCGCGATGGCCAGGCCGTGATTGCCCGACGAGTACGTGAGCAGCCCCGCGCGCCGCGTCGATTCCGGGAGGCCGGCCGCCATGTTGTAGGCGCCGCGAATCTTGAACGCGCCGCCCACCTGCAGGTTCTCGCACTTGAGCAGCAGGGACACGCCGTCCGACCCGCCCCAGGACTTCAACTCGCGGGCCTCGAGCAACGGGGTGACCCGGGTGACGCCACTGATTCTGATCGCCGCGGCGCGGATCTCGTCGAGAGAGAGGAGGTCAGGCACGTAGAAATGCTAACACGAGCAGCGATGGCGTTCAGATCGACCCCGCCTGCCATTCCTCGAACAGGCGCGCACCCTCCTTCGCGTTTCGAGCATAGAATCACCGCATGAACCGAGACACGCTCGTGGGGTTCTTCGAGGATCTCGGCTCGAAGACCGGCGAGTTCCTGGTCCACGACGACGGCTATAGAACGCGCCGCTATCGGTACCAGGACGTGGCTGCCGCCGCGCGGGGGTTCGCCGGACGCCTCCACGAGACAGGACTCCGGAAGGGTGACGCCGTCCTGCTGTGGGCGGAGAACCGGCCCGAGTGGATCGCTGCGTTCTGGGGCTGCGTGATCGCGGGGATCGTCGTCGTCCCGATCGACTACCGGTCGTCGCTCGAGTTCGCCCGGCGTGTCGGAGCCACCGTGCGCGCGCGTGTGGCTCTGGTCGGCGATGACGTGCCGGCGGTGGACGCCGAGGAGGCTGGCCGGCATGGACTGATCGGCGGGATCGAGGTGTGGCGCCTGTCGCACCTCGACTGGCGGGACCGGCGCAGCGCCCCGCCTGTCCCGCTCACGCGCGACGACGTTGCGGAGATCATCTTCACGTCCGGGGCGACGGCCGAGCCCAAGGGCGTCGTCATCACCCATCGCAACGTCCTGGCGAACATCGTCCCCATCGAGGGCGAGGTCCTGAAGTACCGCCGGTGGGGCCGCCCGTTCTTCCCGCTGCGGTTCCTGAATCTGCTGCCCCTCAGCCACATGTTCGGCCAGGTCATGGCCACGTTCATCCCGCCGATGCTGCCGGGCACCGTCGTCTTCATGCGCGGCTACAATCCGTCGGACATCGTGGCGCAGGTCAGGAAGCGCCGCGTGTCGGTCCTGGTGTCGGTGCCGAAGATTCTCGATGTGCTCGCCGAGCACGTCCGGCGAACGTGGCCAGGCGCGGCGGACGCGCTCCCCGCGCCCGAGCACGTCGCGCGCCGCTGGTGGCGCTACCGCACCGTGCACCGCGCGTTCGGCCTCAAGTTCTGGAGCTTCGTTGTGGGCGCGGCGCCGCTCGAACCCGCCATCGAGGAGTTCTGGTCACGCCTCGGGTTCCTGGTCATCCAGGGATACGGTCTCACCGAAGCCGCCCCGATCGTCAGCCTGAATCACCCGTTCAAGGCGCGGAAGGGCTCGGTGGGCAAGGCCATCGGCGGCGTCGAACTGAAGATCGCGGCGGACGGCGAGATCCTGGTGCGGGGCGACAACGTGACGCGCGGTTACTACCGCGCCGATCGCGAAACGGCCGAGGCCTTCGAGGGTGGCTGGCTCCACACGGGCGACATTGGCGAACTCGACGCCCAGGGCCGGCTGTTCGTGAAGGGCCGGAAGAAGGAGATGATCGTCACTCCAGAGGGGCTGAACGTCTTTCCCGAAGACGTCGAGCGCGTCGTCAGCGAACAGCCCGGTGTGCTCGACTCGGCAGTGGTCGGGATCACGCGCGGTGGCGAAGAACGCGTGCACGCCGTGGTCGTCGTGGAACCGGGCACCGACGTCGACCGCATTGCGCGCGAGGCGAACGCGGTCCTCGCCGATCATCAGCGCGTTCGCGGCATCTCAATCTGGCCGGCCGCCGAATTGCCGCGAACAGAAGGAACCCGCAAGCTCAAGCGACGCGAGATCGAGCAGTGGGTCGAAACGGGAACGCCCCCGCGCAGTGAGCCGTCGAGCCGCCAGTCGCTCGAGGCGATCCTGGCGCACTATGCCGGCGGACGGGACTTGCGCCCGGACACGACGATCGAGGAACTCGGCCTCAGCTCTCTCGAGCGCGTCGAGTTGATGGTCGCGCTCGAGGAGAAGCTCCACTCGAGCATCGACGAGAGCCGGTTTGCCGATGCGCGGAATGTCGGCGACATCCGGGCGCTCCTTGCCGCCGGGAACGCACCGGCGCCCGGCGCGCGTCGGGTGGACCAGGCATGGAAGATGCCCGTGTGGAACCGAAGCGGCCTGATCACGCAGGTCCGGAGGGCGAGCCTCGCGGCCTGCCTGCTTCCGCTCACCAGGCTCTTCGCGCGGATCCGCGTGGAGGGGCTCGAACACGTGGCGGCGATCGACGGCCCGGTGGTGTTCGCGTCCAACCATCAGAGCCACCTGGACACGCCGGTGATTCTCGCGGCGCTTCCGGGCCGGCAGCGCACCCGCGTGGCGGTCGCCATGGCCAAGGAGTTCTTCGACGCGCATTTTCATCCCGGCGGCCATTCACGGCGCGAGCGCTTCGCGAGCGGGATCTCCTACTACCTCGCCGCGTTCTTCTTCAACGCGTTCCCCCTGCCGCAGCGCGAGGCCGGGGCCCGCCAGACCCTCCGCTACATCGGGGACCTGATCAGTGACGGCTGGTCGGTCCTGATCTATCCGGAAGGCGAGCGATCCGACAGCGGCGGGATTGGCGTGTTTCGTCCGGGTGTCGGGATGATCGGCGCGCGGCTGTCGGTGCCGGTCATTCCCGTCCGCCTCGAAGGCGTGGACCGGGTGCTCCACAAATCATGGAAGATGGCGCGCCCCGGCCGGGTCCGGGTGGCGTTCGGACGAGCGCTGGAACTCGGTGGCGAAGACTACGCAAGGCTTGCGGGCTGCGTCGAATCCGCGGTGCGCAGTTTGTGATCGCAGCGGCCGACAGTTTGCCCAATGAAGACCCATGTGGCACAATGTTTGATTGACGGTGTAGCTTTGGTGTGATTTCAGCGGTTGTGAAGAACGAGGACAAGTTGTCGGGAGACGAAAAACCGATCGTCGACGACCCGTTCGTGACCCCAGTAGTACCCGCACCCGATCTTGCCGCGGCGCCTGCGCCTGTTTCCGCCGCTGCGGAACGGTTCCGGACCTGCCGCTGGCGCAAGGCCGAGGAGGACGGCACGCCTCAGTGCTGCGGCCACCGTGACGTTCTGCCGCTGACCGGCACGAGTGGCTTCCAGGCCGAAGCGTGGTGCCCGGAGTGCGGGCTCTACAAGCTCCGCCGGACCCCGAAGAAGCGCGACTACTACGACGAAAGGTACTAGCCGCCTACTCGCCGAACTCGCCAGCCAATTGCACCCACTCGCCATCGGGGGCGAGGTCCCGGTAACGTCGCCAATGCGTCCTGGCCTGCTTTGACCGCCCGAGCTTCTCGAGCGTCACCGCCAGGTAGAAGTGTGCCTCGGCGTAGTCGGCGTTGAGCCGGAGTGCCGCCTCGTACGCGGCGCGCGCTTCTTCGAGCCGCCCCAGGTCGTGGTACACGTTGGCCAGGTTGAAGTGCGCCTCGAACACGTCCGGCTCGAGCCCGATGGCCCGCTCGTACAGGGCCTCCGCGTCTGGCAGATGTTCCTGGGCGTAGTGGATGTTGCCGAGGTTGATGATCGCCGGCACGAGATAGGGATCGACTTCGAGCGCCCGCCGGTACGTGCGGCTGGCCGCCAGTTGCCTTCGCGGATCGCCATCGTCGAGCGCCGAGGCCGACTTGAAGTATGCCTCGGCTGCCGCGGTGTCGAACTTCCGCTGGCCGTCGTGCGGCCCGGGTGGCCGCGTGAGACGAATGACCTTGGCAGGCTCGGCCTCCAGCCAGAAGTCCAGGCTCAGTTGTCCTTCGCGCGACGCCTGGAGCGACCGCAGCACGGCGCGGAACGGCGCGCCGCGCTCGAGTTCCGCGTGCGCCTGCCGGACGACCGTGAGATCGGGAAACGAGAAGTAGGTTTCGCCGTTCGTCCGCAGCGCCGGCCGTATCAGGTTCCACTTCTGCAGGCAGTGCAGGTGGTCCTCGCGCAACCCCGGGTACATGGCGAGGATGTCGCGGACCGCGTACCACTGCTGCCGCAGCGTAGCCGGTGACGGGATCCCGGCCAGCGCGCAGAACTCTTCTTCAGCGACGATCCGGATGCGGTCGGGCTCGCGGGCGATGATCGCCCTGGCCCGCCGGATCTTCTGGTTCTTTTCCTCGTCGCCGTCGGACATCGCGCTGCGTTGGCCGGCCGCCGCCCCAAGGCTTGCCCCGACCACCAGCATGGTGGTCTTCGCGCTGACCTCGTCGATCACGCTGCCACCGAGCCGCGCCACGAGCAACCGCGCCTCCTTACGGCTCAGCGACGACAGTCGCCCGGTGAAGGCGACGAACTGGCCGGCCAGCAGCGATTGAATGACCTCGGGAGAAGCTGGGCTCACGCGCGTTACGATGCAGGAGACCCGGTCGAAAGTCAACGGCGCGGTCGAGGCGCGCTCGCGACTGCGTCTTTGCGCTGGACGTGTAGGCCTGGCTTCAGTACACTTCGCCTAC
>DASVIS010000002.1:0-19625 GCA_036381995.1 Vicinamibacterales bacterium | reverse complement strand
ACGTCGCGAAGCGCCTGCGCGGCGAGTTCGTGATCGGGGTGAAGGGAGCGGTGCGTATGCGCGCCGCCGAAGCGATGAACCCGCGGATGGCGACGGGCGGCGTCGAAGTGGCTGCCGCCGAGCTTCGTGTGCTGAATGAGGCGGCAGTGCCCCCGTTCCAGATCGCAGACGAGGCCACGCTCGCCTCCGACGACCTCCGGCTGCGCTATCGCTATCTGGACCTGCGACGCCCGAAGCTCCAGGCCAACATCGGCCTCCGTCACCGGGTGACGATGGCCGTCCGCAAGTACTTCGATGAGCAGGGGTTCTGGGAGGTCGAGACGCCGGTGCTGGGCAAGTCCACGCCCGAAGGCGCGCGCGATTACCTGGTCCCGAGCCGCGTGCATCCCGGCGAGTTCTACGCGCTGCCCCAGTCGCCTCAGCTCTTCAAGCAACTGTTGATGATCGCCGGCACCGACCGCTACTTCCAGATTGTGAAGTGCTTCCGTGATGAAGACCTTCGCGCCGATCGGCAGCCGGAGTTCACGCAGGTGGACGTCGAAATGTCGTTCGTCCGGCCCCAGTCGGTCTTCGATCTGATCGAGCCGCTGATGCAGCAGGTCTTCCGCGTCATTGGTCGCGACGTGTCCGTGCCATTTGGCCGCATGCCGTACGCCGAGGCGATGGCTCGGTACGGCTCGGACAAGCCCGACCTGCGGTGCGGCCTCGAAATCCAGGAGATGTCCCCCGTGTTCAGGGAGTCGACGTTCACCCCGTTCCGCGACGCGCTGGCGGCGCAGGGCGTCGTGCGGGGCATTGTCGTGCCGGGCGGTGCGAAGTACAGCAGAAAGCAGCTCGACACGCTCACCGACCAGGCGAGGCAGGCTGGCGCATCCGGTCTCGTCTGGGTTCGTCACGCCGACGGCGGCGTGAAGAGTCCGGCCCTGAAGGGTGCCGGAGAGGCGACGCTCCGGCTGGCGCTCGAGCGGGCCGGCGCGGGCGAGCGGGATCTGGTCCTGCTGGCGGCAGGTGCACCCGATTCGACGTCGAAGGTACTCGGTCAGCTGCGGCTGACGATTGCGAAAGAGGAAGGCCTCCTGCCGCCCGACGCATTTGCGTTCACCTGGGTCACCGATTTCCCGATGTTCGAGTGGGACGAAGAAGAGTCGCGCTTTGCAGCGATGCACCACCCCTTCACCTCTCCGGTCCCCGAGGACCTCGGCCGGCTGGAAAGCGAACCCGGCAACGTGAGAGCGCAGGCGTACGACCTCGTGCTCAACGGGAGCGAGATCGGGGGGGGCAGCATCAGGATTCACGACGCGTCGGTCCAGGCGAGGATCTTCAAGGCCATCGGCCTGACCGACGAGGAGGCGACGCGCCGCTTCGGCTTCTTCCTCCAGGCGCTGAGCTACGGGACCCCGCCCCACGGCGGAATCGCGCTCGGCCTCGACCGTATCGTGGCGATGCTGGCTGGGGAGTCGTCGATTCGGGAGGTGATTGCGTTTCCGAAGACCGCGGCGGCCGTCGATCAGATGACCGGCGCGCCCACGGAGGTCGACGCCCGGCAGCTCAGGGATCTGCACCTCGACAAGTGGCAACGGGTTTGACGCGCGACCGGCCGTATGGTACAATATAGTGTTTAAGTATCTCTTACGGAAGGAGATACGCACGACAGAACGGTCCTCGATGAGAAAGATTGCAGTCCCGGAAGATGGGATTGAAACCCTGTTTGGTTCCTACGACGAGAACCTGCGCTTCCTCGAGTCCCTCCTGAATGTCAGTATCCGTACCCAGGGCCACGACCTGTTGGTTGAAGGGGACGAGTCGAGCACCGAAAAGGTCGAGCGCATTGTCTCCGGGCTCGCCTCGCTCGTCCGGGACGGCTACCGCGTTGGGAATGGCGACGTGAAGACCGCCGCGCAGTTGGTGTCGGACAACGCCGACGTTGAGCTTCGGGACTACTTCCTCAAGGGGGTTCCCCTCCGCACGTCGGGCAAGCGGCAGGTGGCGCCAAAGAGCGTCAACCAGAGGAAGTACCTGGACGCCATCGAACAAGACGACATCGTGTTCGGCATTGGGCCGGCCGGAACGGGGAAGACCTATCTGGCGATGGCGGAGGCTGTCGCGTTCCTTCTGGCGAAGAAAGTCGCGCGTATCATCCTGGCACGGCCGGCGGTGGAGGCGGGCGAGAAGCTCGGGTTCCTTCCCGGCGACCTCCAGGAGAAGGTGAATCCGTACCTCCGGCCGCTGTACGATGCGCTCTACGACCTGCTGGATGCCGAGCGCGTGGAGCGCCTGCTCGATCGGGGGACCATCGAGATTGCGCCAATTGCCTTCATGCGCGGACGCACGCTGAACGACTCGTTCGTGATCCTCGACGAGGCACAGAACACGACCTCGGAACAGATGAAGATGTTCCTGACAAGGCTCGGGTTCGGGTCGAAGGCGGTGGTCACCGGAGATATCACGCAGATCGACCTGCCCCCTGGACACACGTCCGGCCTCATCGAGGCGATGAAGGTCGTGTCGCAGATCGAGGGGATCTCGTTCGTCTACTTCGACGACCGTGATGTCGTCCGGCACAAGCTGGTGCAGCAGATCGTGAAGGCGTACGAGAAGTTCTCGAACCATCATGACTGACGGCGCCGACTCTCGCGGCCTGCATGTCGTCCTCACGGACGAGTCGGGACGACCGGTTCGCGCCCGCGCGCTGGCGGTGTGGCTCGGCGGGGTCGCGCCCGCCCGGGCGCGAGGTCTCGTCACCATCGCGCTGATCGACGACGCCACGATGCAACGGCTGAATCGACGGTACGTGGGGAAGGACCGGGCCACCGACGTGCTGTCGTTTCCGGCCGAAACCCCGGGCCGCCGGGGTCTCGCCACGCGACAGACATTCGCCACGGCGCGGCGTGATTTCAGTCCTGCCCATCCGCATGTCCTCGGCGATATCGCCATCGCCACTGGCGTGGCCAGGCGCCAGGCCCGGGTCGCGGGCCACTCCTACGGGCAGGAACTCCGCCTGCTCGCGCTCCACGGACTCCTCCACCTGCTCGGATACGATCACCACACCGACGATGGCGCGATGGCGCGGCTCGAGTCGCGGTTGCGGCGCAAGGGCGGGCTCACGATCGGGTTGATCGAGCGAGTGAGGCGGGCATGATCCCGCTCTTGCTGTTCCTGCTCGCTTGTGCGCTGGCCTACCTGGGAACGGTCGAGGCCGCGTTCAGCGGCCTGATGCGGCTCTCACTGCGGCTCGTGGCCGAACGCACAGGGCGCGCAGAATCGCTGGGCCGCTTCCTCGACGACCCGGTGCTCTTCTTCGTCCCGGTCCGCCTGTTCGTGGGGGCCGCGGCGGTGTGCGCGGTGGTCCTGCTGGTGCGGCTGATTGGGGTCGACACCCCTCATCAGGTTCTAGGCGTCATCGTCGTCGCGACGGGTCTCCTGATCGTGTGCGAACACCTGATCCCTCTGCTGATCGTCCGTGACGACCCGGAACGGGTGCTCGACGTGCTGCTGCCGTCGTTTGCCGCCGCGGCCAGCCTGCTCCAGCCGCTGACGGCCGCGCTCGTCCGCCTCGGAGCGGCGCGGCGGGATCGGCCGGTCCTGCCGTCCTCGGAGGCCGAGGAGCAGCAGGGCGAAGCCGCGCAGGCCTACATCGAGGCCGGCGAGCAGGAAGGGCTGATCGAAGGTGACGAACGCCGACTCATTCAGTCGATCGTCGAGTTCGGCGACACGCTCGTCCGAGAGGTGATGACACCGCGGCCGGATATCGTGGCGATCCGGGCCGAGGCCACCCTCGGTGAGCTTCGAACGCTCCTGCGTGAACAGGCGTACTCCAGGATCCCGGTATTCAAGGAAAGCCTCGACAACGTCCTCGGGATTGTGTTCGTCAAGGACCTGGTCCAGTTGACAGGCGCCGAGGAGCGGGCGATCCCCACTCTCATGCGTCCTGCGCACTTCGTGCCCGAGACGAAGCCGGTGGCGGACCTTCTGAAGGAGTTCCAGCGCCGGCAGGTGCAGATCGCCATCGTCGTGGACGAGTACGGTGGCACCGCGGGCCTGGTCACGCTCGAAGACCTCCTGGAGGAAATCGTCGGTGAGATTCGGGATGAGTATGACGAGGAGTCGGAGCCGATTACCGACGAGGGCAGCGGCGTGTTCGTCTTCAGCGGGAAGGTGGATATCGACGAGCTTGGCGACCGCCTGGGAGTCGATATCGCGCGCGAAGGGTTCGAGACGGTCGGCGGCTACCTACTCGCCAGGCTCGGTCGCGTGCCGGCCGTCGGCGAAACATTCGACATCGACGATCTCTCCGTCGAAGTGCTCGAGGCCGAGCGCCGGCGCGTGAACAAGGTGAGGATTCACAGGCGGGAGACGGTTCCCGACGGGACGGAAGGGTAGCGGATGCGCTGCGGCTTCGTGGCACTGATCGGGCGGCCGAACGTCGGCAAGTCGACGCTGTTGAACCGCCTCGTCGGGACGAAGCTCGCGATCGTGTCCGACAAGCCGCAGACGACACGCAATCGCATCGCCGCGGTACGTAACTACGAGACGGGCCAGGCGATCTTCCTCGACACGCCAGGCATTCACCGGCCGACGCACCGGATGAACGTCCGGATGGTGGACGCGGCGGTGGAGGGGATTCGGCAGGCGGACATCGTGGCGCTCGTGTCGGATGCCACCGACGCGCGGGCGGGCCGGGGCGAGCGGTTCATCCTCGAGCAGGTGAAGCAGACGACGGCCGCAGTGGCACTCGTGATCAACAAAGTGGATCTCGTGCCCAGGCCGAGGCTGCTGCCGCTCATCGACGCGTGGCGCCGTCGTCATCCGTTCGCCGACATCATTCCGGTGTCGGCGCTCACCGGTGAGAACGTGGACCGCCTGGAACGCGTCATCATCGAGCACCTCCCGGAAGGCGATCCGATCTACCCGACCGACTACCTGACGGATCAGCCGGAGCGGTTCTTCGTGGCCGAGACGATCCGGGAAAAAGTGCTGGCGCTGACTCACGCGGAGATTCCGTTCTCGAGCGCGGTGGTGGTCGATCGGTTCGAAGACGCGGATGCGCATGGGGTCATGCGGTTCTACTGCTCCATCCTCGTGGAGCGCGAGTCGCAGAAGCCGATCCTGATCGGCCGGGCCGGCGAGATGATCAAGCGGATCGGGACCGCTGCGAGGCACGACCTCGAAGCGTTCTTCGACGCGCGGGTGTACCTCGACCTTCGGGTGAAAGTCGAGTCGGAGTGGCGCGAGGACGACCGGCTGCTGGACCAATTGGGCATGCCGAGACGCCAGCGGTGAAGGGCAGGGCTGAAGCCCCGCTCTTCATGGTAAAGTAAGGAGTTTGGCGCACGCAGTCATGCCTCTCTATAAGACCGAGGCGTTGATCCTTCGGACCTACAAGCTCGGAGAGGCGGATCGGATCGTCGTGTTCCTCACGCGCGATCGCGGGAAGAAGCGCGGCGTTGCGAACGGCGCACGCCGGCTGCGGTCTCGGTTTGCGGGTGCCCTCGAGCCGCTCACGCGTGTCGGCGTCACCTACTACGAGCGCGAACAGCGCGACTTGGTGCGTCTCAGCTATGCCGAGTCGCAGTGCTCGCCCCTGCTCGCATCGCGGCCGGACGCGCTCAGCCATGTCGGGTACTTCGCCGAGTTGATGGACGAGTGGGCGCAGGAAGGCGATCCGAACGAGCGGTTGTACCGACTGGGGACGTCCACGCTCGAGGCGCTGGCTGAAGGCGTGCCGACCGCGCCGGTGGCGCGATATTTCGAGTACTGGCTGCTTCGCCTCCAGGGGGTGTATCCCCCGCACGTCGCGTGTCATCGGTGCGGCGCTCTGCTCGACGACGAGCCGAGCGGCGCGTGCCTCGAGCCGGGCGGCCATGTGTTCACCTGCAGTCACTGCGCCAACAGCAGCGGGCGCGAGGGCGGCCAGGGTGTGACGCTTTCGCACGACGCCCTGTCGTTCCTGGCGGCGGCCGGCGCGGTGCCGCCCCAGCGGCTCGGCACCGTGCCCCTGGCGGCCCGTGTCGATCGTGAACTGGAGTCGATTCATCGGGCGCTGATGCGCCTGCACCTGGAGAAGGAACTGCGGTCGACGCGGGTCCTGCGCGACCTGTGCCGGTAGCCGAGCCGCGACGGATGGCATGACGTTCCAAGACCTGATCTTCAAGCTCTCCGAGTTCTGGGCCTCGCACGGCTGTTTGATTCAGCAGCCGATCGACATCGAGGTCGGTGCCGGGACGTCCCACGTCGAGACGTTTCTCCGGGTCCTTGGCCCGCGTCACTGGAATGTCGCCTACGTGCAGCCGTCCCGTCGGCCCGACGACGGGCGCTTTGGCGAGAACCCGAACCGCCTGTTCAAGCACCACCAGTTCCAGGTCATCCTCAAGCCGGCGCCCGACGAGGTGCAACAGATCTACCTGCAGAGCCTCGAGGCGTGCGGGATCGATCCGCGGCAGCACGATATCCGCTTCGAGGAGGACAACTGGGAATCGCCCACGCTTGGTGCCTGGGGGATCGGCTGGCAGGTCATGCTCGACGGCTTGGAGATCACGCAGTTCACGTATTTCCAGCAGATGGGCGGCCTCGATCTGTCTCCGATTTCGGCGGAAATCACGTATGGCCTGGAGCGGATCGCGATGTTCCTCCAGAAGGTCGACAGCGTCTACGATCTGCAGTGGGCGCCCGGGGTGACCTACCGCGACGTGCGGTTGAGCGATGAGGTGGAGCAGTCGAAGTATGCCTTCGGCCATGTGGACATGCCGCGCGAGGCTTTTGTGGCGTTCCACCGCGACCTGTTCGATCGCCACCATGCGTTCGCGCAGACGCTGCTGAAATCGAATTTGGTGCTGCCGGCGTACGAGCAGTGCCTGAAGTGCTCGCACCTGTTCAATGTCCTCGATTCGTCCGGCGGCGTCGGAGTCACCGAGCGGACCGCCTACATCCTGAAGGTGCGACAACTCGCCGTGGGCGTGGCCCACGCGTACGTCGAGGCGATGAAGCCCCCGACGGCCGGGGAGACGGTTGAGAACTAGGCGGGCGTTCAGGATGCGTTCCTCAGCATCCTGCGAGGATTCGCTGCTGCAGCGACAGGACCGGCGACTATTGTGGACCGCGAGCTGTTGATCGAAATCGGAACCGAGGAATTGCCGGCGTCCTGGCTGCCCGCGTTGACGCGCCAGCTCGGGGGTCATCTCGCCGCGCGGCTGGCCGGCTTCCGGATCCCCCCGGATGCCCCGGTCGAGACCTTCAGCACGCCGCGCCGCCTGACCGCGCGGGTCGCGAGGATGCCCGAACGCCAGACCGATCTCGATGAGGTCATCAACGGCCCGGCCGTCACGGCGGCGTTCAAGCCGAATGGTGAGCCGACGCCGGCCGCGACCGGGTTCGCACGAAGGCACGGCGCGGAGGTATCCGCGCTCGAGCGAGTGGACACGCCGAAGGGCACCTATCTGGCCTACCGCCGGCACCAGCGCGGTCGCACAGCCGTGGACGTGCTGCCGGAGGTCCTCAGTGGCGTCCTTCGCGACCTGGCGTTCCCGAAGCAGATGCACTGGGACGCCTGGCTCGAGGACGGCCGGGGAGAACTGCCGTTCGGTCGGCCGATTCGCTGGATTCTCTTCCTCTACGGTGGCCGTGTCGTGCCATTCACGATTCGTCGGAGCGAGGCTGCACAGTCGGGGCTGGTGCAGGAAGTGCGCTCGGCGGCGGTGACCTACGGCCATCGGTTCCTGGCGACCAGCGGTCGCGCCGGCCGTGCCATCAAGGTCCGGTCGTTCGACGAGTACCGCACCAAGCTGGTCGAGAACTTCGTGCTGCTGGACCGCAGTGAGCGTCACGACAAGATCGGGCGCGAGCTGGACGCCCACGCGCAACGGCTGGGCGGCCGGGTGAGCAGCGCCGCGGCCACACAGTCAGGCCTGCTGCAGGAGGTCCCCGACCTCGTCGAGTACCCGGCGGTCGTCGCCGGCACGTTCGGGGCGGAGTTCCTCACGCTGCCCGAAGAAGTGCTGACGACCACGATGATCCATCATCAGCATTTCTTCCCGGTCGTGAACTCGGCCGGGCGGTTGATGTCGGCATTTCTCGCCGTGATCAACACGCAGGCCGACGCCTTGCGGACCATCGCCCGCAATTGCGAGCGCGGGCTCACGGCCAGGCTGCGTGACGCGCGCTTCTTCTTCGATGCCGATCGCCGGGTCCGCCTCGAGGACCGCCTTGCGACGCTGTCCACGGTTCTGTTCCACAAGAGGCTGGGGAGCTATCGCGCCAAGGCGATGCGTCTCGAGCGCCTCGCACGGTGGTTGACCGCCGAGGTGTTCAGGCGGCCCGACCTGGCCGACGACGCGGCGGCGGCGGGCCGGCTCGCGAAGGCCGATCTCGTGACCGACATGGTACGGGAGCTGACCGAGCTCCAGGGGACGATGGGCGGGATTTACGCGCGAGCGGAAGGACTGGCCGAGCCGATCTGGCGTGCTATCTACCACCACTACCTCCCGGCTGCGGCCGAACCGGACGCGCCGCCGTCGCGCGCGGACCTCGGAACCGCGGCGATCACGTGGGCGGCGCTGTCCGTCGCCGACAAGGTCGACACCCTGGTGGCGCTGTTTGCGGCAGGTGAACGGCCGACCGGCACGCGTGACCCCTTCGGTCTCCGTCGGCAGGCACACGGGTTGCTGAAGGTCCTCGTCGATCTGCCGGACCTGACCGGGCTCGAGCAGGCCGTGGATCTGGCGGCCCTCCGCCGCGAGGCCCGCGCCGCGCTCGAGGCGCTTGCGGAGCCCGGCGTCGAGCTGCCGGCCGCGACCCGCGAGGAGGCCGACGAACTGACGACATTCCTCGCCGAGCGCCTGCGCTACGTGTTCCAGCAGCGCGGGTTCACCTACGACGAGGTGAACGCGATCGCGGCGTCTCACCGCGGCTTCGTCGATGATCCGCACGATGCCCGCCTGCGCCTCGAAGCGCTGCATCGTGTCCGGACGTCCTCGGACTTCGAGGCGCTGGCCGTCGCGTTCAAGCGCGTGAAGAACCTGTCGCGCGAGCTGAAGTCCGGACCGGTGGAGACGCTCGATCGGCTGACCGAACCGGCCGAAGCCGCGCTCCTGGAGGATTTCCGGACGCGCGGCGCGCTCCTGCGCGCGGCGGCGGACCGGCGCGACTATCTGGAGGCGTTCCGCCTCGCTTCTCTCTTTCGGCCCGCAGTGGACCGCTTCTTTACGGACGTGTTCGTGATGGTGGACGACGTAGCGCTGCGCGAGCAGCGATTGACACTGGTCTGGCGGCTCCACGAGCTGATGCAGGAGCTCGCGGATATCTCGGAGATCGTTCCTCAACTCGAATTGAATCGCTGATTCAATTCTCTCTTCATTCCTGCTAACTGGAGTCACAAGGCGATGGCCAAGAAGACGGTAGCGAAGTCGAAGGGCAAGGCCCCCGCAAAGAAGATCGTCCCGGTGAAGTCGAAGGCAAAGGCCGCCCCGGTCGAGAAGGCCAAGGCGATCAAGTACGTGTACTTCTTCGGCAGCGGCAAGGCAGACGGCGATCGGACGATGAAGGACTTGCTGGGCGGCAAGGGCTCCGGCCTCGCCGAAATGACGAATGCCGGCTTGCCGGTCCCCCCGGGCTTCACGATGACGACCGCCGCGTGCAATCTCTACTACGAGCTCGGGCGGAAGGTGCCGGCAGAAGTCGAGCTGCAGATGGAAAGGAACCTGCGAAAGCTCGAGATGGTGGCCGGCCAGACGTTCGGATCGGTGGAGAATCCACTGCTCGTGTCCGTCCGTTCCGGCGCAAAGTTCTCGATGCCCGGCATGATGGACACGATTCTCAACCTCGGGTTGAACGATGAAGCGGTCGAAGGCCTGAAGGCCCGCACCGGCAACGGCCGGTTCGCGTATGACAGCTATCGCCGCTTCATGCAGATGTTCGGCAACGTCGTCCTCGAAATCCCGAAGGAGGAATTCGAGAAGGAGTTCGACGCGGTCAAGCGCGAGAAGGGCGTCAAGCTGGACACCGGGCTCGACGAGGCTGCGTTGCGCGACGTGGTGAAGCGTTACAAGGGCGTCGTCAAGCATCTGACGGGCAAGGCGTTCCCGACCGATCCGATGGAGCAGCTGCGCGGCGCGCGGAACGCCGTGTTCCGGTCGTGGAACAACGCCCGCGCCAAGGAGTACCGCCGCATCTACGACATCCCCGACGACATCGGCACGGCGGTGAACGTCCAGATGATGGTGTTCGGCAACTCCGGTGACCGGTCGGCGACCGGCGTCGGCTTCACCCGCAACCCCGCCAACGGCAAGAAGGAGTTCTACGGCGAGTTCCTCGTCAACGCGCAGGGTGAGGACGTCGTCGCCGGTATCCGCACGCCGATGCCGATTACGCAGCTCGAACAGGTGATGCCCCAGGCCTACAAGGAACTGCGCCGGCACACCACGCTGCTCGAGAAGCACTACAAGGACATCCAGGACTTCGAGTTCACGATCGAGAACGAAAAACTCTTCATGCTCCAGACCCGATCGGGCAAGCGCACCGGTTACGCCGCAGTCGTGATCGCCACCGACTTCGTCGCCGAGAAGCTCTTGAAGCCGACCGAGGCGCTGCTGCTCGTCGACCCGTCGTCGCTGTCTCAGCTGCTCGCGCCCGTGTTCGACCCGAAGGAGTGGAAGGCCATCCCGGTGGCGACCAAGGGCCTGCCGGCTTCGCCGGGCGCCGCGTCCGGCCAGGTGGTCTTCACCGCGAACGACGCCGTCGCGTGGACCGACCAGGGCAAGAAGGTTGTCCTCGTTCGCAAGGAGACCGCGCCGGACGACATCCACGGCATGTTCGTGTCGCAGGGTATTCTCACGGCCACCGGCGGCATGACGTCGCATGCGGCGGTCGTCGGCCGCCAGATGGGTAAGCCGGCCATCGTCGGCGCGTCGGAGCTGAGAGTGGACGAGGAGAACAAGGTCGTCGACATCGGCGGCAAGCAACTCCACGAGGGTGATTACCTGGCGTTCGACGGGCTGTCGGGCGAGGTCAAGGTGGAGAAGGTGGCCACCAAGCCGAGCGAGATTCTCCAGGTCATCAACGGCACGCTGAAGCCGGATGAGTCGGACATCTACCAGCGCTTCGGGAAGCTGCTGAGCTGGGCCGACAAGGTCCGGACGATGGGCATCCGCGCCAACGCGGACCTGCCGAACCAGGCGGAGACCGCGTATGCGTTCGGCGCGCGCGGCATCGGCCTGTGCCGTACCGAGCACATGTTCTTCGCCGACGACCGGCTGCCGATCGTCCGCCGCATGATCCTGGCGGACAACGTGGCGGATCGGAAGGTCGCCGTCAACGAACTGCTGCCGCTGCAGCGCGGCGACTTCTATGGCGTGTTCAAGGCGATGCACGGCTGCCCGGTGACCGTCCGGACGATCGACCCGCCGCTCCATGAGTTCCTCCCGAAGCGGGAAGATCTCATGGTCGAGGTCGCCCTGCTCGAGGCGACCGATGGAGACAAGAAGGAACTCGAGGAGAAGAAGACGCTGCTCGCCCGCGTCGAACAACTCCACGAATTCAACCCGATGCTCGGACACCGCGGCTGCCGCCTCGGGATCACGTATCCCGAGATCACCGAGATGCAGACGCGGGCGATCATGGAGGCGGCCTGCCAGCTCAACAAGGAAGGGCTGAAGGTCGTGCCCGAGATCATGATCCCACTGGTCGGCCTTGTGAAGGAGCTGCAGGATCAGAAGACGATCGCCGAGCGCGTCTGCCAGCAGGTCATGAAGGAGCAGGGCATCAAGATCAAGTACCTGATCGGGACGATGATCGAGGTGCCGCGCGGCGCCCTGACCGCCGACGAGATCGCCACCGAGGCGCAGTTCTTCTCGTTCGGCACCAACGACCTCACGCAGATGACCTTCGGGTTCTCACGTGACGACGTCGGCAAGTTCCTGAAGATCTACCTGGAGAAGCGAATCCTCGACGCCGACCCGTTCGCCAGCATCGACACGGTGGGCGTGGGCAAGCTGGTCGCGATGGCGTGCAAGCTGGGCCGTCAGGTTCGCCCGGAGCTCAAACTCGGTGTGTGCGGCGAGCACGGCGGCGATCCAGCGTCGATCTTCTTCTTCCAGAAGGTCGGGCTGAACTACGTGAGCTGCTCGCCGTATCGTGTCCCGGTGGCGCGGCTGGCGGCGGCGCACGCGGCGCTATCGGTCAGGGTCGGCGACTGACTGTAGAAGGGCGGGGCTGCGGCCCCGCGCCAAGGGCGGCACGCATTCGGAGGCCAGGAGGCGGGGCAACCTGCTTTCTGGCCTTCGACTTTTTCTGCGACAATGGCTGTTGTCCGGGGCGAAGGCCGTGCTTCGCCGTTCTCCCTCTTCCGTAAGGCATGTTCCGCTGACCAATGGGCAAGATCCATCGTCTCTCTCCGGAGTTGGCGAACCAAATCGCCGCAGGTGAAGTGGTGGAACGGCCGGCGTCCGTGGTGAAGGAGCTGGTCGAGAACGCCATCGATGCGGGCGCCACCCGTGTCGCGATTACCTGCGAACTCGGCGGCAAGAGGCTCATCCGCGTCGAGGACGATGGCGTGGGCATGGACCCGGACGACGCGCAGCTGGCGCTCGACCGTCACGCCACCAGCAAGATTTCCCGATCCGAGGATCTCGCGGCGATCCTGACGCACGGATTCCGTGGCGAAGCGCTGCCGAGCATCGCGTCGGTGTCGCACCTCGTGCTTCGGGCCCGGCCGGCGGACAGCACCAGCGGCACCGAGATCCGCGTCAGCGGCGGGACGCTGTCGTCGGTTCGGGAAATCGGATCGCCGCAGGGCACGAGCGTCGAGGTGTCGGACCTGTTCTACAACCTTCCGGCGCGGCGGAAGTTCCTCAAGTCGGACGGCGCCGAATCGGCCCAGGTCTCCCGCATGGTGACGCAGCTCGCCCTGGCCTACCCGGAGATCGGATTCACGCTCACGAGCGCCGGGCGGAAGGTGATTGAGTGCCCGCCGGTCCGCACGCTCCCGGAGCGGTTCTATCAGTTGTACGGAGAGCGCGACGATCTTGTCGAGGTGGGGAAGGAGGCGGCCGGTATACGGGTGTTCGGGCTGGTGGCGGCGCTCGCGGAGCAGGGGCCCAAGCGCGGCCCGCAGAACATCTTCGTCAACCGGCGCATCGTCAAGGACAAGACGATCGCTCACGCGATTATCGAGGCCTACAGCGTGGCGTCGGTGAAGGAGCGCAGCCCCGAGGCCCACCTCTTCATCGAGATGGAGCCCGATCAGGTGGACGTCAACGTCCATCCGACGAAGGCCGAGGTCCGCTTCCGGAACCAGTCGGCGGTGCACGAGGTGGTTCGCCGCGCGCTCGGGGCCGCGTTGGGCCAAGGGCCGGCGCCCGAGCTCCAGCTTCGTGGCGAAGCGATTTCCGCGGAGCCTGTGACGATGTCGTTCCCGGGACTGCTCGGGGGCATCTATCCAAATCGGTGGGCGCCCGTGCCCGGAACCGAGACGTCCGTCCCAGTGGCCGGCTGGGCCGTGCGACCGTCCACCCCGGACGGCACGTCTCCGGCCCCATCGGCATTCCCGGGTCCGCGGCCGGCCGGCGGGCCGGTATCAGCCGGGTCGGGGCCGATCGAGGGTCCCGTAGGAGCGTTGGGTGTGCGGCCGATGATGCCGCTGGGGCAGTTTCGCGACACCTTCATCATCGCGATCGACGACGAGGGGATTGCCATCATCGACCAGCACGTGGCGCACGAGCGGGTACTGTTCGAGCGTGTGATGCAGCGCCTCACCGAAGGACGGCTCGAGAGCCAGTTGCTGCTGGAGCCGCTGGTCGTCGAGTTGCCGGCGAGCGGCTGTCAGGTGCTGCTCCAGAGGAGCGCGGAACTCGAGCGCTTTGGTTTCGAGGTTGCCGAGTTCGGCAGGAACAGCTTGAGGCTGGCGGCAGTCCCCGCGCTGCTGACGCCCGACGAGAGCGTGGCGGCGGTGCGTGCGCTCGCCGAGGACCTCGACGGCCTCGAGCGGGGCGCGACGGTGGAGGAGGCGCTCAAGCGGATTGCGGCGCTCACGGCGTGCCATGCCGCCGTGAAGGCCAACGCGCCGCTCACCCACGAGAAGATGGCGCACATCCTCGAAGAACTGCGCCGCACGGCCTATTCCACCGTGTGCCCGCACGGCCGTCCGGTGATGCTGCGACTCACCCGGCGGGAGATTGAGAAGAACTTTCAGAGGATTTGAGCTCGCAGCTCACAGTGGCCAGCGCTCAGCTGTCGGTTCGTCTCTTCGCCTTGATGGCCTCCCACGCGTCCAGCCGCCGCTTGATCTCTTTTTCGAACCCCCGTTCGGTCGGGCGATAGTACTGTCGTCCCCGCAAGCGCTCGGGCAGACAGTCCATCGCGGCGATCGCGTCCCGTTCCTCGTGGGCGTAGCGATAGCCCTTTCCGTAGTCGAGTTCCTTCATCAGCTTCGTCGGCGCGTTCCGCAGGTGCAGCGGCACGGGCTCGGCCACGTCATGCAGCGCGTCGCTGGCGGCCCGCTGGTAGCCGACATAGAGCGCATTGCTCTTCGGTGCGGTCGAGAGGTAGACGACCGCCTGGGCCAGGGCAGTGTTGCCTTCGGGCATGCCGATGAAGTGCACGGCGTCCTTGGCAGCGATCGCCACGACCAGCGCCTGCGGGTCGGCGATGCCGACATCCTCGGACGCGAAGCGGACCAGGCGCCGCGCGATGTAGAGCGGATCCTCCCCGGCCTCCGCCATCCTGGCGAGCCAGTACATCGCGGCGTCCGGGTCGCTGTTCCGCATCGACTTGTGGAGCGCGGAGATCAGGTTGTAGTGCTCCTCGCCGTTCTGATCGTAGAGGAGCGTGCGGCGCTGCGCCACCTGGTCGACGAAGGCCGTGTCCAGGTGCCGACGGCCGGCGTCCGGCCCCGCGGGCGCCGCGAGGACGGCCGCTTCGAGCAGGTTGAGCGCGGTGCGGGCGTCGCCGTTGGCGAGCCTGGCGATCGCCTCGAGCGCGGCCGGCTCGACGTCGATCTCCTCGCTGCCGAGCCCCCGTTCGCGGTCCGTAAAAGCCCGATGAAGGATGTCGAGCGTGGCTTCCGAGGATAGCGGCTGGAGCACGTAGACCTGGGAGCGCGACAGCAGCGCCGAGTTGACCTCGAACGACGGGTTCTCGGTCGTGGCGCCGATGAGCACGATGTCGCCGGCTTCGACTCGCGGCAGGAATGCGTCCTGCTGCGCCTTGTTGAAGCGATGGATTTCATCGACGAAGAGAATCGTGCGGCGCCCCATCTGTCGACGTGCCTGTTCAGCCTCCGCCATGACCGCCTTGATTTCCTTGATGCCGGCCAGCACGGCAGTGAACGAGATGAAGTGCGCCCGGGTCACGTGCGCGATGAGGCGCGCCAGCGTGGTCTTCCCCGTGCCGGGCGGGCCCCACAGCACGATCGACTGCAGGAGGTCGCGTTCGATAGCGACCCGCAGCGGGCGCCCCGCCGCGAGCAGAGGGTCCTGGCCGACGAGTTCCTCGAAACTGCGCGGGCGCATTCGGTCCGCCAGCGGCGCCTTGACACTGGCAGCGCGCCGCTCGTCCGCGTGTCCGAAAAGGTCATCGGTGGTCATCGTCACGTCCTCCGGACAGCATATCAGACGGACTCCGCCTGGTGGCGAGCGGGCGAGGGCCACGCTATACTGAAACTGTCGAGTCCTCTTTCACCTTGATTCAGCCGAAAGGACCCTGTGCGCAGGATCCGAGTGATCGTTTGTGCCACCGTCCTGGTGAGCGCCGTGCTCGCCATCCTCGCCGGCGCGCGTCTGGCGGCCCAGCAGCCATCGTTTCGGGCCAGTGTCGAAGTCGTGCTCATCGACGTCAGTGTCGTGGACCGATCCGCGTTCCCGGTGGACGACTTGAGGCCGACGGACTTCACGGTCACCGTGGACGGCAAGCCGCGGAGGATTCTCACGGCGCAATTTTTCTCCCATCGCGCGCCGGGCCTCGACGACGTGTCGCGGGTGGAGCGCGGGCAGCCTCCGCCGGACGTCATCGAGTCGCAGCGCGTCGGCACCGGTCTGGACGTCATCCTCGCGGTCGATGAAGACAGCCTCGAACCTGGGGATGGATCGCTGGCGAAGAGGGCGATTGGCCGCTTCCTGGATCAGCTGTCGCCCACGGACCGGATTGCCATTGTCACCATTCCGCGGTTGCCGGGCCGCATCGGCCTCACCAGCAACCGGCTGGACCTGTTCGATGCCCTGTCGCGAATCAACTCGGGAATCGCGCACCAGCATGGACAGCATCGGATTGGGCTGGCCGAGGCGTTCGAGATCGAGCGGCACGACGAAGTGACTTTGAACGACGTCATCGAGCGGGAATGCGTGGACAAGGTGACGGGCGTGGGGAACCGGAGCGACGTGCCCGCCACCCAGGAGTTGGAGGCGTGCCGAATCGACGTGACCATCGAGGCGAAACAATTCGCGATCACGGCGCACGACCGGGCACAGCGGTCGCTCGATGCCTTGCGGCGGCTGGCCGGCCTGCTCTCGTCGATCCCCCGGCCGAAGACCCTGGTGCTCGTGAGCGGCGGATTTCCAGCCCCGATCAGCCCGACAGGATTCTCGCTCGTGGCGAGTGCGCTGGCAGCCGGGCAGGTCAACCTGTATTCGCTGTATCTCGAGAAGTATCAGTTCGGGAGCGCCCTGGGGCAGCCGTCGCCCACCGCATCCGAGGATGATTCGCTCGAGCGCTACGGGATTGAGAACGTGACGTCGGAAGCCGGCGGCACGCTGATGCTCGTGAACGGCGACTTCGAGCCTCATTTCGACCGGGTGGTGCGGGAGCTCTCTGGGTCGTACCTCCTCGGCGTAGAGGTTGAGGCGGGCGATCGCGATGGCAACCCTCATCGAGTCGAGGTGAAGGTGAACCGCACTGGCGTGTCGATCCGGTCGCGCAAGCAGTACGTCATCGGTTCGCCGGCCGGCCGGGCGGGCGCGCTCGATGCCGGGCCCGCCGGCATCGAGCCGGGGTCCACCGACGTTGGTCGAACCGAGCTCGAGACGGGCTTCGGCCAGTTGTCCTACAACCGGATGCTGACGGCGGCCAGGGACCTGGAAGGGACGGGCGACGTCTACGTCACGGTGAAGGCCCAGAACATCCCGGAGGCGGGCTCCGGGGGTCGGGAAGTGATGGTGCAGGCCACGATTGATCCCCGGAGCGTCTACTTCATTTCCCTCGATGGCCGCCGCGTGGCGCGCCTCGGAGTCAGCATCTTCTGCGGGGATTCGAAGCACGCCGTAGTGGGGGAGATGTGGCAGGAAGTGAACCTGGCTCTGAAGGACGACACGTACGCACGATACAAGGAGGTCGGAATCCCTTACACCGCCCGTGTGTCCGTGAGAGGCGATCCCCGCTACGTGAAGATCGTGGTCTATGACTTTCGTTCCGACCTGGTCGGGTCGATGACCACCAAGGTCAAATAGACCCTCGCTGGCTTGCGGCTTCGTAGACGAGCAGCGCGGCCGCCACCGCGATGTTCAGCGATTCGACCGGCGCCTGCATCGGGATCGAGACGCGGGCATCGGCCGAGTCGAGCACGGCGTCGGGCAATCCGGGACCCTCGCCGCCGAACAGCAGGGCGGTGGGTTGGCGAAGGTCGATGGTTTCGGGCCGCGCGCCCCCCCTGGGCAGGGTGGCGACCACGCGGAGGTGGCGTTCCCGTGCCGCGGCCAGGGCGCAATCGAGCGACACGCCGGCCACGGTTGGCAGCCGCAGCGCGCTCCCCATCGAGCCGCGCAGCGCCTTCCACCCGAACGGATCGGCACTCGCGCCGCAGAACGCGACGCCGGTCGCACCGCCGGCTTCAGACGCCCTCACGATCGCTCCGACGTTTCCCGGGTCCTGCACATCGACCGCCAGGAGGACGAGCTGCGGCGCAACCGCGAGCGTCTTCGAGATCGAGGAGGCGGGCCGGGTGGCGATCGCGACGACACCCGAAGGGCTCGGCACCGGGCTCATCGCGGCCATCATCGATCCCGAGACCTCGACGACTTCGAGGGACGCACCGGACAGGGTTTCGGCCAGGTGCGCGCCCTCGGCGGTCGACAGCACACGCGCGGTGAACGCCACGGTTTCCAGCGTGATGCCCGCGCCCACGGCATCCTCCACGAGGTGCAGACCGTCGAGGAGCATCCGGTCGCCACCGTCCGATCGACCGCGCACGAGCGCCCGGCAGGTGGCGACGAGTGGATGGTGCCGGTTCGAGAGTGATCTCATGTGATGAGCCATGATAGCCGGAGAGTGAAGCCCGTGTGCTAGAATCGCGGATAATCGCGGCGAATGCACTTGATCGGGCGCCCGGGCGGGATCGAGCCGTCCTCACGACCCACGGCGGCCCGGAGAACGGAACGTTAGCGGATGCTGATCAAGGAACAGTTGGTGAAGAAGTTCGAGGACGAGATCCAGGGTCTCGAGCGCGAATTGCGGACGGAATTGCCGCAGGAGATTCGCCGGGCCCGCGAGCTGGGCGATCTGAGCGAGAACGCCGAGTACCAGGCTGCGAAGGAACGGCAGCATCTCGTCGAAGCGCGCATCTCGATGCTCAAGAAGCGCGTCGGCGAGATCTCGCTCCTGAACCTCGACAAGCTTCCGACCGACAAGGTCGGCCTCGGCTCCATTGTCCACGTGATCGACGGCGGCGGCGAGACCGTGGCGTATCGTCTCGTCATGCCCGAAGAGGCCGACCCGTCGAAGGGGTTGATCTCGCCGAGCTCGCCGATCGGCCGGGCCCTTCTGAACAAGGAGCCGGGCGACGAGGTGACGGTGCGAGCGCCGAACGGCGTGCGCCGCCTCGAGATCGTCAAGCTCGTCACCATTCACGACGCGCTATGACAGGCCGGGGGCTCTTCCCGTGACCGGTCCGCTCGCCTCCTGCCGCGACGCCTACTCACCCCTGTCGCGCACGGCGCTCGTCCTGACGGGCAGCGGAACGGCCGGGGCCTATCACGCCGGCGTCCTGCGAGCCTTCCAGGAAGCGGGGGTGAAGATCGACCTCGTGGCCGGCACGGGCATGGGTGCCGTCTCCGCGCTGTTCGCAGCCATCGACGGCGGCGCCAGGCTCTGGGATGCCGACGGTCTCTGGCGGTCGTCCGCGACGCCACGGTACTACCGGACCCGCGGCGCGCTTCGCACCGCGGCCTGGGCGCTCGCCGCCTCGCTTTCCGTCGTGCTGCTGCCGCTGTTCGGGCTCGTCGCCGGCCTTCTGGTGTATCCGCTCGGGTTCCTGCTCCGGCTGGCCGGGGTCTCTTCGGCGGGGTTCGTGTCGCGAGCCTACACGTCGCTGATCGAGACGGCGTTCGATCCCGGGTTCCTGCCGGCCGTGCTCCCGCGCGCATTCCTCGTGTCGCTCGCGCTGTTCGTCGGGACGCTCGGCGCCCTGGCGCTCGGCGTCCTGATGACGGGCGGCGGGCGACGTCGCGATGACGCTCCGATCTGGTGGAGGATCATCGGAGCCCCGCTGTCGGCGGCGGGCGCCGCACGCGCGGTGTCCCGCGCGCTGTGGCAGATGGTCGGCGGCGCGGCGGGCGCTCGACGACCGGGGCCCGTGGACCTGAGCCGCGCGTACACGGAGGTGCTCCGGGACAATGTCGGGCAGCCCGGATTTCGCGAGCTGCTGCTGACCG
>DASVIS010000001.1:0-7131 GCA_036381995.1 Vicinamibacterales bacterium | reverse complement strand
CGATGCTGGACCGGGCAGGCAATCCCGCGCCCATCGAGGTCGATGGCGGCATCGACCTCGGCACCGTCGGGGCCGTGGTTCGGGCCGGCGCGGAGATTCTGGTGGCGGGCTCGTCCATCTTCCATGCTCCGGACATCGAGGCGGCCGAGCGCGCCTTGCGTGCGGCCGCCGAACAGGCGGCAGCGCCGGCGGGCGGGAAACCGTCACGATGACGTTTCCGCTCACCAGCGACCGGGAGTCCGTCGCCCGGGTGCGGGTCCGTTACGCCGAAACGGACAAGATGGGCGTGGTCTACTACGCCAACTACCTCGTGTGGTTCGAGGTCGGCCGCTGCGAATGGCTGCGGGCGACCGGGGGCAGCTACCGACAGCTCGAGACCGAAGGCACCATCCTGCCGGTCATCGCAGCCCACTGCGGGTATCGCCGTCCCCTGCACTACGATGACGAGGTCGAGATCAGGACGCGGGGCACGATGCTGTCTCCCGTCAGGCTGCGCTTCGACTACGACATCGTGCCGGCCGGAGCGGCGGAACCGTCCGCGACCGGCTGGACCGAGCATTGCGGCATCGATCCCGAGGGGCGGCCGCGCCGCCTGCCCCCGTTCCTGAGGAGGCTTTTCGCATGAACGCGTTGGTGACCGGCGCCGCCGGGTTCATCGGTTCGACACTGGCCGGGCGCCTGCTCGATCAGGGAGCACGGGTGACGGGAATCGACTGCTTCACCGACTACTATCCTCGGTCCATGAAGGAGGCAAACCTCGCCACGCTCGTGGCAAAGCCCTCCTTCCGGTTCGTCGAGACAACCATCCAGTACGCGGACCTCGGAGGCCTGCTCGCCGACACGACGCACGTCTTTCACCTCGCCGCGCAGGCCGGCGTGCGAAAGAGCTGGGGTCGCGACTTCCGGGTGTACACCACGAACAACATCGAGGCGACGCAAGTGCTCCTCGAAGCGTGCGTCGGCACGAAGATCGAGAAGCTCGTCTACGCATCGAGTTCCTCGGTGTACGGGGACGATACGCCCCTGCCGATGCGCGAAACGGCGGTCCCCGCGCCCCTGTCACCCTACGGCGTCACCAAACTGGCCGCCGAGCACCTGTGCAACCTGTATCACGCGAACTACCGCGTGCCGTGCGTCTCGCTGCGGTACTTCACGGTGTATGGGCCGCGCCAACGCCCCGACATGGCGTTCCACCGGTTCATACGATCGGCGATTGGCTTGCAGCCCATCACGCTCTTCGGCGACGGCGAGCAGACACGGGACTTCACCTTCGTCGCCGACGCCGTCACCGCGACAGCCAACGCGGGCACGCAGGGTGTTCCCGGCCGCGTGTACAATATCGGGGGGGGATCACGCGTGTCGGTCAATCAGGTGCTCGACATCATCGCGCGGCTCTCCGGACACCGGTTGGACGTCCGGCGCGAGGGTAGGCAGGTGGGCGATATGCGTGACACCTCTGCCGATACCTCCCGCGCCCGCGCCGATCTCGGGTTCATACCGACCGTATCCATCGAAGAGGGCCTCGCGGCCGAGTACGCCTGGCTGGAACCGGCCCTCAACCGCGCCTGACGGAATGCACATGCACTTGACCCGATCCCTCCGTGCCTACGCCTGCGTGGGTGGCCTCCTCCTCGCGGTCCTGGCCCTCTCGGCTGGATGCGCATCGAAGGGACCCAAGCCCACGCTCGCCACCGGCGCCGACGCCGACAAGTACCTCTTCGATCAGGGGACCGAGTCGCTGAAGAAGCACCGGTGGCTGCGCGCCCGCGAGTACTTCCGCCAGATCGTCGACAACTACCCGCAGAGCCGCTACCGGCCGGACGCCAAGCTCGGCCTCGGTGACACGTACCTGGGCGAAGACTCGGTGGAATCGCTGATCCTCGGGGCGAACGAATTCCGCGAGTTCCTCACCTACTTTCCGACCCACGAGCGGGCGGATTACGCACAATACAAGCTGGCACTGTCGCACTACGAGCAAATGCTGGCCCCTCAGCGCGACCAGTCACAGACGAAGGAAGCCACTCGGGAATTCCAGACATTCGTCGAACGCTTTCCCGAAAGCAAGCTGATCAACGAAGGGCAGAAGAAACTGCAGGAGTGCCGCGATCGCATGAGCGACGCCGACTACCAGGTCGGCGTCTTCTACTATCGCTCCAGGTGGTACCCTGGCGCCATCGTCCGCCTGCGCACCGTGATGAAGGAAAACCCCCAGTTCGGTAAGCGTGACGCGCTCTACTACTTTCTTGCCGACACGTACGTCAAAGTCAACGCTTCGGCCGAGGCGCTCCCGCTGCTCGACAAGCTGGTCAAGGAATTCGAGCGGAGTGAGTATCTGGTTCGGGCCAACAAGCTGATGGCCGATATCAAGAACGGCACGGCCACGCCGATCGTCAAGCCCGCGCCGGCGAACAAGAAGGAGAAGAAGAAGGACGCTACGTCTTGAGCCTGACGTCCTCGCCGTGCCGACGCATGAACTTGTGGTAGTAGTCGATCGCGGACACCACGGCGGTGACGACCGCCACCCACAACGCCAGCGGCGCCAGGATGTACAGGCGTCCCAGCCGCGCCTGGCCGAGAATCATGCCGAGGATCGCCACGACCTCGGCAATCATCTTGACCTTCCCCATCGGTGAGGCCGGGATGGTCACGCCGCGCGAGTAGGCGATGCTCCGGAGCGCGGTAATGGCCAGTTCCCGGCCGATGATCACCGCCACCATCCACGCGGGCGCGACTTCCATCTGCACGAGCGAGATGAACGCCGCCGAGGTCAGCAACTTGTCGGCAAGCGGGTCCATCATCTGCCCGAGCGGCGTGACCTGCTGGCGGCGCCGGGCCAGGTAGCCGTCGAGCCAGTCGGTCAGCGAGGCGAGACCGAAGATGGCTGCAGCCACGAGGTCCTTGTCCACGCCAACGATCTGACGCCCCTCGAACTTGGTCAGCAGGACCACGACGAGGAGCGGCACCAGGAAGATGCGCGACAACGTCAGCGTATTCGGAAGGTTCATCTGCGGATCCAGGTCGTCGGACGAGCGGTGACATTGTATCGCGCCTCCCATCCGGACCCAAACGGCCGAGGTGACGGCCGGGAATTGCGATATGATAAGCGGCTGTCATGAAAGCCATCCTTCTCGCCGGCGGCAAGGGCACGCGCTTGCGCCCCTTGACCATTCACACGCCGAAACCGATCGTCCCGATTTTCGGCCGGCCGTTCCTCCACTACCAAATCGACCTCGTGAAGAAGCTTCCCGAGATCGACGAGGTCATCCTGAGCCTGAACTACCAGCCGCGCCGGATCGAAGAGATCTTCGGGCACGGCGACGGCCTCGGGGTGAAGATCTCCTACGTCGTCGAACCCGCGCCGCTCGGCACCGGCGGAGCCATCAAATACGCGGGCGGTGCGCTGGACGAGACGGTAGTCGTGTTCAATGGCGACGTCATGACGCAGGTCGACCTCGCCGCCGTGCTGCGGCTCCACTACGAGCGAAAGGCGAAGGCGACGATCGTGCTGACGCCGGTCGAGAACCCGACGGCCTACGGCCTCGTCGAGACCGACCCGGACGGCAACGTTCGCCGGTTTCTCGAAAAGCCCAAGGCCGACGAAATCACCTGCGACACGATCAACGCGGGCATCTACATCCTGGAACCGGAGACACTCGACCGGATTCCCAGGGATACCGCGTGGTCGATCGAGCGGAGCTACTTTCCGTCCCTGGTCGAGCGCGGCGAGACCTTCGTCGGCTACGTGTACCGGGGCTACTGGATCGACATCGGCACGCCCGAGAAGTACGCCCAGGTGCACCGCGACATCATGGACCATCGCTTCTCCGCGCCGCCCTTCGAAGGGTCACCGCAGAACTTCGCCATGGTCTCGGCCGAGGCACGCATCGAGGACGGCGCGAAGGTCGAGGGACCGTGCTTCATCGACGACGGCGCGATCGTAAAGGCGGGCGCCCACGTCGCACCCTATTCGGTCCTCGGCCGCCAGTGCTACATCGAGGAAGACGCCCGCATCGACAGCTCGATCATCTGGGCGAACACCCGCGTCTGCCGCGACGCGCTCGTCCGGCAGTCCATCCTCGGCCGGCACTGCCATGTCGGGCGCAACTCGACCCTCGGCGGCGGCATCGTCCTCGGCGACAAGTCGGTGATTACCGACTACAGCAAGTTGTAGGCGCGCCCGACAGTGGCGGCCCTGGAGTTCTCCCCATGTCTCCAACACCGGTGAACCCCGCGATCTTCAAGGCGTACGACGTCCGGGGTACCTATCCGGACCAGATCGATGAATCGATTGCGCACGACATCGGCCGCGCGTTCATCACCTATCTCGGGGCGAAGCGAATCGCGGTGAGCCGCGACATGCGGATCTCGTCCCCATCGCTGGCCGCGGCCTTCATCGACGGCGCGAACAGCCAGGGCGCGAATGTCGTCGACTACGGCTTGGCCGGAACCGACATGCTGTACTACGCCGTGGCCGCCGGCGGGTTCGAGGGAGGCGCGCAGGTTACCGCCTCGCACAACCCGAAGCAGTACAACGGCGTGAAGCTCGTTCGCCAGCTTGCCGTTCCGCTGAGCGGGGACGCCGGTATTTCCGAGATTCGTGAGATGATCATGAAGGGCACGTTGCCGGAGCCGGCCGCCGCGCGCGGCACGGTCACGAGGGCCGAGGTCCTGGACGCCTACGTCGAGCACGTTCTGAAGTTCATCGACCCGTCCGTCTTCAAGCCGTTCAACGTGGTCCTGGATGCCGGGTGCGGCATGGCCGGCCTGGTGGCGCCCAGGCTGTTCGACCGCCTCCCGTGCAGGACGACGAACCTGTGCTTCACGATCGACGGGAACTTCCCAACCCACGAAGCCAATCCCCTGATCGAAGAGAATCGCCGCGACATCGTCGAAGAAGTGATTCGCCAGAAGGCCGACGTCGGCCTCGCGTGGGACGGCGACGCCGATCGTTGCTTCTTCATCGACGGACAGGGTGAGTTCGTGCCCGGGGATTTCGTCACGGCGCTTCTCGCAGAGGCGTTTCTCATCAAGCATCCGGGATCCACGGTCATCTATGACCTGCGCGCGAGCTACGCCGTCAAGGACATCGTGGCGCGCTACGGCGGCACGGCACTGATGAACCGGGTGGGGCACGCGTTCATCAAGCGCCGGATGCGCGAGGACAACGCGATCTTCGGCGGCGAGGTGACGGGGCACTACTATTTTCGAGACAACTTCTACGCCGACAACGGCTTCATCCCTGCGCTGCTGCTTCTCGAACTGATGTCGCGCAAGGGACAGACGCTGGCCGAACTGCTGGCGCCGCTCCGCGAGAAGTACTTCATCTCGGGAGAGATCAACACCAAGGTCAGCAGCATGAGCGTCTGCGGCGAGAAGATCGCGGGGCTGACCGCGAAGTACAAGGACGGGAAGGTCTATCAGCTCGATGGTGTGTCAGTGGAGTATCCGGACTGGCACTTCAACGTCCGGCCGTCGAACACCGAGCCGCTGCTTCGCCTCAATCTCGAGGGGAAGACGCCTCGGCGGATGGCGGAGAAACGGGATGAGGTGCTCAGTTACATCCGAGGGTGAACATCCTGCGATCGCAAGACCGCAAGATCACAGATTGTAATAGAATATCTTGTCCTGCCGAGCGGGGTTGGCCTATTGGTTGGGCAAGGGCTTCCCAAGCCCTCTAAACGGGTTCGATTCCCGTACCCCGCTCCATCTTCACGACTCTTGGCGTTCGGCTCTCGGCTTTCGACGGGCAACGGCGGCGACGAAGCCGCTCAGGCCGAGCAGGCCGATCACGTTCGGGAACACCTGCAGGCCGTTCATGAGGTCGCCCCAGGCCCACACCGTTTCCACCTTCGCGGCCGCGCCAAACACAATCAGCACACAGTAGGTCCAGCGATACGCGCGTGTCACTCGCACGCCGAGGATGTATTCGAAGAACTGCTCGCCGTAGTAGGCCCACCCGATCAGCGTCGTGTAGCCGAACAGGAAGGCGCAGAAGGCCACGATCCAGCCGCCAGCCACCGGGATCGCGCTGTTGAACGCCTGCGCGACGGCCGCGGTGCTGTTGAGGCCAGAGGTCCACGCCCCGGTGACCAGAATCGTGAGTGCGCTGATCGAGGAAGTCAGGAATGAGACCACGAAGACCTCGATCACCGCGTTCAGCCCCTGCTGCTCCGGATGATCGCTGCGGGCGGTCCCATACGCCACGGCCGCGGTGCCGTATCCCGCTTCGTTGGCATAGACGCCGCGCGCCAGCCCGTAGCGCATCCCCACCATCAACGCCATGCCGGTTGCCGTGCCCGTCGCCGCGCGCAGCGAGAACGCTTCGCGGAAGATGGCCGCAATCACCTCGGGCAGTCGCGCGGCATTCGCTCCAATCACGAACAGCCCGCCGGCCAGGTACAGGAACACCTTCAGGGGTGAAAGTCTCTCGGCCGCCCGTCCAATCGACTTCACGCCGCCGACGATGACGAGCCACGTCAGGACGGCGATGATCCCCCCTGACACCCACGGGTTCAGGGCGAACTCCGCCTGCAGGGCGACGGCAATCGAGTTTGGCTGAGTGAACGGGGTCGTCGTGAGCGCCGCCACGCCGGCGACGAGCGCATAGGCCCACGCGAGGCGCGGCGACTTGAGACCGTCGCGGAGGTAGTACATCGGACCGGACAATACGGTCCCCCCGCGCTGTCCCCGGAACGACACCCCGAGAACCGCTTCGGCGAACTTGATAGCCGTAGCCACGAAGCCGTAGCACCAGATCCAGAACACGGCCCCGGGCCCGCCCGCCACCACCGCCGTGGCGACGCCGGCGATGTTGCCCGTGCCGATCGAGGCGGCCAGGGCCGTCATGAAGGCCTGGAACGGCGTGAGAACGCCGCGGGCACCCGACTGTCGGGGGATGATGGTACGAACGGCCTCGGGAAACCGGCGCACCTGCACGAACCGGAAGCGGAACGTCAGGAACAGGCCGACCCCGAGCAGCAGGACGACGAGCGGGCCCGGCACGGCTCCGATGCTCGTGTTCCACGGGCCCCAGACGCCGTCACTGAGCCACGTAATCGCGCGCGTCAGCAACGACATAATGTCAATTCGTCAACCCGGCAGGCACCGTGGAGTTGACCGCCCACTACCCTG